>CAYFVE010000109.1:3759-7594 GCA_964346605.1 uncultured Muribaculaceae bacterium | reverse complement strand
CAGGCTGGTCGAACCAGTCTCCTGTGCCTCCGTCCCTGAGGTTGGTCTTGCCGTACTTTGGCACTCCGGCCTTGTCGGTATAATTGCAGATTTCGTCGATGTCCGCTCCGTCGAAGATAGGGGTGCTGAACTTGACTCCCAGTTTCGCTCCGGCCCAACCTAGCACAGTCTCATAAATCTGACCAAGGTTCATACGTGAAGGTACACCAAGAGGGTTCAGAACGATGTCCACAGGTGTACCGTCCTCCAGGAACGGCATATCCTCCTTGCGGACGATCTTCGCCACAATACCCTTGTTACCGTGACGGCCGGCCATCTTGTCGCCGACAGTGATCTTTCTCTTCTTCGCGATGTAAACCTTCGCAAGCTGCATCACTCCGTTAGGAAGCTCATCTCCGACCTTGATCTTGTCCTGCTGTCTCTTGCAATCAGCTTCAGCCACCTTGAGGGTTATGCAGAAGTTGTTGATCAGATCCTGGATGAGAGCGTTGGAATTCTTGTCTGCGGTCCACTTGCTCGAGTTTATGTTCTGGTAGTCGATAGTCTCGAGAACCTTTGCCGTGATTTCCTTTCCCTTAGGGATGATCTCAACACCGTAGAGGTCACTGACGCCAGCGCTCTTCTTGCCTTTTACAAGGACGGCGAGTCTCTTTAGGAAATCATTGTATAGTTTCTCCTTCTTCTTTTCGAAGTCTTCCTCGATGGCCTCCAGTCTGGCTTTCTGGTCAGACTTGGCGCTTCTGCGGTTGCCTTCCTTAGATGCCTTTGCGTAAAGGGCTGTCTTGATGACGGTGCCGCTCAGAGAAGGATTGGCCTTCAATGAAGCATCCTTCACATCACCGGCCTTGTCTCCGAAGATGGCCTTGAGCAGCTTCTCTTCCGGAGAAGGGTCGCTCTCTCCCTTAGGCGTGATCTTGCCGATCATAATGTCACCAGGTTCGATGTGTGCGCCGATTCTGATGATACCCTGCCTGTCAAGATCCTTCGTGGCGTCTTCGCTGACGTTAGGAATATCGGAAGTTAGTTCCTCCATACCGCGCTTTGTGTCACGGACTTCGGTAAGATACTCATCGACGTGGACAGAGGTGAGAACGTCCCATTTTACCATCTCCTCAGAAAGTACGATGGCATCCTCGTAGTTGTACCCTTTCCAAGGCATAAAAGCCACCTTGAGGTTGCGTCCGAGGGCAAGTTCACCGTTCTGGGTCGCATAGCCTTCAGTGAGCACCTGTCCAGCGACAACCTTGTCTCCCTTACGGACGATAGGCTTCAATGTCACAGTCGTACTCTGGTTGGTCCTTCTGTAGATAGGAAGTGTGTAAACGGTCTCTTCCGGCGCGAAACTTACGAATTTCTCGTCGTCTGTCCTGTCGTATCTTATCCTGATCTCCTTTGCGTCAACGTAGGTGACTTCACCGCTGCGTTCCGCGAGGTACTGGGTTCTGGAGTCCAGGCAGACTCTCTCCTCAAGTCCGGTTCCCACGATAGGGGATTCAGGACTGAGAAGCGGAACCGCCTGACGCATCATATTTGCTCCCATAAGCGCCCGGTGGGCGTCATCGTGCTCGAGGAAAGGGATGAGCGACGCAGCGACTGAAGCCATCTGGTTAGGCGCTACGTCCATATAGTCAACCTGCTCCTTTGAAACAACCGGGAAGTCAGCTTCATAGCGGCACTGGATCCTGTCGTCAAGGATTGTTCCGTCATCCTTCATCTTGACCTTTGCAAGAGAAACAAGTTTGTTCTCTTCCTCTTCCGCTGTCATGAAATGCCAGCCTGAAGCGGAAAGATCCACCTTGCCGTCATTTACTTCACGGTAAGGGGTCTCGATGAAACCGAGGTCGTTGATCTTCGCATATACGCACAACGAGGAGATAAGTCCGATGTTAGGACCTTCCGGAGACTCGATCGGACAGAGGCGGCCATAGTGAGTGTAATGGACGTCTCGTACTTCGAATCCGGCCCTGTCTCGTGAAAGACCGCCCGGTCCGAGGGCGGAGAGACGACGCTTGTTCGTGATTTCCGCCAGAGGATTGGTCTGGTCCATGAACTGAGACAGCTGGCTTGTGCCGAAGAATGAATTGATGACGGAAGACAATGTCTTCGCGTTGATGAGGTCTATAGGATTGAACTGCTCGCTGTCACGAACGTTCATTCTCTCGCGGATGGTTCTGGCCATCCTTGAAAGACCTACGCTGAACTGGTTGGCAAGCTGTTCTCCGACCGTGCGCACGCGTCTGTTGCTCAAATGGTCAATGTCATCGACAGTGGCCTTTGAGTTGATCAACTGGATGAGATACTTGATGATCTCGATTATGTCGTTCTGCGTGAGCACCCTCACCTCAGGGTCGGTGGTGAGGCCGAGTTTCTTGTTCAGGCGGAATCTGCCCACGTTGCCGAGATCGTATCTCTTCTCAGAGAAGAAGAGCTTGTCAATCACGTCGCGTGCCGTTGACTCATCAGGCGGTTCCGAATTGCGGAGCTGTTTGTAGATGTAGTTGACTGCCTCTATCTCCGTGTTGGTCGGGTCCTTCTGGAGAGTGTTGAAGATGATCGCATATTCATTTGAATTGGTCTCATCTTTCTGGAGGAGGATCGTCTTGACATCGGTGTCTGAAATCCTTGCGATGGTGTCCTCGTCGAGTTCTTCACCCCTTTCTACGATAGGGATCGTCCTTTCGATAGGAATCACCTCTCCGGTGTCTTCGTCCTCGAAATCCTCTGTCCAAGTCTTGAGAACCTTGGCTGCAAGTTTGCGGCCCTTGTTCTCTTCCAGACTCTTCTTTGAGACCTTGACTTCGTCTGCAAGACCGAATATGTCAATGATGTCCTTGTCTGAATTGTAACCGATCGCGCGGAGGAGAGTCGTTACCGGAAGCTTCTTCTTACGATCGATGTAGGCGTACATCACATTGTTGATGTCCGTCGCGAATTCAATCCAGGATCCCTTGAACGGGATGATTCTGGCTGAATACAGTTTCGTTCCGTTGGCGTGCATGCTCTGGTTGAAGAATACGCCTGGGGAGCGATGCAGCTGGGAAACGATGATTCTTTCAGATCCGTTGATGATGAATGTGCCGGCCGGCGTCATATACGGAATATTGCCGAGGTACACATCCTGGACTTTCGTGTCGAAGTCCTCGTGCTCCGGATCAGTGCACGAAAGGCGGAGTTTTGCTTTCAGAGGAACATTGTAGGTAAGCCCTCTCTCAAGACACTCTTCGATCGAATACTGAGGAGGATCGATGAAATAGTCGATGAACTCCAACTTGTAGTTGTTTCTCGTGTCTTCGATCGGGAATATTTCCTGAAACACCTGGAAGAGACCTTCGTTCTTCCTGTTTTCCGGCGTTGTCTCCAACTGGAAGAAATCCTTGAATGATTTCAACTGAACTTCCAGAAGGTCAGGATATTCCAGAATCTTTGATGTAGCGAACATTATTCGCTTGTTGTTAGTCTTATTTGACATGTTCTGCCTTTAGGAAATGGAGAAAAACTTAATACGACAAAAAGGTTTAGAGCCTGCCTAGGCTCTAAACCTGAATTTTTTCCCGCCAGGGGAAGCCGGGTTATTTAACCTCAACTTCAGCACCTGCCTCTTCGAGGACAGCCTTCAGTTGCTCGGCTTCAGCCTTTGAGGCCTTCTCCTTAACAGTTGCAGGAGCGCCGTCTACGAGGTCCTTAGCTTCCTTGAGTCCAAGGCCAAGGGCTTCCTTGACAGCCTTGATAACCTGAAGCTTAGCGGCTCCGGCTGATTTGAGGACTACATCGAACTCTGTCTGCTCAGCTGGAGCAGCGTCTGCTGCTGCGGCTGGACCTGCTACTGCTACTGCAG
>CAYFVE010000109.1:468-3749 GCA_964346605.1 uncultured Muribaculaceae bacterium | reverse complement strand
ATACTCATCCTTGAGAACCTTTGCGAGTTCCTGAACGTCTTTTACAGTCAAGTTAACCAACTCTTCTGCAAGTGCTTTTACATCTGCCATAATTGATAAATATTAAATTGTTTATTGTTATTATTTTTCTTCTTTTTCCGAGAGAGTCTTGACGAGACCTGCGATTGTCTGTCCGCCGCCATTCTGCAGTGCAGAGATGACATTGCGCATAGGGGACTGAAGGAGAGAAACGATGTCTCCAATGAGTTCTTCCCTGGATTTGATAGCGCAGAGTTCGTCGAGTTTCTCAGCTCCTACAAAGGCACACTCCTGTACGTATGCGCCTTTGAGCTCAGGCTTGCCGCCGAGGTCTTTCTGAAGTTTCTTGATCAACTTCGCAGGACCGTTAGGAGTCTCGCTGTACATTATCGCCGTATTGCCTTCGAGGATAGGAAGCAACTGCTTGAGTTCTTCATTCTCCTGATTCTTGAGCACGTGCGCGAAGAGGGTGTTCTTCACAACGTTGAGCTTGATGCCCTGCTCAAAGCAGGCGCGGCGGAGTTTTACTGTTTTTTCAGCATTCAGTCCCTCGATGTTCGTAAGATAGAAGTTAGGGTACTTCCGGAGTTCTGCTGAAATGCTTTCAATGACCTGTTCTTTGATTTCTTTCTTCATGACTTTGAATGCTTATTATTCAGCGCTTCCGCTAGTGAATGCCTTAACGTCCAACTTGATACCAGGGCTCATCGTGGTGCAGATGGATGCACTCTTCATATATGTTCCCTTAAGAGCCTGAGGCTTCAGCTTGAGAACCTCATTCAGGAGAGCGGTCGCGTTGTCGCAGATCTGCTCAGGAGTGAATGATACCTTGCCGATGGCTGCATGTATGATTCCGGTCTTGTCAACCTTGAAATCGATCTTGCCACCCTTGACGTCCTTTACGGCGTTGCCGACTTCCATAGTAACGGTGCCGGTCTTAGGGTTCGGCATAAGTCCTCTTGGTCCGAGGATACGTCCGAGAGCACCGACCTTTGCCATAACTGAAGGGGTGCAGATGATCACATCCACATCCGTCCAGCCGGCCTTGATCTTATCTACATATTCATCGAGACCTACGTAATCCGCGCCGGCTTCCTTAGCCTCATTCTCCTTGTCGGGAGTGCAGAGTACGAGAACTCTCATTGTCTTGCCGGTTCCGTGAGGAAGGGTGACAACGCCGCGAATCATCTGGTTCGCCTTGCGAGGGTCAACGCCAAGATTTGTCGTCAATTCCACCGATGCATCGAACTTCGTGTAGGTGATGTCCTTCAGCATTTCACACGCCTGGGCAAGAGTGTATAATTTTGAAGCGTCGTACTTTGCTGCGACGGCCTTCTGATTCTTTGTGATTCTACTCATGTTGCTTGTGAAAAATTAAAGGTTCTCAGGAAATTCTCCGGTGACCCTGATACCCATACTTCTTGCAGTGCCTGCAACCATTTTCATTGCGGACGCGAGAGTAAAGGCATTGAGGTCAGGCATTTTGCCTTCAGCAATCGCCTTGACCTGGTCCCAGGTGACGGAAGCGACCTTCCTTCTGTTTGGCTCTCCGGAGCCTTTCTGGGTTTTCGCTGCTTCCTTAAGGGAAATCGCTACAGGCGGCTGCTTTACCTCGAAGGTGAAAGACTTGTCTGAATAGACGGTAATCACTACAGGCAGGATCTTGCCGGCGCTCTGCTGGGTTGCGGCGTTGAACTGCTTGCAGAAGTCCATAATGTTCAAGCCTTTGGAACCGAGAGCCGGTCCTACCGGAGGTGCTGGATTAGCGGCTCCTGCTTTGATCTGGAGCTTGATGAATCCGGTAACTTCTTTTGCCATAATTGTCTGTTATTCTTTTGTTACTTGAGTAAAGCTGAGTTCCAGCAGGGTTTTTCTGCCGAAGATCACAACTATAACCTTGAATTTGCTTCTGTCTTCCTCGATCGCATCTACGGTTCCACTGAAACCGCTGAACGGACCGTCGGTGATCCTGACTGATTCGCCGACCTCGAAATTGACTTCTGTCTCTGCCGGGCTTTCCACACTTTCATCCTGATTACCGATGATGTTCTGCGCCTCGTCATCCCTGATAGGCACAGGAACCCTTTCGGTCATATTTCCGGATGTCCTTTTTTCAGTAAGGAAGCCTGACATTCCAGGAACCTCGCTGCGGATAATGAATTCAAGTTCCGGACTCAGCTGGGCCTGGATAAGAACGTAACCTGGGTAAAGCAGTCTTTCAACCACTTTCCTCTTTCCATTCTTTGTCACAATCTCACGCTTAGTCGGAACAAGCACCTGTGCGACCTGATCCTGCAGATTGGCGCGCTCGATCTCCTTCACAAGATAATCAGCGGCCTTCTTTTCCTTGCTTCCTGCTGTCCTGAGGACATACCATTTCATATCACCCATGGTAATCTAATAAAAATTACAATGTGTAAATCGCTGTCATCAGATGCTCGAAAGCGAAGTCGATTACGAAGAGTACCAGAGCGAGAATCACTGTCGCGACCATAACCAGAAGGGCAGAGCTCTGAAGCTTGTCCCAGGTTGGCCAAGTGACCTTATTGGTGAGTTCCACGTAGGACTCTTTGCAATAGTTAATGAACTTTCTCATCTTTGCATTTAATGGACATCGCAAATTGGAAGCGGATGCAATGTCTGTTAAACAATTACCAAATCGTAACCTTTGATATTTTGCAGGGGAAGCAGGATTCGAACCCACATCGACGGTTTTGGAGACCGCTGAACTACCCTTGTTCTATTCCCCTATGAAAGGCGGGGCGTTTGAGTCCCGCCTTGATATAGCGAATTAGTCAACAATCTTGATGACCTGGCCTGCGCCTACGGTACGTCCACCTTCGCGGATAGCGAACTGAAGACCTTCGTTGAGGGCTACAGGAGTGATGAGCTGAACATCGATCTCAACGTTGTCGCCTGGCATAACCATCTCGACTCCTTCAGGAAGGGTGATCTCACCGGTAACGTCAAGGGTTCTGATGAAGAACTGAGGACGGTAATGGTTGTGGAATGGAGTGTGACGTCCACCCTCTTCCTTCTTGAGGACGTAGATCTGAGCCTTGAAGTGCTTGTGAGGAGTGATTGAGCCTGGCTTTGCAACGACTTCACCTCTCTTGACTTCCTTCTTGTCGATACCACGGAGAAGAAGACCTACATTGTCTCCGGCCTCACCCTGGTCAAGAAGCTTGCGGAACATCTCAACGCCTGTGCAGACCGTGCTCTTAGGAGCGTCACCGAAGCCGACGAGCTCTACAGGGTCATTG
>CAYFVE010000109.1:0-458 GCA_964346605.1 uncultured Muribaculaceae bacterium | reverse complement strand
GACGTGGATTGTACCTGCCTCGATACGGCCGGTAACAACGGTACCACGACCGGTGATTGAGAAGATGTCCTCGATAGGCATAAGGAACGGCTTTTCGTTCTGACGAACTGGAAGCGGAATGTACTCATCAACAGCATCCATAAGCTCCATTACCTTGTCTTCCCACTCCTTCTCTCCGTTGAGTGCGCCAAGGGCGGAACCACGGATGATAGGGCAGTTCTCATCGAATTTGTAGAATGCGAGGAGGTCGCGGATTTCCATCTCGACGAGGTCAAGCATCTCGGCGTCGTCAACAAGGTCAACCTTGTTCATGAAGACGAGAATCTTAGGAACGTTCACCTGACGTGCAAGAAGGATGTGCTCGCGAGTCTGAGGCATAGGACCATCAGTCGAAGCGACTACCAGAATCGCACCGCCCATCTGAGCAGCACCTGTAACCATGTTCTTTACGTAGTCAG
>CAYFVE010000108.1:0-8012 GCA_964346605.1 uncultured Muribaculaceae bacterium | reverse complement strand
ATACCAGACCGCCGCCGGTGTCACCGATATGATGATGCACACTATGGAGCGTTACTTCACGAAGGATGACGATATGGATTTCACAACCAATCTGGCGGAGACTGTCCTGAAAAGTATGAAGAACGCAATATTCGAGGTTCTCAAGGATCCTGGGAACTACCGCTACCGCGCGCAGATCATGTGGGGCGGAAGCATCGCCCACAACGGACTCACCGGCTGCGGTGTCGAAGAGGACTGGGCTACCCATCAGCTTGAGCACGAGCTCAGCGGAATGTTCGATGTCACACACGGAGCAGGCCTAGCTGCAGTCTGGCCAAGCTGGGCACGGTACACGATGCGAGAGAACCTTAGCCGCTTCGTGCGGTTCGCAGTCAACGTGATGGACGTTCCCAACGACTTCTCGGATCCGGAAGGAACTGCAAACCGCGGCATAGAAGCCGTAGAGAAGTTCTACCACGAGATCGGAATGCCTACCAGTATTCACGAACTGATCGGCAAGGAAATTTCCGATGAGGAGATTCTTGAGATGGCACGCAAATGCAGCCACAACGGCACGATCACCGTAGGAGGCTTGAAGGTGCTCAAAGAGGCCGATATGGTGGAAATCTACAGGATGGCGAGGTGATGAAGATTCTGATAATCGGCGGTACCGGAACCATCAGCAGTGCCATCACAAGTCAATTGGCTGCCAGCGGCAATGAACTCTGGCTCCTGAACAGGGGGACAAGGAAGACAGAGGTCCCGGCAAACGTAAAGCAGGTCATTGCCGACATCAACGATGAAGATAGTGTCCTCAAGCAGATTGGGGACACCTGCTTCGATGCTGTCTGCGAGTTCATCGGTTTCCTCCCGGACCAGGTCAGGCGTGACATAAGGCTTTTCAAGGAACGTACACGCCAATATATGTACATCAGTTCAGCTTCGGCATACAACAAGCCGGCTGCCAGCCACGTGATCACTGAGGGTACTTCCCTTGCCAACCCTTACTGGCAGTACTCAAGAGACAAAATAGCCTGCGAGGATATTCTGATGAAGGAGTACCGGGAAAACGGCTTCCCTGTCACGATCATCCGCCCCAGCCATACATACTGTGAAAGGGCGGTGCCTCTCAGCGTGCACGGTCCGAAAGGCAGCTGGCCTGTACTTAAGAGGATGCTCGAAGGAAAACCGGTCATCATCCACGGAGACGGCTCGTCTCTATGGACGCTGACCTGGAACGAAGACTTCGCAAAGGGCTTCATAGGCCTTATCGGCAATCCCAAGGCTATCGGAGAGGCTTTCCAGATAATGAGCGACGAATCCATTTCCTGGACACAGATTTACGAATGCGTGGCGAAAGCGCTGGGGGTCACTCTTAATCCTTACTATGTTTCATCCGGATTCCTTGCGGCAGTCTGCCCTGAAGGCTATGATCTGACAGGCAACCTCATCGGGGACAAGGCCGCCACCGTGGTCTTCGACTGCAGCAAGCTGAAGCGAGCTGTTCCCGGATTCCAGGCTGTCACAAGATTCCACGAAGGCGTCCGCCATTGCGTTGCCTATGCGCTCGAGCACACGGAACTCCAGATTGATGATCCGGAGTTCGACCTTTGGTGCGACAAGGTGATAGCCGCCCAGGAAACTGCAAAGATGAGCATAGTATGAAACATTGAAACTTTTTGAGTATCTTTGTTTCAAACATAGAACCAGATGCCCGGAAAAATATTCTTCATCGACGGACACGCCCTCGTGTTCAAGATGTACTACGCCTTTCTCCGAAGGCCGATGATCAATTCCAAAGGAGCCGATATGTCAATTCTGTACGGCTTCACGAAGTACATGCTCGGACGTCTCGAAAGAGAGAAGCCTGAGTATCGCGCCGTTGCCTTCGACCCACCGGGAGGAACCTTCAGGAATCAGATGTTCTCGGAGTACAAAGCCAACAGGGCGGAAACTCCGCAACTGGTCATTGATGCGCTCGAGCCCCTTCAGGACCTCTGCAGGGCATTGAATATTCCAACCCTTATGAAAATGGGATTCGAGGCGGACGATGTCATAGGTTCGATGGCAAAGCGCAGCGCCCGGGAAGGGCTGGATGTCTATATGGTCACCCCGGACAAGGACTACGGCCAACTGATCGAAGACCACATCTGGCAATACAAACCGGGGAAGGCTGGAGGCGAAAACGAGATCATCGGCGTAAAGGAAATCTGTGAAAAATACGGAATCCGCTCCCCTCTCCAGGTCATAGATATGCTGACAATCTGCGGGGACACTGCGGACAATGTTCCGGGAGTCAAGGGCGTCGGAGAAGTCGGGGCAGGGAAACTCGTAGCGAAGTACGGTTCGGTCAAAGGAATATACAGCCACCTGGATGAACTCACTCCGAAACAGAAACAGATGTTCGTGGATGCGGAGGAGCACATTGGGCTCAGCCAGGAACTGGTCACCATCAGGACCGACATCGAAGTTGATGTCAGGACCGAGGATATGAGGGTGGACCAGGCCTATGGACCTGAACTGGCAGACCTGTTTGAAAAATACGAGTTCAATTCGCTGAAACGCTACCTTGGGCATGCGGCTCCAGCTGCTTCCGTCAAGGAAGAGC
Organism: uncultured Muribaculaceae bacterium; assembly: GCA_964346605.1. GTDB lineage: Bacteria > Bacteroidota > Bacteroidia > Bacteroidales > UBA932 > Cryptobacteroides. The sequence goes on along the minus strand of CAYFVE010000108.1, from coordinate 5,425 downwards.
AGTCTTTTGAGATCGTACCGGTCCAGCCTTCAGTCATTTCAGGACTGGCTGCGAAACCCGGCTCATCGCCAGGCTCGTGGACAGGACTTTCCATCATCACCGGAAACGGCAATGTCACCGCCGCTGCAGCCGATGGGAAGGACTATAAAGTCGCGAAAGGAAAACCTGAAGATTTCAAGGAAGTCCTGGAGAACCCTGAGATCCCGAAATGCGGCGACGATCTGAAAAAGCAGATGAATGTCCTTGCCGCAGAAGGAATAGGGCTGAAGGGCACTCTCTTCGACATCCCTCTGATGCATTATCTCATAGACCCTGAAAAAAGCCACAAGATCGACGTACTTTCGCTTGGTTACCTCGGTGTCTCTCTTGAAACATCCGGCAGCAAGGCCGGCGCATCCACCGGCTCGCTGTTCGAAGACATTCCGGAAGATGAGTCCGAAGCCGACAGGAGCAAGGAGGCTGCGGTGCTGCTTATGCTTGCTGAAAAACTGGTTTCCGAGTTGGACAAGACTGGCCATAAGGAACTGTACGAGAAGATGGAGGAGCCTCTTCTGAAAGTTCTGTCCAAGATGGAGCGCAATGGGATCAAAGTCGATCTCGGCACTCTTAAGAATTTTACGGAGCATCTCCGGACCGATATGGTCAGGCGCGAGGCGAACATCCGGGAGATGACAGGAGAACCGGGCTTGAATGTCAGTTCCCCCAAGCAGATCGGCGAGGTTCTCTTCGACAAGATGAAACTTTCCACAAAGCCTAAGAAGAACGCCAACGGAACATACTCGACAGACGAAGCAACACTCCTCGACATCGCTGACCGGAGCCCTGTGATAGACGAGATACTTGAATACAGAGGGGTCAAGAAGCTCCTTTCCACCTACATCGAACCTTTCCCAGGCTACATCGACCCAACGGACGGCAAGGTCCATACGACCTTCAACCAAGCTCTGACTTCGACAGGCCGCCTTAGTTCTTCCGGTCCGAATCTTCAGAATATCCCGATCAGGACAGACCCTGCCCGCGAAATCCGCAAGGCCTTCGTGCCCGGCTCTCCGGATGGGTTCATTCTCTCGGCAGACTATTCACAGATTGAATTGAGGATTATGGCGCATCTCAGTTGCGACCAACATCTGATCAGCGCCTTCAAGGATGGGATTGATGTCCATTCAGCGACAGCTGCGAGAATATTCGGAATTCCTTATGGGGAAGTGACTCAGGACCAGAGACGCATCGCCAAGACCGCAAACTTCGGCATTATGTACGGCATTTCCGCTTTCGGCCTTTCACAGCGTTTGAGGATAGGGCGCAAGGAGGCCCAGAAGATCATAGACGACTATTTCGCCGCATTCCCTTCAATAATGTCCTTCATCGAGGACACCAAGGTCGCGGCCCGCGAGACAGGATTCGTCGAGACGATTTTCGGAAGAAGGAGATATATTCCCGAAATCAATGCAAAGAATGCTACGATGAGGGCGCTTGCCGAGAGGAATGCCGTCAATGCCCCGATTCAGGGCACATCAGCGGACATCATCAAACTTGCGATGATCGGCGTGGACCGGAAGATTACCGAAGCCGGCCTCAAGTCGAAGATGGTGCTGCAGATCCACGATGAACTTGTGTTCGACGCGGCGCGGGAGGAAATCGATGCTCTGAAGGCCATAGTAGTGGATCAGATGGAAAATGTTGTGAAACTGAGCGTTCCGCTCACAGTAGAGTGCAATTATGGCAAGAACTGGCTTGAAGCCTATTGATGAACTGATCATTCTGGCGAAGAGCGGCAACGGACTTGCCTTCACCGCCCTGTGGGATCGGCACATCGACCAGCTGCGGTCCTACATCAAGACTAGATTCAAGAACATTGACGACTACGATGTGGATGACATCTGCTCGCGAAGTTTCGAGAAGGCTTTCCGCCAGATCCAGACTTACGATCAGAAGAAGAGCCAGTTTCTGACCTGGCTCTGTACAATTGCACGCAACACCGCCTTGGACTCGCTTGAAACAGAGCAGCGGATCCACCCCAAGAATCAGATAATATATCTGGACGACGATGCTCAGAACTCCGGAGTCGAAGGAATCCCCGACCAGAGCGAAGACGCACTCAATTCACTGATACAGAATGAATATGAGGAAGAACGCGTGAAATACATCGACCGGCTGCCGGAACTTTACAGGGAAGTGGCCCGCAAACGTCTGATCGACGGAATGAAATACAACGAAATCGCGGAGAATCTCGACCTTGAACTCAATACGGTCAAGACCCGCATCCGACGCGCAAAGAGGATAATAGATGACCTTAGAGCGAAAATAGAGGAGGAATAGTCATTATGGATTTTTATGAATTCGAGGGATTTGTACGGGACTCTTTCCCGGAAGTGACTGATGACCAGATGGAAAAGTTCCGTCTGATGGAAGGAGGCTACCGAGAGTGGAATGCCAGGATCAACGTTGTCTCGCGAAAGGACATAGACGGGCTTTACGCCCACCACGTCCTGCATTCCCTGGCCATCGCAGAGTATCTCAAAGTCAGGAGGCCGGAGGACTATTCACGCTTCACAGTCCCTTCAGACGGCAACGGCTGCCTGAAAGTACTGGATCTTGGAACAGGCGGTGGTTTTCCGGGGATTCCGCTTGCGGTTCTTTTCCCCTGCGTACATTTCACACTGTATGATTCCGTAGGGAAGAAAACCGTCGTGGCCCGCGAGATCTCGTCGCTGCTGGAACTAAGGAATGTCAATGTGGTAAACGCCAGGGCGGAGTCTCTTGATGAGAGTTTCGATTTCGTAGTGTCTCGGGCAGTCGCATCCCTGACAGATTTCTACCCGTGGGTCAAGGGGAAATATGCGGACAGCATCCTCTACCTGAAGGGTGGAGACGTCGCCTCGGAGATCGGAGAAATGATGGGACGGTTCAGACGTCCACGCGGCTCTGTCTCGACCTGGGCTGTAGGCAACTGGATTCCAGACGCCTATTTCGACGGCAAATTCGTGATAGACATCAGGTGATTCCCCTTTCCGCACACCATCGGACGTCAATATGGTTAACTTTATTTCACGATAACAGCCGTGCCGGAAGCGGTGACCATCAGCATGGCGTTGTCCGCGCCCAGGACTTCATAGTCGATGTCAATCCCGACTACAGCATTGGCACCGGCCTCGGTGGCACGCTGCTTCAGTTCATCCATAGCCTGGGATCTCGCCTGGACAAGTTCCTGTTCATAGGATCCCGAACGGCCTCCGACGATGTTTCTGATGGCGGCGGAAAAATCCTTGAAGAAATTGATTCCGGAGATTACTTCTCCGAAAACTACACCTCTGTACTCAACTATCGTTTTTCCTTCGATCGATGGAGTGGTTGTGACAATCATAATATCAAGTTCTTTGGTTTATGTGACAAGTATAGTTAATTATTTTGACAAAACAAAAAATTATCGAATTATTTAAAAGTTTAAATCAACGGCATTATTTTCCACCAAGACAGGCAGTCAAGGTGGGAAACCTGTATAAAAATCAAAAATCAACGGAAATATTTTGCATTTTACAGTAAAAGGCTTAAATTTGCATTCCCTTTTGAGAAAATATAAAATATCTAGATATGAAAAGAACATTTCAACCTTCAAGACGCAAGCGTGTGAACAAGCACGGTTTCCGTGAGAGAATGTCAAGCGCCAATGGCCGCCGTGTGCTCGCATCCCGCCGCCGTCACGGCCGCAAGAAACTGACCGTTTCATCTGAGGACAGATGGTAATCGCCGTTCTTTGCGAAGAAAGATAAGAGGCCGCCCTTTGGTGACATGAACCCCGAAAGTTAGACAAAAAACTTTCGGGGTTTTGTTATGTCAAAATTAAAGAAACACGGCTATGCTGAACGATTGAAGTATATGCATATGCTGGAAGATGGTTACAGCCGTAATTACATACATTGTAAGTTCGGTATCGCCAATCAGTTATTATTAAGACTTTGGGAATCATACAAACAGTATGGTGAAAGTGCCTTGATCAAGCAAAAGAATGTACGTGCGCCACTTGACATGTTCAATGGAGAGATAATCTCATATTCCATATCCTCAAGTCCTGACCTGAGAATGGTGTTTACAATGCTGAATAAAGCCTTCAGGAAGGTGAAGGATACTGACGGGATGATTATGCACTCCGATCAGGGATGGCACTATCAGCATGTAAGATATCAACAAATGCTTAAAAATCACGGAATTATCCAAAGCATGTCCAGAAAAGGCAACTGCCTTGACAACTCTATGATGGAGAACTTCTTTGGACTTATGAAGACGGAGTTGTTATATTTGCATGAATGGTCTTCGGTTGACGAGTTCGAAAAGGAGCTTCGCTCCTACATCAACTACTACAACAATGACCGTATCAAGCTGAGACTAAAAGGAAAGAGTCCGGTGCAATACCGAACTCTTTACCAATAGACTTTTAATGTTAAACCGTCCAACTTTTGGGGGGCACATCATGGGACGACCTCTTTTTTGTATCTTTGCGTCAATATGGACATCGACGAGAAATATATGAACGAAGCGCTAAGAGAAGCGCAGGCCGCATACGATGAGGATGAAATCCCCGTCGGAGCCGTCGTGGTCTGCAAAGGCAGGATCATCGGCAAAGGCCATAATATGACAGAGAGGCTCCACGATCCGACCGCGCACGCCGAGATGATCGCCATAACGGCGGCGACCGAGGCTATGGGAGGAAAATACCTTACAGATTGTACCTTGTACGTCACTGTAGAGCCTTGCCCTATGTGTGCAGGCGCTTTAAACTGGGCTCAAATTGGAAGGATAGTGTATGGAACTATCGATCCGAAACGTGGCTTCTCTTTATTCTCTCCTACCCTCTTGCACCCCAAGACAGATGTCCAGGCAGGCGTTTTGGCAGAAGAATGCAGCGCTCTTATGAAGGATTTTTTCCTTAATAAAAGGAGCGGAACTAACAGAATGTAATTTTTATTTCGTATCTTGTGCGAAGTAAGTTTTAGTGTCATTATGCCTTGTTTTGATTTGAAGGTTGTCCGTGACGTGCTCGGACGTCCCTTGACGTTGTCAGAAAAGATTCTTTACGCACATCTCTACAATAAAGAAGAGATCCGTCCCCTGCAGAGAGGAACGGACTATGCCGTTTTCCGTCCGGACCGAGCCGCCATGCAGGATGCGACCGCACAGATGGCGATCCTTCAGTTCATGAGCGCCGGAAAGGACTCTGTCGCTATACCGGCATCGGTCCACTGCGACCACCTTATACGCGCGCACAAGGGCGTCGGCAAAGATCTCCCGGCGGCGGTGACTGCCAATCAGGAAGTATATGAATTCCTCCGTACGGCATCCTCCAGATACGGCATAGACTACTGGAAGCCGGGTGCGGGAATCATCCATCAGATTGTTCTTGAGAACTACGCCTTCCCGGGAGGAATGA
>CAYFVE010000107.1:7646-8082 GCA_964346605.1 uncultured Muribaculaceae bacterium | reverse complement strand
CCGTCCTGACGGATGATGACTCCCGAGCCGCTGCCCTGGACCTGCCTGGACTGAGGGGAAGTTTCCCCGAAGAAGAACCTGTAAAAAGGATCGTCGATCTGGTACTGCTGTGTCGCAGTCACTTCCACATAGACGACCGCTTCAACTGAAGCTTCCGCGGCATAAGTCAGGTCAGGGTAGTCAGACTGTGCCAGATTGACAGTCCTGGTGACGGTGCCATCGGTTGTTGATGTCATATTGTCCCCTTCATTCACATTCGCCGCTTTTACGACGCCATAGGCTGCCAGTATGCTCAGCAACACTGAAAGCAGCACTGTAACAAATCCCTTTTTCATTTCTGACATATTTATCGTTAATTAAAAATTTCCGGGTATTTGATTTTTCAAATAAGATGCCACAGAGTGAGGAAATATTCAGGGAATATTGCTATATTTGT
>CAYFVE010000107.1:0-7636 GCA_964346605.1 uncultured Muribaculaceae bacterium | reverse complement strand
CAGCTAATCAAAAACACTAGAAAATGAAATTCAACGTATCAAGCACAGAACTCCTCAAAGGTCTGATGGACATCTCCAAGGCTATCCCGGCCAAGTCCGCACTGCCGATTCTTGAAAACTTTCTGTTTGACCTCAGGGGCAGCATTCTTGAGGTGACGGCATCGGATTCGGAACTCACCTTGAGGACCGAGATAGAAGTGGACACGACGGAAGAGGAAGGAAAGATCGCGGTACCAGCGAGACATATCATCGACTTGCTGAAGGAACTTCCTGACCAGCCCGTATCGATCAGGACTGCAAACGACAGTTCGATAGAGTGCAACTGGACGAGCGGCAATTCCGTGCTTCCGTTCTTCCCTGCCGAGGATTACCCTGAGATCAAGGGCACAGGCGAGGATGCTGAAAAGATCGTCTTTCCTGCCGAAAGCCTGATTGAAGGCATCAACGGTACGATCTACGCCACCGCAGACGATGAAATCCGTCCGGCGATGAACGGTATATTCTTTGATTTCGACAAGGATTCCACTACTCTTGTGGCTTCCGATTCGCATAAACTCATCTGCTACACGACCAAGGATGCAACCGCTCCTGAAAAGTGCTCGTTCATCCTGCACAAGAAGCCGGCCTCTGTCCTGAAGTCGATTGTCGGAAAGGACGATGAGAAGGTTGAGATCGCATTTGACTCAAGCACCGTGGTCTTTACATTCGGCAGGACAACGATGGTCTGCAGGCTGATTGTCGGCAAGTACCCGAAGTACCGCGATGTGATTCCTCAGAACAATTCCTCCGTCCTGAAGATCGACAGGGTCAAGTTCCTCAACACCGTAAGACGAGTGGCCGTCTGCGCGAACAAGGCTTCCAACCACATCAAGCTCGAACTCAAGCCGGGACAGATGGAGATCACTGCACAGGACCTGGGTTTCGCTATCGCAGCCTACGAAAAGGTTACTTGCGACTATTCAGGTGACGAGCTTTCCATCGGGTTCAAATCCACTTTCCTCACGGAGATTCTTGCGAATATGAGTTGCGAGACCGTCGTGATGAAGTTCGCCGACGCCCGTCGCGCCGCTTTGATCGTACCTTCGGAGGAAGATGCCGAGAGCGAGAAGATCTGCGGCATCCTGATGCCTATAATGGTTCAGTAAAATCATTCTTGAATGGAACTATCCCTTAAGAAGCCTCTGCTTTTCTTTGACATTGAGAGCACAGGCCTGAACATCGTCAGTGACTGCATCGTGGAACTCAGTTTCGTGAAGGTCTTTCCTGACGGCCATCACGAGGTAAAGACTTGGCGTGTCTGTCCGTGGGACTATGCCAAGAATTGTCAGAAACCGATTGACCCTAAGGCTTCTGAGATAAATGGAATCAAGGACGAGGATGTCAAGGATGAGCCGAAGTTCATCCAGATTGCGCAGGAGGTTGTGGAATGGCTTTATGATGCGGATCTGGCCGGGTTCAATTCCGCGAAGTTCGATCTCCCGATGCTTGCAGAGGAGATAGAGAGGGTGCGTTCGTACAGCCTTAAAAAGGTAAACGATCCTGCGACTCCGGCCGACAGGAAGGCAAAGGCTCAGGAGATGCTTGACAAGACCGAGGTCGATCTGCATTCCAAGCAGATGGTCGATGTCCAGACGATCTACCATTATATGGAGCCACGCAACCTGCGAGCGGCATACAGGTTCTACTGCGGCGGTGAGGATTTTGAAAACGCCCATTCCGCAGAAGCAGACACCTTGGCGACTTACGAAGTCCTGAAAGGCCAGCTGGAGATGTACCAGACAGCGGACAAGTACCACGAAGTCGTGCTCAAAAACAGTGTTGACTTCCTTTCCGGTGTCGCCGGCCGTCCCCGCACAGTGGACTATGCCGGACGGATCGTACTGGGAAAGGATGATGTTCCAATGATCAATTTCGGAAAGCATAAAGGCAAGACCGTCAGAGAGATTTTCGAGACTGAGCCGTCGTACTTCGCCTGGGTGGAGAACGGTGATTTCACGATGGACACGAAGAGTCAGTTCGCGAGGCTTAAGGCACAGTTCGAGAAAGAGCGGCGCGAGGCCCTTGCAAAGCCTCTTGACAGCGAGGCCTTGAACGATGCCGTCAGCAGGCTGCGCGGCAAGTTCCAGGGCGGAAAGCTTTTTTAATGAATATTATTGTAAAGACAGCGAACGGCCACATTATAGTACGGCCGGACACGACTTGGGAGAAGGACAATGAGGATTTCTTCGCTCCGGAATTCGTGGAGGAGGTGTCGTGGACACCGGTCGTGTTCGCAAGGGTACTGAAGCCAGGACGAAGTGTCGGACTTCGATTTGCGTCCAGATATTACGACGCGGTAGGCTATGGCCTCCTTCTATACCCGGAGAATATGATTGTGGATTCCCCTGAATCATTCGCCACCGCCTGTTGTCTGGACCACACCTCTTTCCTCCCCGCCCCATTCTTCAACCCGGTGACCCTTTCCCTGGACGGAAACATATTCACCCTCCTTCAGGACGGACGCCAGATCTTCCGGACAGGATCGAAAAAAATCGAAATCATCGAAGAGGCTCTTGTCGAAGCGACAAGGATGATCTACATCCGTACCAGCGACCTCATAGCCATCGAACTCAGTGATCGTCAGCCGCTTCTGGCCCGCTCCGCCTCTGACTCTGCCTCTGCCTCCTCCTCCGTCGCCGCCTCCGCCGCCTCCTCTGACTCTGCCTCTGCCGCCACCTCCGCTTCCGCCGGAACTTCACATGGCGGTTTTCCGGGTAGTTACACATCTGACGTACCGTCCCCTGACGGAGCCCTTATCGACAAGACTCGCGTCACCGGAACTTTTTGCGACAAGAACATCCTTGACTTCAACGTCATCTTCTAGCCCGCCCACACAAATTCACGATTCAGGACAGCCCCCTACCCCACCATCATATAACGTTTAGGAGGTCCGTCCTGCACATTGCACCTTGTTTATTCCCATATTCCTTATTAAAGCCAGGTTCACGGCACTTCACTCTATCCTGCTGCACTTGGTACATCACAATTCCATTCCCCCCCCTCTCACCACGCAGGAACATTACACTACTCCACAGAAAAGGCCCCACAAGACACCACGCCACCATCAATGTCCAATGATGCGTGACTAGTATCTTATTGATTAAGAATCATTAACGAAAATCACCTCTCCGGTTCCGGAAGGGTAATTTATGTAATCGACTGTAATTCAGCGATGTACGTGTCACGTCAAATGTATCGTCCTGAAAAGAGTTTACCAAAAATGTAAGCTTTTTTCAGGACTAGACATTTCAAGCAATTGATTCTAAAGAAAAATTTATCTATATTTATGACGATAAATCGGGTGAATATGAATTACGAAAAGCTTGATGAGTTGAGGCAGGAGTGCATAGTGAAGCAAAAGAAGGGGCTTCATTTTATCTTGGCCTCAATTGTAATCTGGACGTTGATTTTTTTCGTGGAACTGACAGGCTGGACGATTCTGACGAAGAATCTCGCCATCTTTTGCTGCACTGCGCCACTTATGCCTGTTGCATTGTTGATTTCAAAGTTCATAGGTGTGGATTTTCAAAACAAAGAAAACCCACTATCAAAGCTTGGGCTGTTGTTTTCTATCAACCAGTTTATCTATCTGCTCATTCCGATGTGGATGTTTCAAGCCTCTCCGGAGAATATGCTAATGGTATTTGCAATGGTATTTGGTGCTCACCTGATGCCTTTCAGTTGGCTATATGAATCCAAGTCTTATCTGATAGCCTCCATTGTCATTCCGATAATCAGCCTGTTTGTCAGTCTGAAATTTGGAGGGCTCGCTCTTGCGGCTGTGATGATTGTCTTTGAATGTATCTTTGCTCTGTTCCTTCATCTGGAGACTACCAAAGCACGATAAAATATTCTGATTTATCGAAGAGCCTTGATACTGTTCAACTGAAAAGCCGCCGAATATAGAATGGCAAGTAACGCAGACTTTGTACAATTCATCATCGACCAGTGCTCGGGCGCCGGGGAGATAACCGTCAAGAAGATGATGGGCGACTATTGCATCTACTGCGATGGCGTCATCTTCGGCCTTATCTGCGATAACAAACTGTATATAAAGCCTACATTCCAGGGCGCAGCACAGCTGAATGATGTCGTGATGCGCCCTCCTTACCCCGGGGCCAAGGAACATTTCCTGATTACCGATGTGGATGATCGGGACAGTCTGAAGGCCATTATCAAGGCCACGATGCCTGCACTGCCGAGGCCAAAGACAAAGAAGAATCCAATGCTTCAAAGAAAGAAGCACGTTCCGGCCTCATTGGACGAAACCATTCCTCCCGGCATTGTCTGCTCGCAGGAACTCAGGAGCTTCTTTCAGCAGCATTTGGGCAAGGGTTTCCATTTCAAGGTAGATTTCCAGAAATGGCTTAAGGAGAATGCCGGGAAAACCTTCGGGGATGCCGTGGAAGCATACAAGACTCTGAAGCATCCAACAGAGATCTGGCCGCAGTTTGAATACAACCAGTATGTCCGCGACTTCTTTGCCGATAATAAGGGCGCTTCCCTGGAAGATGCCATCAAGTGCTGGCACTGGAAGAAAATGCAACCGGGGAGCCATCGGTATGAGAGAAGCGATCTTGAGGCATTCAAGTGATGGAGATAATCAAATACCGCACTTGCGGGACACTCGCTTTTCTTGGGGATGATGGCTGTCCTTATGCTGTGTCTGGAAGACGAGCATATCACAGGAAAAGAAGCGATAGGATTAGTTCGGGAATGGAACGAATAGATTCGTTTTATCATTCAGAAATAATTATCTACTTTTACAACGAAAAACAGAGTTCCTTTTTTTATGCATAGAATTAAAAAACTTTTCTTTTTGTCCTGACAGCCGCACTTACCAGCTGCAATCAGTATAACCGTATACTTGAAAATGTGTATGACAATGATCAGGCAGCCCGTGAATGGACGGTTGGGATGGCATCGCTGGACGAAGACGAGCTAGTCGGATATTCCTCTGAAATGAATAGAAAAGATTCGTTGAACCAAGCTATAGTTTTTGGCATACTCGATAAAGACGGCTGGCCGTCAAATCTCTCAGACAAGGCCAACCAGGCAATTTGGATAGTGATAAATCACTCCGACCTCACTTCCAGGGAAAAATATATCGGTCTTGTAAAAGCAAAGGCAGAAGAAGGAATCTTGGAGAAATCGGAGTATGCAATGCTGAATGACAGGATTCTGATGGAGCAAGGGAAACCTCAGATTTACGGCACCCAAATCAAAATGTCTGCAACTGTTGTCGGGGAAGACCTTACTATGCAGTTCTATCTGTGGCCGGTTGAGAACCCTTTGTCTCTTGACAGTCTTCGCGCTACGGTTGGATTGACCACAATAGATGAATATCTGGAGACAAGCAGTGCCAGCGTCGGGCAAGAAATCGTATGGGACAAGAACAATGCTCTCGAAACAGTTCAAAGCGGAGATATGTAAAGATGCCTTTTGATCTCAAAGCAGAAACCGACAAAGGCAGGCTGAAGGTTCACGCTTCATTTGACGGAATGCCGTACGAAGGTTCCGTGGTCAATATGGGCGTCAAAAATGAGGACGGTCCGGTATCAACCGTCTTGTGCAAGCACTTGTAGATTGTTTATCACAATAATACTTGCTAAATTGCTTTTTCGGTATTTGCGGCACATCGTAAAGCTCAGCAAGAAGGAAATGGAAAGGCAATGGAAGGGGTGCGTTGTGGACGGAAGTGAGGATGATAAAAACAAGAATATATTTTGTTTTCAAGTTTGCTGCGTCTCTCGCTGCGGCATCGTTTGTCGTCGCTTGCGACAGCGGGAAACCGATACAAGAACCGGATGATCCTACGGTACCGGAGTTTCTGGAGGTGCTGGAGAGGCCTTCGGGAGGCTGGAATGTCGTGAGCATCTCGCCGTTCGACGGAGTCAGGGACACTATGCCGGTTGAACATCCGATGGACAACATCATCGTAATGAGCACGTCGCACATCGGGTTCCTGGATGCAATAGGCTGCACATCAGTTATTTCCGGAGTTTCCGGAATCAACTATACCTACACGGACAAAATCAGGGCCAGGTCAGGCAAAACAGAGCCTCGGGATTCAAGGAGGCAGGAAAGAGAGGTCATCGATGTCGGCTATGAAGCGGCACCGAATTACGAGGCAATCGTGAAGACAAAACCTGATGTCGTGCTCACCTATTCGGTGTCAGGGGCGAAGTCCCAGTTTCTGACGAAAATGGAGTCGATAGGAATACGGGTATTCATAGTGAATGAGCACCTTGAGGGACATCCGCTTTCCAGAGCGTCATACGTGCGGCTGTTCGGAGCCCTGACCGGGAAAATGGCGGAGGCGGATTCGATATTCAACCTTGTGTCATCCCGCTATCAATCGCTTGCAGATTCAGTGAAAAGCCTGGAAGTCAAGCCGCGCAAGGTGCTTGTGAATATTCCTTACAACGACCAGTGGTTCGTGCCGTCGCAGGAGAATTACCTGACGCGGATGGTCCGCGATGCCGGAGGGGTGATACTCGGCTCGAAAGCTGGTCAGGCCGAATCGGGAGTCATTTCTGTGGAGGAGGCATATTCGTTGAGCAAGGAAGCGGATTGCTGGATGAACGTAGGCTGGTGCAGAACGGCAGGCGATCTTGCCGGCATCAATCCCCTCTTCCCGAAATTCCTGGAAAACATCCGCGGCAACGCGTCAAAATACGGGATGGACGGGACTAGGACAGTGTTCAACGACAATGCACGCCTTAACCTGAAGGGCGGCAACGACATTTGGGAAAGCGGAGTCGCGCGTCCGGACCTGGTCTTAAGGGATCTGGTCTCCATACTCCACTCCAATTCCGACGCACTCATATACTATCGCCCTCTACTCCAGTAATATCCGCCGTTTCTTCACCTGGAAGGACCTCGGCTGCCACGCCCTGTCGTCAGGAAATCCAAGTGGCAGGATATTTGAAATATTCATATATTTGTAAAAATTGATTTGCGATGAAAAGATTATTCTCTATAGTTGCATCTGCAGCGCTGGCTATGGCGGCGCTGACGAATGCGGATGCCCAGAGCATCTATGACTTCAAAGTTAAGGATATGGAAGGCAAGGAAGTCTCCCTGTCTGACTATAAGGGCAAGGTCCTGCTGATTGTCAACACTGCCACAAAGTGCGGCTTCACTCCTCAGTATGAAGAACTTGAGGCGATGTACGAGAAGTTCAAGGACAAAGGGTTCGTCATCCTGGACTTCCCTTGCAACCAGATCGGCGAACAGGCCCCGGATGATATTTCAGTCATCAACAACTTCTGTACATCCAAGTACAACACGACTTTCCCCAGATTCGGAAAAATCGAGGTGAATGGTCCGAACGAGAGCCCTCTTTTCGCTTTTCTTAAATCAAAGCAGAAGTTCAAGGGATTCGGCAATGGCGAGAAGGCGTCCTTTATGGATGAAATGCTGAAAAAACAGGATCCTGACTACGCCTCAAAGCCAGACATCAAGTGGAACTTCACCAAGTTCCTGATCGACCGCAACGGAAATGTCGCGGCTCGTTTCGAACCTACGGCAAGCATAAACTTCGTGAGCACAGTCGTAAGTTCGAAACTGTACTAATCCTCAGTATAGAATTCTA
>CAYFVE010000106.1:0-8216 GCA_964346605.1 uncultured Muribaculaceae bacterium | reverse complement strand
GTTATGCCGAACAACCCTCGCCAGACGGGCTGGCACAGGCTTTCCTGATCGGCGAAGAGTTCATTGGCGACAGCAGCGTATGCCTGATCCTGGGCGATAACATCTTCTACGGCTACGGCTTCAGCGCGATGCTCCGCGAGGCCGCGTCTCGCAAGCGCGGAGCGACCGTATTCGGCTATCACGTCTCCGACCCAGAGCGCTTTGGTGTGGTGGAGTTCGATGCTGACGGGCTTATGTACTGCACTGTCACCGACACCCCTCAGCCTGCGCCTGGCAAGAACCTTGACAAGTCTGTTCCTGCTTCCATCCCCGTCACGATCAACAAGATCAATGCGATGAACGCCCTGTCGAAGTTCTCTTCCCAGAAGGACGGCTATCCTGCTGCATTCGCTGTTGACAATTACAGCGGCACAGTGTGGATGCCGGAGGCCGATGACGCCCAGCCTTCAATAACCGTGGAACTGTCTCCAGCCACGAGGTTCGACGTTGTCCAGCACTTCACTGTCGATGGAATGCGCGTAATGTTCAGCGGTGGAAGACGCGGCTTCAGAGGATCGCCGGTTCTTCCTGTCTTCAAGTACAGGCTGGAAGTCTCCCAGGATGGAGAGAAATACTCGACTGTGATAGACAAGACGAAGAACACACTGCCTAAGGACACTATCTTCGAAGAATTCAAGCCGGTCAACTGCCGTTTCGTAAGACTGACCGTTACCGGCTGGCCTAAGGAGAATCCTTTAGGAATCATCGACTTCACAGTCTTCGGTTATCCAGACGGTTGGGATGCAGCCGCCGTGGCCACACCTGTCTTCTCGAACCTTCCGTTGGACCGGGAGGTCAGAAAAACCCAGGGAACCCCTGCGAGATAGTATTCAAAATTGTAAATTTGCAAGTCCTGCCTTATATTGCTGGACTTGCATGATTCATCAGATCGAAATGAACGCTGAAAAATACATTGTCTCGCTGGCAGCGGCCGCGCTGCTTTCCCTTCCTTCTTCCGCTCAGATGGGTCGGAAGTCCGCCGATCTTCCGAAATGGGAAGGTCTCTGTGAAACGCCGCAGATGGGCTGGAGTTCCTGGAACTGCTTCATGACAGACATCAGTGAGGAACTGATCAGGCAGACTGCAGATGCGATGGTCGATCTCGGCCTCGCCGACTGCGGTTATGTCTATCTGAATATCGATGACGGCTGGCACGGAGAACGTAATGAGAACGGCTTCGTGCAGGCTGACCCGGAAAAGTTTCCTTCAGGGATGAAGAAGGTCGGGGAGTATATTCATTCCAAGGGTTTGAAATTCGGCATTTACAGCGATGCTGGGGATTTCACCTGCAACGGATGTACAGGCAGCCGCGGCCACGAGTACCAGGACGCGATCACTTACGCGCGATGGGAGGTCGATTACCTGAAATATGACTGGTGCTTCACCAACAACGTCAATCCTAAAGGAGCCTATACCCTCATCCGGAATGCCATCAGAAAAGCGGGACGTCCTATGGCCCTGAGCATCTGCGAATGGGGTACAAGCAAGCCTTGGGAATGGGCCGGAGATGTCGGCCACTCCTGGCGCACCACACACGACATAGGCCCGGCTTTCCTTGCCGTCCCTGTTTCCTACAATGCTGAAGGAAGACGCAATTGGCGTCCTCAGAGCATTATGGAGATCATCGAACAGACGGCTCCTCTTCGTGAATTCGCCGGTCCGGGGCATTGGAATGATCCGGACATGCTGGAGGTGGGCAATGAGATCACAGTCGATGGAATCCATTACAGTATGACTTGCAGCGAGCAGAGAGCACATTTCACTATGTGGTGTATGATGGCAGCTCCTCTTATTCTCGGCAATGATCTCAGGACCATTTCCGAGGAGGCTCTCTCAATAATCAAGAACAAGGATGTGATAGCCATCGACCAGGACCCTCTCGGAGTCCAGGGGCTCCGTTTCAGGACTGAAGGCGATCTCCAGTACTGGTTGAAGCCGCTCAAGGACGGAGAATGGGCCTTCTGTGTCCTCAATGCAGGGGAGAAGGATGCTGAACTGTCACTTGACTGGTCGGATCTGGAGACTTATGACAAACTTAGCGGTCGCAGGACATCCTTCTGTTCGGTCAACTACTCCGGAAAGGATTTGTGGGATGCTTCCGCTCCGGCTTTCACAACCCTCGAAAGAGGCAAGGGAAGGCTCAGCAAGCAATATGTCACGAAGAAACTTGATGTCAAGGTCGGCTCACACGATGTATTTGTTTGCAGACTTACACCGGTAGCCAAAAACTGATTTTCCGGCGATGAAGAAGGTATTTCTGTTCATAGTGTTCACAATTCTTGGAATAGCCGGCGCGCACGGTACTCCGGCCCATTACTTCTATTCCAGGTTCACGTCCTCTTCCGGTCTTGATTGCAGTTATATTTATGATTGCTGTCAGGACGTGTTAGGAAGGATGTGGGTAGCTACGGACAACGGTGTCTTCTTCTATACCGGAAACAAGTTCGTCAAATTCGATGACAAGGAATTCAATGCCTGCTGCACCGGACGGACCAATTCGATTGCGG
Organism: uncultured Muribaculaceae bacterium; assembly: GCA_964346605.1. Classification (GTDB taxonomy): domain Bacteria; phylum Bacteroidota; class Bacteroidia; order Bacteroidales; family UBA932; genus Cryptobacteroides. The sequence goes on along the minus strand of CAYFVE010000106.1, from coordinate 5,670 downwards.
TAGACACTGAATCCCGTTTGTGGATGGCTTCCGCTTCGGGAGCAGGGTATTACGACCCATATTCCGGAGAGTTCAAGGCTGTTCCTGAACTTCTTGGAAAAACCGTGATCGAGGTTTCCTCTGACTCCGAGGGTGATGTATGGCTTGTGTCCTCATCAGGAATCTGGGTTAATTACTTTTCCGGAAAAACAACTGCCAGGATTCATTCTTCCGAGAGCGCTGAAATACGTTTTTCCTGCCTGCTTGACCGTGGCGGCCTTGCTTTCTCCACGGATGACGGCTCGATCTTCATTATCGACAAGGCAAGCGGGAGTGTCAAACTTGTCGGAGAAGGCAGTTATGAAAGACTTGCGGACGCCGGGAATTCGAAAATCCTTACATCGACCAGTTCCGAGGAAGTGAGGATCATCGATTTGGAGTCGGGCGAAGCCCGGACGATCCTTTCCACGGACACCAAATCGTTTATGACAGACATAATGTGTATGTCTGTCCGCAATGATGAGTACTGGATCGGAACCAGATCAGGTCTCATCATTTACAACAGGATTACAGGAGAAGTCGAAGACCAGGTTTCCGGTCCTCTGAACCATTTCCTCCTCAATGGTCTGATGGTGCAGTCCATTTTCACCGATTCGGAAGACAATGTCTGGGCAGGCACGTTCAATTCTGGTCTGTTCTGCTGGAAGAACTATCAAGGCAAGTTCAAGAGATTCGTGTCATACGGTTCATACGGCTCTTTGTCCGGAAAGTCAATCAGGGCTTTATGCTATGACTCGGAGGGCAACCTTTGGACAGGAAGCGAAGAGGGAAAGCTCTGCCGTTACGACAAGACAAGAGGTGTATTCCAGGATCTTTCGGAATCTGTAGGAATCCGCAGAGGCACTGTCGTGACCGGAATCGTCGAATATGACGGAAAGATTTATGTCTCAGTCTATGGAGAAGGCCTGTTCATCATTGACGTTAAGACCGGACGTCTTGAAAGGCAGTTGACCCAATGCGGCGACAGGGCTATGTCAGTACTTTGCACGAAGGACGGGAATATTTATGTAGGAACATACAGCGGCCTTTATCTGCTTGACAAGCAGAGCGGAACCCTGTCTTTTGTCTCCGCGGTCGGCAAGAGCGGAGTCCACAGTATGGTTGAGGATGAGAGGGGGGACATCTGGCTTTCTGTCTATACAATCGGGCTAGGAAAGTATTCCCCTGAACAGTCCTCGTTTTCATTGTTCACATCGGCGAACCTGTATGATGTCCTCAGGTCCAACACCGTGAACCACATCCTTCCGGATGGAAAGAACACCCTTTGGGTCTGCACGGCAAGCGCCGGACTGGCGAGACTTCTCTTGACAGATGACGGCACCCCGGTCAGCGCCGAGTATTATGGGAAGGAACAGGGATTCGCTTCGGACAACACTTCAAGCCTGATAATGAGCAATGACGGCCACCTCTGGGTGGGGACAAGCGACGGGCTTGTGGAATTCGATCCTGACTCCAAGAAGGTTCTCGGGGTATTTCTCCAGAAGGATCATCTTATCGGCAGCCAATTCGACCTCTGTTCCTCCGCGATGTCCGCCGACGGCTTCATCACGCTGGGCACCAGAGAGGGCTTTGTCTCTTTCGATCCTTCGGCGATGCACAGCCTTTTCGAACCACGTCCCCTGATCATCAACAACATCACCGCAGGGACCATAGATGTGCGTGCCTCAATGAAAGAGAAAGGACACTCAACGATCTCCTCCGACGTTGTCACGGCCAGACAGAAAGACGCTCCTGTGCTGACGATATCATACTCGCTGATGGATTATGACAGCCCGAATCTCGTTGAATATGAGTGCATCCTAAGGCATAAAAAAAAGGAGAACCGGGTGATGACCACTACCAACCACATTTCCTATATGGCCCTTCAGCCGGGGAAGTATGAATTTTCCGTCATCGCTCACGGGACTTCCGACGAGGTGAAGGAAAGCAGCAGGACGATCATACTCAAGGCTCCCTGGTATGCTTCCACCTTCGCAAAGATTCTTTGGGGCATCCTCTTCGTTGCAAGTTTCGCCGGAACCGCCATCTATCTGATCCGTCGCAGGGAAAGTGAGCAAAAGAGAAGACAGCAGCTCGCGGATGCGGAGAACCAGAAGAACTCCCTTAAGGACAAGATGGACTTCATGGCTAACGTGACTCACGAGATCCGGACTCCGGTCTCCCTTGTCACCCTTCTAACTTCCAGGATTCTGAACAAGGACGCCGGACAGGACTCTTCAGAAGACCTGAAGTCTTTGAAATCCAATTCAGAAAGACTTATGGAGCTCTGCAACAAGCTTCTGGATTTCCGCAAAATTCAGGAAAGCGACATCCTTTCCTACAAAACCGACATCGATGTCCGTGGTTTGCTGAAGGATGTATTTGACAATTTCTCCAGCATCGCGGAAAGCAGGGGCATTGCAATGACGCTTGAGGTCCCGGAAGGACAAGTTACTGTCGTGGGGGACAAGAGCATGCTTGACAGCATCATCAGCAACCTGATCTCCAATGCGACGAAATACTGCGAGTCCAAAATCGCTTGCAGCCTCTTTGTGAAGGGCAGGATGGCGGTTCTCCGCGTCAGCAGCGACGGTACGAGGATTCCTGAAGAAGAATCCGAAAGAATATTCGAGGCATTCTATCAAAGCAGCACTGTTGACAGCGTGGGGACGGGGCTGGGCCTTGCCATTGCCAGAAAATGCGCCGATCAACTTGACGGACGCCTCTATCTGGACAAGGACGAGAAGATACTGAATTCCTTCATGCTTGAGCTTCCTGTCCGGATGGAATCCGTCACATCCTCCCTGATGGGTCAGGCCGGCGTGGATGAACCGGATTCAGTCTCCAGCGACTCGGTTGAGGAGACGAAGAGGACAACTGTCCTGATCGTGGAAGACAACCTGGACCTGAGAACTATAATCCAGGAGGAACTTTCAAAGGAATACAACACCGAGGTCGCCTCCAATGGTGAGGAGGCTATGGAGATTGTCAGGAAGGGTGGGGTGGATATTGTACTGAGTGACATTATGATGCCAGTGATGAATGGCTGCGAGCTCTGCAACGCAATAAAGAAAGATATCAACTACAGCCACATCCTTGTGATACTTCTGACTGCGGCTGTCGGAGTTGAGACCCAGCTCAGATCACTGAAGTCAGGAGTGGACATCTATATTGAAAAGCCATTCAAGATGGAGGTCCTGACAGCAAGTATCAGGAACCTCATACAAAACAGGGAAATAAGGAATGAGCAGTACAACATCAATCCACTTGCACAATACAGGGGCTCATCCTCCAGTGATGTGGACATGTCTTTTATGGATAAGCTTCACGAGGTGATAATGCTTCATCTGGCTGAAACGGAGATGACCACTTCCGACCTTGCCGGCGAGCTGTCGATCTCCCGGCAGACGCTTGCTGACAAGATCAAGGCGAACACCGGAATGAGCACTCTTAAATATGTACGCGTATGCAGGCTGAAAAAGGCCGCAAGCCTCCTTGCGGAAAAGCGCTACAGGGTCAATGAAGTCGCGTATCTTGTCGGATATTCATCACCATCATATTTTACAAAACACTTCCAGGCCCAGTTCGGAGTCAAACCTTCCGAATTTGTGAAAGGTCAGGAATAAACGATACTGTTTATGAAAAGAAGCATCAAGATTACTGCGGTGCTGTCTGCTTCAGCACTCTTCTTGTCCTGCGGGGAGAAGGAACCGCACGATTACCCCTTCAGCCCTGTCGCATTCACATCAGTTGATGTTACGGACAGCTTCTGGGGTCGGAGGCTTGAAGCCTCCAGAAGAGTAACGATTCCTCTTGCGTTCAGCAAATGCGAGGAGACAGGCCGCTACCGCAATTTTGAGGAAGCGGCCAGGCAGATGAACTCTTCAGACACTCTCGGTTTTGTGGTCCGCGGTCTCCCTTTCGATGACACGGATGTTTACAAGACCATAGAAGGAGCATCCTATCTTTTGCAGAATTACCCGGATCCGGAACTGGAAGCCTACATCGACAGCGTACTGATGATAGTTGCTGCCGCCCAAGAGCCTGACGGCTATCTTTACACAGCCAGGACACGCAATCCTGAGCATCCTCACAGATGGTCAGGCCCTGAACGGTGGTCCCGGATCGAGGACAGCCACGAGCTTTATGACCTGGGCCATCTTATTGAAGGCGCGGTCGCGCATTACAGGGCGACCGGCAAACGGAATTTCCTGGACATTGCCATCAAGTTCGCCGACTGTGTCTGCCGTGAGATCGGTCCCGGTGAAGGACAGCAGGTTAAAGTTCCAGGACATCAGATAGCAGAAATGGCTCTGGCGAAACTCTACACCGTGACGGGGGACAGGAAATACCTCGACGAGGCCAGGTTCTTCATCGATATGAGGGGAAGGGGAGAGAAAGGAATGGACGCCTACCGCCAGTCCGATGTCCCGGTCTGTGACCAGACGGTCGCGGAAGGACACGCCGTACGTGCGGAATATATGTATTCGGGCATTGCGGACGTGGCTGCGCTTACGGGTGAAAGCCGGTATGTGGATGTCATCGACAGGATATGGGAGAATATCGCGGGAAAGAAACTCTATCTGACCGGCGGAGTCGGAGCGCGCCGCGAAGGAGAAGCTTTCGGCGATGATTACGAGCTTCCCAACCTGACATCATACTGCGAGACCTGCGCCGCCATCGGCAATGTCTATACAAACTACAGGATGTTTCTTCTGCACGGGGATTCGAAATACTATGATGTGCTTGAGCGCACACTCTATAACGGGGTGCTTTCCGGCGTCTCGCTTGACTGAGGTTCCTTCTTCTATCCGAATCCTCTTGAGTCTGACGGCCGCCATCACCGCCAGCCTTGGTTCGGCTGCGCCTGCTGCCCGTCCAACATCGCGAGGTTCATCCCTTCCGTCGCAGGTTACGCCTACGCCCTCAGGGACAAAGACTTCTATGTCAACCTGTATATGTCGGGCAAGGTGTCCGAATCTTTCCGGGACGGGGAGATCGTCCTTGATGTCAAGACCGGCTATCCTTGGAACGGAGATGTGGCGATTGTGGTTGACAAGGCTCCTGAGAAGGCATTCAATCTGAAACTGAGGATTCCTGGATGGCTTCGCGGCGAAGTCGTTCCGTCAGATTTGTATTACTATGCTGACGGGGTGGCTCTTTCGTATAAGGTGAAGCTTAATGGAGAGGATATCTGTTCTGAACTTCAGGACGGTTACTTCACAATAAGCCGCGGATGGGATGCCGGTGACAAGGTGGAACTGTCTATGGAAATGAAGCCGCGTATAGTAAAGGCAAACCCGAAGGTGAAGGATGATGAGGGCAGGGTCGCGTTCGAAAAGGGACCGATTGTCTTCTGTGCCGAGTGGCCGGACAATCCGGATGTCAATGTCCGTGATGTTGTCCTTTCACCGAACCCTGAACTCAGGACCGTCCACAATCCTGACAAACTATATGGAATCGACGAGATTGTCGTTGATGATTCAGTTCTTACACTTATCCCTTATTATGGCTGGAATCATAGGGGGGCTGGCGATATGGCAGTCTGGATCAGACAGAGTAAGGCTGAGCGGCAACAATAACCGGAAAAACATATGACAATAGTTCGTTAATTTTATAAAAGTTACGCCACGGCGCGAACGCCGTAGAATA
>CAYFVE010000105.1:0-8278 GCA_964346605.1 uncultured Muribaculaceae bacterium | reverse complement strand
AGGATGGTTCTATCAGGCAACTTACTTTATGGTAAAATTTCTCCGGACAGCAATGCAGTTGATTATGTCTTTGAATATATACTTCATCTGAAATTATGTTTTTTAAAGTGCTCTTATGCCGCTATGAATCATCATTTTCATCTGGGCATTGATTGCCTTTGTGCTGAATATTCTGTTAAGTTTCCGATAGCGGATATAATTGCTGAGGAATGAGTGGATCTTGCCTGCCAGATAAGCTTTGGGCCGGGTTTTCTGCACATGATGCAGATGGCCGAAGTTGCCCTCATCTATCAGTATCCGGAATGCTCTTTCCGTCTGTCTTGCTTCCTTCTCCGTGCCTTCACTGACATACAATGGCATTTCTTCGGCGGGGAGTCCAAGTTTGCCGACCAGAATGCGTCCCATCACCTGCCAAGGCTCCAGAACATCCAGATCGGTCAGAACCCTTGAAAGATAGTCATTGTCCAGACTGCCGGCTTTCGCGTGTAGAAAGACCGCCAGGTCGCAGACCTGACGCATACCGATTCCGCTGGTCATATAGTGATGCCAGATGTGGTAGAAGATATAGAATGCGTTGTAGGAGTCCGGGGGCGTACCGGTGATGAATCCGCTGATCGGGACCATTTCCAGAGGTCTTTCTTCAAGTGCCTCCCTGGTGTATTTCTGGAAGATCATGTCGTATTCCGGAGGAAGGACTTCCGTTGTCCTGTACAACTCAACTGTGACATCATTTATCTTGATGCTGTAGTGTTTGGCGCTCGTCCTGGCTGCGTTTCGAGCCTCCTCCGCAGCGAGGGATGTTACGATTCCGACAGCCTTTGAATAGTCGGCTTCTCCGATGTATAAGTCGATATCACCGCACTCCCGAAGGTATGGAACAGGATAATAGGATGCGATTCCGTTTCCCTTAAGGAGGATTGGACAGACACCAGAATCCTTGAGCGCGGAATAGACCATCACGCCGACCTGATTGATCAGCAAATTCGAACTGAAACACCTGCGTAGCAGAATCTGGATTCTGCCGCGCTGCTCAAGGGTGGCATCGGATTTTCGTGAAGTGGCGAGCACATTTGCGACCAGTGGCCCCGTTGCCTGCTTTTCCGCAAGGCGGAGAACCCGTTCGACAGTGTCCTTGTCAATGATGGTCTGTAGTTCCGTTCCCCAAAGGGCGGATTTGAGGGTATCGATGTATGTTTCCTGAACAGTCATAGATTATGCCCTGAAAGTGTCTTTGAAGAAGAAACGCTCTCTCATCTCATAAAAAATCATCAGATGTCACGAAGGTAACCATTTTTTTGAAATTTAAGAAGCCGGGCAGTTATGCTTTCCAGAAAACTCATTCGTTTTAGACTTCGTCGAAGTATTCGCTTTTGGCGTGGCAGACCGGGCACTCTTTCGGAGGCTCCGGACCGATATGCTGGTACCCACACACAGAGCAGATCCAAACCCGATCATTTGCACCTGCCGAAGGCTGAATGTTATTGTTCATAGATCCAGATTTAATAAGATTAACAAATTTCCTCTAAGATAATGATTATTTCCAACACCACAAAACAAACTTACAGAATAACATACTCCCCTTTTTCCCGCCGGTGCGATTACACCTTATTTGTAACAATCAACCGAACCGCCATTGTAATAACCGACAGATTCAGGAAGCGAAATATATCGTATCTTTGCAACTATGAAGAAAATCACAACCATTTTACTTGCAGCGATCACCATTATGAGTTGCGGAAACAATCACAATAATTCCACGGGCCAACCGGCCGGCGCAATCACTGTCAATATCTACTACACAGGCTCGGACGGCAGCGCCCGCAAATTCGTCGAGGAGATGGAATCCTCTGGCACTGCCGATGCCGTCAGGAATGAGGAAGGGAACCTTCGCTATGACTATTTCTTCTCGGCATCAGATCCAGAGACCGTTCTTCTCATCGACAGTTGGAGTAGTCAGGAGGCCATCGACGCCCACCACGCAACTTCGATGATGCAGACGATCTCTGACCTTCGGGAAAAGTTCGACCTTCATATGACCGTTGAGCGCTACACCAAGGACGAGCAGGGTATGCCTGCTTCAGACCAATCCTTTGTCAGGGAATAAAGAATTGTTCGGCAAGTCTTTTTCCTGAGGCTTCGTATTTTCGGTTACTTCGCTTTCACGGTTACTTCGCTTTTCACGGTTAGAACCATTTTCGTCGATTTTGTTTTACGGTTAGAACCGTTTCTGCCGATTTTTTGTTCTAATGGTGGTGTTTTGGGGTACGGTTAGAAGCATTTTTCAAGTTTGGCTGCCTGATTGATCGCCATATTAAACTCCGCCACAATTGTACCTTTATAATAAAAAGGATTCCTTATATTTGTCGGTATATAATTCCCCCACAATGACGGACGTGTCACCGAAGGATAAAGCAATCAAAGGAGCAGGATGGAGTTTCTTGAAGACCGGCACAGGTCAAGGAACCTCTTTTCTGGCCGGGATTGTCCTGGCACCATCAATCTCCTCCTTATTCAGTCGTACTGAGTCAGCCGCGCTTGCCAGTGTGACAGGCATCCAGCAAGCCTTCCTATTGAGAATAATATCGACAGCCACCAAAACAAGACGCGATGAATGAGATAAGAGTGACATCTCCACTTCTTCCTGAACTTGATGAATTGCAGGAGTTTCTTCAAGAGATATGGAGAACCAAGTGGGTGACCAACAATGGACATTTCCATTCCTTGCTGGAAAAGGAATTGACGCAGTATCTCCGAATTCCTGCAATCAGCCTTTTCACGAACGGTACCCTGCCAATTCTTACCGCTTTAAAGGCTTTGGAAATCAAGGGTGAAGTCATAACAACCCCATACAGTTTCGTTGCCACAGCCCATTCAATCAAGCTCTCAGGTTGCAAACCTGTGTTCGTCGATATCGATCCGATGACCTGCAATCTTGACGCGTACAAGATTGAGGAGGCTATCACACCAAAGACCACGGCAATCCTTCCGGTACACTGCTACGGAAATCCCTGCAACGTGACAAAGATCAAGGAGATTGCCGACAAACATAAACTTAAAGTCATCTATGATGCAGCACACGCGTTCGGTGTTGAAATTCCTACGGAAGGCAAAATTGAAAGTATCTTGCGATGGGGAGATATGAGCATAGTTTCATTCCACGCTACGAAGGTATTTACCACTCTGGAAGGAGGCGCCTTGATCGTCCCGGATGAAGCGACCAAGAAGACTGTTGATCTGATGAGGAATTTCGGCATTGCAGACGAAACGACAATCCTGACCGCCGGCATAAACTCCAAGATGGATGAAGTGCGTGCAGCAATCGGTCTGGCGAGCCTTCGTCATATTGATGGTGCGATTGCAGCCAGAAAGAGAATCAGTGAGAGATACAGAGAGCAGCTCAGGGACGTGGAAGGAATCAGGGTGCTCCCTGAAATCCCTGGGATAAAGTACAACTACGGGTATTTCCCTGTGTTCATTGACAAGAAGATATTCGGATCATCCCGCGACTCGGTTTACTTCCAAATGAAAGAAGCGGGATTTTTATGCAGAAGATACTTTTTCCCGCTTCTTTCCGATATTCCTGTCTATAAAGAACTTGAATCGTCAGCTCCGGAGAATCTGCCGATTGCCCGCAGGCTTTCTGAATCAGTCCTCTGCCTCCCTATCCATCACGAAATGTCGGAAGATGATGTGGACCGGATAATAAGCCGGTTGCTTAGGTTAAGACGATATCACCATAATCCCCCTTTAACAATATGAGAATGAAAAGTTTTGGAAAACACGCGTGGATGCTCCCTCAACCGGTGCTCATCATCGGAACGTATGACAAGAACGGCAACGCAAACGCTATGAACGCAGCTTGGGCCGGCACCTGGGACAATGACAAGATTATGATTTCAATAGGTTCCCATCAGACCACGGAGAACCTGAACGACACCGGCGACTTCACTGTGGCCTTCGCAACGAAGGAGACGCTGGAGGCATCGGATTTCGTCGGAATCGTCAGTGCGAAGAAGGATGCCGGAAAGATGCTCAAAACAGGATGGAAACAGGAGAAAGCCCCGAATGTCAACGCACCAGTCTTCGACGTATTCCCAATGACAATGGAATGCCGGATTCTCGAAAAACTAAACGAGTCATCGACCGGCTATTACATCATTGCCGAAGTCGTGAATATCCTCTGCAAGGATGAAGCCCTTGCATCCGACGGCAAACCTGATGTCGAGAAGATGGGCCTGATCACCTTCGATCCTGTTCATATGGGATATATCAAGCTCGGAGAGACTGTCGGCAAGGCCTTCTCTGACGGCAAGAAACTCAAGTAGCGTTGCGGACTCCTCAGAAAAGAACGGTGAATGAATATGATGGGCCGGGCCAGCCACGGCTGTGACGGGACTCGGACCCATTGTCAGTCAGGCTCCACTTTTGCTGTTACAATGCCTGTTACAGCGCAACGGTTAGAACGGTTAGAAGCATTTTTGTCGTTTTTTTGTTCTAATGGTAGTGCATCGGACTACGGTTAGAACAAATTTTCACGTATTCCAGCCTGACGTAGTCCCAAAAGAAGGTTGGTGATTCAATTTATTTTATTTAGGGATTGTCGTTTAATGTTTTCAATTTGAGCGAAGCAGTGACTGTCCCCATAACTTTTCTGCATTCTTCCTAATAAATTTACGGTTTTATATCTCATTCCGGTCTTTTAGGCCGGATTATTCCCCTGTTTACAGTGGCAGAGTTATAGTTCCCCTGCGGAAGTACACTTTTATGTGCATATTTTCGTATCAAGCAGCGGTCTGTTGTGCTCGCCTCCCTATTCTGTCCGCCAGCTGCACCACATTCGTCGTGTGGCACCGAAGAAGATGTACAGGATTTCTGTCCTCTTTGTCCGAGCCTTGACACGCTTCAGGTCGTAGTGTTCTTTTTGTGTTCCGAACGAGCCTTCCATCACTGCCGCTCTCACTCTGGCAAGATCCTGACGAACAAGGTCTTTCTCTTTCTCTCCCTCACTGAACGGCCGGCCTCTTTTTACGAAAGATGTCTGTATCCCGTTCTCCTTGCAGAATGTCATCATCTCTGACACTTCTTCTATGGTCATTATGATTGTTGAGTGTTTTGAGGTCCCAAGGGCGGACTCTTCGCTCAACTTTCTATGACGTGGCAGACCGGGGGCTTACAAATAACCAAAGAAGTATATTATGCTTTTTCTAAAACATGCAGGTATTCAATGGTTTTATTAGCATGATGGTTGCGTCTATCTTCTTTATCAGCTCTAAATCTTTGATATTCTTGTAAAAACATCTCGTAATGACCATATTTAGACATTGTAGTTTCAATGTCTTGTAAGGACATCAGCCCTTCATTATTGTATGATAGCACAACATATTTGAAATTTGCATCCTTAATTAAGGAATCAAAAGAGGAAAATACCGTCTTTTTTCCGCAATATAAAGACTTTTTATAATCACGCAATCCAGTTTTGCCTTTAGGCAAAAAAGGTTTATACTCTGCTATTGTATTAAGCAAATGATAATTAGCCCCATATTGCCTAGCATTATATGGAGGATCTAAATAAAGAATATCACCCTCTATTTTTTTTATTAGATCGTTCGCATCTGAACAATAAACCTCGTGCGTGTTTTCATTAATTGTAAATGTGGCAGGTTCTAATGTAAGCGGCTTTTGGGCAGTAGCTTTCAGATGCTTTAAGAACGCTCCGTAAACCGATGCGGTGTTAGCAAGTCTATCCGCACTTTCGAGAAGACTAGACAATAAAAAAAAGTACATATCTTCCGAAATAAGACCGTATGTTTTCCAATCCTCAATTTGCAATCTTATTGCATCAATTTTTTTCCCGTTTTCATCAGAAAAATATTGTCGCCCACTACCACTCCCCTTACAATAGTTCTTATATATGAATCCGCTATCATCTCCTACCAGTTGATTTAACTGCTCCAGTCGCTCTGACTTTCCCTCAAATTCAAGATGATTCCCAATATAGTTGCGATTAAGGACATAACTATAATACTCCCAATCGTTTGCAATTACTTTGCGGACTCTAGGTTTAAAAGAACGGCCAACGATCCCTGTACCAGCAAAAATATCGCAAAATACTTTGTCTTGAAGATTGGGGCCGACAACATCTTCTATGATTGTCACCAAGAAGGGAAGGAGTGAATATTTTGAGCCTATATAATTCATTCTTAATATCTTGTACGATTAAAGACTATATTAGGGATTGTCGTTTAATGTTTTCAATTTGAGCGAAGCAGTGACTGTCCCCATAACTTTTCTGCATTCTTCCTAATAAATTTACGGTTTTATATCTCATTCCGGTCTTTTAGGCCGGATTATTCCCCTGTTTACAGTGGCAGAGTTATAGTTCCCCTGCGGAAGTACACTTTTATGTGCATATTTTCGTATCAAGCAGCGGTCTGTTGTGCTCGCCTCCCTATTCTGTCCGCCAGCTGCACCACATTCGTCGTGTGGCACCGAAGAAGATGTACAGGATTTCTGTCCTCTTTGTCCGAGCCTTGACACGCTTCAGGTCGTAGTGTTCCTTTTTTTGTTCCGAACAAGCCTTCCATCACTGTCGCCCTCACTCTGGCAAGATCCTGACGGACAAGGTCTTTCTCTTTCTTTCATTCACTGAACGGCCGGACTCTTTTTACGAAAGATGTCTGTATCCCGTTCTCCTTGCAGAAGTCCCTGTTGGCGGTTCCGGCAGATCCCGTATCTCCGCCCACTTTCTTCGCGTCAACTCCGAACAGCCTCTTGTGTGTCTTCAGACAGTTTACCAGCCTTGTACCTTAATTGAAGGCGTTGAATGACAGTTATATTTAAGATGGCATTTAAAAGTCGTCTCGTCAACAATAAAAACTTGAGTTGTCATTATTACTCATCGGGGTAAAGCTTATTCATAATATACTCTGCTGTATGTTCAGATGCTTCCTTCGATACCTTTTTTACACAAGTCTTTCTATACTCAACAGGATCATATTGATAACACCCTACACAACCAAGTTTTTCAGTATAATTCTTGTCCCCAACATAAAATGGGTACGGGTTCCCTTTAATATTGGTCGCATCCCATCGCTCGTTGGACAGTTTACATTCCTTGCAAATCTGGCGTTTCACATCATTGGCAGCCTTGCACAATGGCTGGAAGTCATCAAATCTCTGCGTTTCCGGATTTGAAACGCGCCAATCTTCTTTGCGCCCATCCTTATGGTCAACTTCAATCTTCGTGTTTTCAGAAAAGCCTTTCACCCCCAACATCACGCATCTTTGTTCCTTGTAGAAGTCTTTAATATCTTTTCGAATTGCTTGGCAGAAAATGTCCTCTTGCCTAAACCCATTCAATCGTACAGCATCAATTGAGTTTCCTGATGTGAGAGATTTATCAAACTCCACATTAAATTTTTTTGCAAGTGTAGAACTTGCTCTACACCAACTTCCTCCATTCCCAAGTTGCAAGTCCGCATACCTACCGGTAAATTCAGTTGAACTAACCCATCGGCTTACACCTTGAGAATTAGGATTCGCCAATTCTAAAAAAAGTTCAGTTTTTGTCATATTAATCCATTTTTTTGAAGACGAAAATGTATTCGTGTTTGAAGAGGAAATAGTCACTTTGAAGAGCTCTGTATTTCCATATGTCCCGTGTGCCCAGTTTTCCTTTATTTCCTTCTATGTTCTTGATGATAATTCCCTTCAATTTAACATTGAAGTTCTGTTTTACAACATTCATCATATGGAAGGCCAATGGAACCACTTCACTTTGTTTGTAAACGTCTCCGCCAATTACAGCAAAATATTTTCCTTTTTTCAGATAAGATATGCCATTGGTCATCGCAATCAAGAATTTATCCAAGAACTTGTCCAAACTAGATATTTGAGAAAGGTCTCTATTGTCTTGCGTAAATTTTACTATGTCTAGATATGGTGGATGAGCTATTAGGAAATCCACCTTATCTATTCCACGTTCTTGACATATTCTATCGGTTTGCTCTGTAAATAATGCTTTATCTGTGACATCACATTCGCAATTGGAATAACGAATAGTACTACACCCAGCCATTTTATCAGCCACGTATTTCATTATCTGCTTGTTGATATCAAAACCGATATAGTCCCTTCCAAGAGCCTCACATTCAAACAATGTAGTCCCCCCACCGGAAAACAACTCCATTACAGTACCACCTTCTTGTGTGTATCGACTGATTCACTGATTAGGTCTTTTGTGCATAAAGTTCACCTGATAGACCTTAGAATGCTTACC
>CAYFVE010000104.1:0-8294 GCA_964346605.1 uncultured Muribaculaceae bacterium | reverse complement strand
GGGTGAACACATTCGCCCACGTCAACCACGCAGTCGAGGATCCAAGGCTTGGAATCCTCCTGTGCATCAACGGTACGGGCATTCTCAATTCCTGGGTAAGACGCAACATCACCCCTGACGGTACATCATACAATGATATGAATGACTTCGCCGCCGAGATCCCTATCGGGTGCAACGGCGTCGGAGTCCTTCCGTTCGGAAACGGAGCGGAGAGAATGCTCTGCAACCTGGAGACCGGCAGCCGCATCTTCGGACTGAACTTCAACAACCACAGTTGGAAACACGTTGTACGTGCCGCCCAGGAGGGTATAGTCTTCTCTTTCAAGTACGGCATAGACATTATGGAGAAGATGGGAATGAAGGTCAGTATGATCCACGCCGGCAATGCCAATATGTTCCTCAGCCCGATTTTCCGCTCCACCCTCGCGGGAGTGACGGGTGCTACGATCGAACTCTATGACACTGACGGTTCCGTCGGAGCGGCCAAGGGAGCCGGAATGGGCGCAGGAATATTCAAAAACCACGACGAGGCCTTTGCGACCCTTGAGCGCCTCAAGGTCATCGAGCCTCAGAACCAGGAGGCGTATTCTGAAGCTTACGCCAGATGGAAAGAAGAACTTGACAGGACAATAAACAACAATTAATTACTTAAATACCTTATTATTATGGCAAAAGAATATTTTCCGCAAATCGGAAAGGTCCCTTTCGAGGGAGCAGAGAGTAAGAATCCTCTTGCATTCCACTATTATGACGCAAAGAAGGTAGTCCTCGGAAAGACGATGGAGGACTGGCTCAGGTTCGCGATGGCCTGGTGGCACACACTTGGCCAGGCAAGCGGCGACCAGTTTGGCGGACAGACCAGATCTTATGCTTGGGACGAGGCTGATTGCCCTATCCAGCGCGCGAAAGACAAGATGGACGCCGGTTTCGAAATAATGGAGAAACTCGGCATCAAGTTCTACTGCTTCCACGACACCGACCTCGTGGACGAGGCCCCGACCATCGAGGAGTATGAAGAGAGGATGAAGACCATCACCGACTATGCTGCCGAGAAGATGAAGGGTTCCGACATCAAGCTTCTCTGGGGTACCGCCAATGTCTTCGGAAACAAGAGGTATATGAACGGAGCCGCAACCAACCCTGATTTCAACGTTGTCGCCCGTGCCGCCGTACAGATCAAGAACGCCATTGACGCCACCATCAAGCTCGGTGGACAGAACTATGTGTTCTGGGGTGGCCGCGAGGGCTATATGAGCCTCCTCAACACCCAGATGCAGAGGGAAAAGGACCATCTTGCAAAGATGCTCACCGCTGCCCGTGACTACGCCCGTGCAAACGGTTTCAAGGGAACCTTCCTCATCGAGCCGAAGCCGATGGAGCCAACCAAGCACCAGTACGATGTCGATACTGAGACCGTTATCGGTTTCCTCCGCGCAAATGGTCTTGAGAAGGATTTCAAGGTTAACATCGAGGTCAATCACGCCACCCTCGCCGGCCACACGTTCGAGCACGAACTTGCGGTTGCGGTTGACAACGGTATGCTCGGATCCATCGACGCCAACCGTGGCGACGCTCAGAACGGCTGGGACACCGACCAGTTCCCTGTTGACAACTTCGAACTCACCCAGGCTATGATGCAGATCATCCGCAACGGTGGTCTTGGCAACGGCGGTTCAAACTTCGATGCGAAAATCAGAAGGAATTCTACTGATCTTGAGGACATCTTCATCGCCCACATCTGCGGTATGGACGCAATGGCGCGCGCTCTCCTGAACGCTGCTGCTATTCTTGAGGAATCTCCTATCCCTGCAATGGTCAAGGAGCGTTACTCTTCATTCGATTCTGGCGAAGGCAAGAAGTTCGAAGAGGGCAAGATGACCCTTGAGGATCTCGTCGCTTACGCGAAGAAGAACGGAGAGCCTAAGCAGACCAGCGGAAAGCAGGAACTCTACGAGACTATTCTCAACATCTACAGCAAGTAATTCGTTATGGGTTACCCCGAAAAAGGCAGCAAGCGCTATCTGTTCTCGATAGTGCTTGTCGCCGTTCTCGGAGGTCTGCTGTTCGGTTACGATACGGCGGTCATCTCCGGAGCGGAGAAAGGTCTGCAGGCATTCTTCAAAAGTGCTTCAGACTTCAACTATACTGACTACCTCCACGGCTTCACCTGTTCCAGCGCCCTGATCGGCTGCATCATAGGAAGCGCCCTTTCAGGCCTCTTCGCTACCAGATTCGGCAGAAGGAAGTCTCTCATCATCGCAGGTATCTGCTTCTTCATCTCCGCGTGGGGAAGTATGAGGCCTGAAATGTACGGAATCCTTCCTGTCGGAGAGCCGACAGTCACTCTTCTGGTTGTTTTCAATCTATTCAGAGTCCTCGGCGGCATCGGAGTCGGAATGGCTTCGGCCATTTGCCCTATGTACATAGGCGAAGTCGCTCCAAGCAACATCCGCGGAATGCTTGTAAGCTGGAACCAGTTCGCTATAATATTCGGACAGCTTGTCGTCTATTTCGTCAACTTCATAATCATCGGCGGCCACGCCAATCCGATCTATGACGCCGCAGGCGCAATAGCTAACCTTACTGACGCCCAATGGACCATTGAGACCGGCTGGAGGTATATGTTCGGTTCGGAGTGTGTTCCTGCAGGGCTTTTCGCATTCCTTATCTGTCTTGTTCCTGAGACTCCGCGTTACCTTGTGATGTCGGGACAGCAGGACAAGGCCATAGGCGTGCTTGCGAAGATCAACGGTTTCGCAAAGGCTCAGGAGATTCTCACAGACATCAAGGGAACTCTTACCGAGAAGAAGGAGAAGCTCTTCTCTTACGGTTTTATGTGCATATTCATCGGAATTATGCTGAGCGTTTTCCAGCAGGCAGTCGGCATCAATGCCGTCCTCTACTATGCTCCAAGGATATTCCAGGATATGGGTATGAGCAATCCTATGGTGCAGACCGTCCTTATGGGTGTCGTCAACATTTCGTTCACCCTGCTGGCTGTCTTCACGGTGGAGAAACTCGGCCGAAAGCCTCTTCTCATCAGCGGTTCGATCGGAATGGCCATCGGCGCGCTCGGAGTCGCTCTGACGTTCGGCAAGGAAGGCCTGAATATGCTGACGATGGCAAGCATCATGCTTTACAGCGCTTGCTTTATGTTCAGCTGGGGCCCTATCTGCTGGGTTCTCATCGCTGAGATATTCCCGAACACGATTCGCGGAGCCGCTGTGGCGATTGCTGTCGCGTTCCAGTGGATATTCAACTTCATCGTCAGTTCCACCTTCGTTCCGATGTTCAATATGCATCTGGTACCTGGAGACGACTTCGGCCATTGGTTCACCTACGGCCTCTATGGCTTGATCTGCGTGATTGCCGCCGTCTTCGTCTGGAAGCTTGTTCCCGAGACGAAGGGCAAGACCCTGGAGGATATGTCCCGCCTGTGGCGCAAGTCTGCCGAATAGCAATATCCCTGCTCAGATAACCGGAGCGGCCCGCCTTTTGGGAAGGGCTGCTCCTTGTTTATTCATTCGCCCTGCCGGACATCGTTCCCTTCTTTTGGCGAAACCTCATCTGATTTGCTATGATTGAAGGTCCAGTCCGATGGCTGTGGCGAATCGTTGATGCAGTGCAACGGGGAAGTCGCGCTTTGCGGACTGATGGCAGGCGAGGGGAGGATTGAACAGGATTTTTGCTAAATATTTGGTGGTTAATCAGATTTTGTCTATTTTTGCAGTCCTTTTATGGCTATGAGGCTCCAGAAGTCCTGCGCAGGAGTGCAGGCGCCTCAGGCTGAAACTTATAAAGTTTTGTATTTTATGTACGCAATTGTTGACATTGCAGGCCAGCAGTTCAAGGTTGAAGCAGGGAAAGAGCTTTTTGTAAACCGCCTCGCAGCGGACAAGGACGCTTCCGTAGAGTTCGACAAGGTGCTGCTGATCGACACCGAAGGGCAGATCCAGCTCGGTAATCCTTATGTTAAGGGCGCAGTCGTAAAGGCCACTGTCCTCGATGACGAGGTCAAGGCAGACAAGGTGCTCGTGTTCAAGAAAATCCGCCGCAAGGGATTCCAGAAACTCAATGGCCATCGCCAGAAGCTTTCCAAGATCCGTATCGACGCAATCGCTTAATTTCCAAAGAGTTTAAATTATGGCACACAAAAAAGGTCAATCCAGTTCAAAGAACGGTCGTGAGTCTCATTCAAAACGACTCGGACTCAAGAAATTCGGCGGTGAGGTCGTAAAGGCAGGAAACATCATCGTCAGACAGAGAGGTACTGTCCACAATCCTGACAAGAACGTCGGAATGGGCAAGGACCATACCCTTTATGCTCTTGTTGACGGAACAGTGAAGTTCACTAGGAAGAAGGAAGACAAATCCTACGTCTCAGTAATCCCTTTTGAGAACTAAGACTCGGAGGATCAATAGATGAAAGAGGGCTGGCTTCGAGTTGTCGTACAGTCCTCTTTTTCTTTTACAACGAACTAACGTATATTTATAATATGTTGACACTCAAAACGCTTCGTGACAATCCTGAATTTGTGATCGCGAAGCTTGCAGTCAAGAATTTCGATGCGAGGGCCATCGTTGAAAAAGTCCTCGAACTGGATGCGAACAGAAGGTCCCTCCAGACAGAGAGTGATGCCCTTGTCGCACAGCAGAAGGTGCTTGCAGCGAAGATCGGCGGCCTGATGAAGGAAGGCAAGAAGGAAGAGGCTGAAGAGGTGAAAAAGGAAGTCGCCGAACTTAAGGCAAAGTCTTCAGAACTTCTTGCGAAGGCCGACGAGAACAACAAGGAACTCGATTCCCGGATCGTTCTCCTTCCTAACATTCCTTGCGATCTCGTCATTCCGGGAAAGGGGGCGGAGGACAATCAGGTTGTCAAGACCGGGGGCCCGGAGGTGCATCTTCCTCAGGATGCCCTTCCTCATTGGGAACTCGCGAAGAAGTACGACATAATCGACTTTGATCTTGGCGTAAAACTCACCGGAGCGGGATTCCCTGTCTATAAGGGCAAGGGAGCGAGGCTCCAGAGGGCTCTCATCAACTATTTCCTTGATTTCAACACAGCCGCCGGCTACAAGGAGGTCGAACCCCCTGTGATGGTCAATGCGGCTTCCGGATTCGGTACCGGCCAGCTTCCTGACAAGGAGGGCCAGATGTATTATGCCGGCCTGGACGATTTCTATCTGGTTCCGACAGCCGAGGTCCCTGTTACTAACATATTCAGAGATGTGATTCTTGGAGAGAATGACTTTCCTCAGAAGATGACTGCATATACTCCTTGCTTCCGCCGTGAAGCCGGCTCTTATGGCAAGGATGTCCGCGGTCTGAACCGCCTGCATCAGTTTGACAAGGTCGAGATCGTCCGTATCGAGAAGCCGGAGAACTCCTATGCCGCTTTGGATGAGATGGTCGCCCACGTTGAGAAACTTGTCAATTCTATGGGACTGAAGTACAGGATACTCCGACTTTGTGGAGGAGACCTGAGTTTTACATCAGCCATCACCTATGACTTTGAACTCTGGTCGGCAGCCCAGGGCCGTTGGCTTGAAATCTCTTCGGTTTCCAATTTCGAGACCTACCAGTCCAACAGGCTTCATCTGCGCTATCGCGACTCAGAAGGCAGGATGCAGCTCTGCCACA
Organism: uncultured Muribaculaceae bacterium; assembly: GCA_964346605.1. Lineage (GTDB taxonomy): Bacteria > Bacteroidota > Bacteroidia > Bacteroidales > UBA932 > Cryptobacteroides. The sequence continues at coordinate 2,654 of CAYFVE010000104.1, read as the reverse complement.
CCCTGAACGGCAGTTCGCTGGCGCTCCCGAGGGTAGTCGCCGCCCTTCTTGAAGACAATGAGACTGAAAGCGGAATCATCATTCCGGAAGTTCTCCGTCCTTACACAGGATTCGACAAGATTGATTAACTTTGGTCCATCTGCTATGGACAAGAGGACAATCATAGGAATTGACCCCGGAACCCGGTTACTGGGCTTCGGGGTTATTGATGTCCTTAACGGTAAGCCTTGCTTTGTCGATATGGGTGTGCTGGATCTCCGCAAGGAGAAGGATGCATATTCAAAACTCAGACAGATTTATGACACGGTCAGCGAAGTCTGCAAGACCTATCACGGCACTGAAATGGCTCTGGAGTCTCCTTTCTATGGCAAAAATGCCCAGGTGGTCCTGAAACTCGGCCGTGCCCAGGGCGCGGCGATGATTGCTGCGATGGAGTATGGCATCTCTGATGTCCGTGAATATGCTCCCCGGGAGGCGAAACAGGCGATAACCGGCAATGGAGCCGCTTCAAAGGAGCAGGTCTGCATTATGTTGGAGAAGACTTTAGGCTTTGACCTGAAATCAGGACATCTTGACGCGACGGATGCTCTTGCCATTGCCATGTGCCATTTTTACACGACTTCCAATCCTTTTTCAGGACTCAAGGGATCCTCGAATTGGGAGAAATTCATACGGGAAAACCCGGATCGTGTAAAATAAACTTTTTTTCATATTTTTTATTTACCAGATTAAACCGGAGAGGGCTTGGTCTGTCAAAGGAGTGTTTGAATTTTGTGTTAGTGGAGTATTCTAGAAACCCTATTATGAACTTAAGAAGAATCATTGCTCTCACCGCTGGCATCTTCGCGATGCTGACAGTTGCGCTCGCGCAAAGCAGCGGCTCACTCACAGTCGTACTTACAGACTCCCAGTCAGGGGAACCTGTCGGCTTCGCTACAATTTCAATCACAAAGGCCGGCTCTGAAAAACCGTACAAGTACGCTCTCAGCAACGCTGAAGGTAAGGCCATTATCGAGAAGGCCAATTCAGGCAAATACAGTTTCAAGGCTGAGATAATGGGCTACAAGCCTTACACCGCTGAAATCGAGATGACAGGCAATCTGGATCTTGGAACCGTGAAAATGGAGCCTGACCAGAGGGTGCTGGATGCAGCCAGCGTCTCAGCGGCCGGAAACCCGATTATCGTAAAGAAGGATACTATTGAGTACAACGCATCCTCATTCAAGACGAATGACAATGATATGCTTGAGGATCTTCTGAAAAAACTCCCCGGGGTTGAAGTCAATTCCGACGGATCAGTCACGGCGAACGGTGAAACCATAACCAAGATAACCATCGATGGAAAGACATTTTTCCTTGATGACCCTCAACTTGCATCCAAGAACCTTCCAGCAAAGATGATCGAGAAAGTTAAGGTGGTCCAGAAAAAGTCTGAGCAGGCAGCGTTCACCGGTATCGATGACGGCCAGGAGGAGACGATCATCGACCTCAGCGTCCAGAAGGGAATGATGAACGGCCTTATCGGCAATCTTTCTGCTGGAATCGGACACGACATCCTTGAGCACACCGGTTCCGAAATCGGTGATGACACAGGAGACTGGCGCTACCAGAGCGGCGGCTTTATCGGAAGATTCGGTGAAGACAACTCCATTAGCCTCATACTCAACGCCAACAATACAAACAACCGTGGATTCAACGACATCTCCGGAGGAATGATGGGAGGAATGATGGGAGGAATGATGGGAGGTGGAATGCGCAGCGGAATGGGAGGCGGAATGGGCTTCGGCGGTGGAGGCGGAATGGGCTTCGGCGGCGGCGCCGGAATCACCAAGTCCAAGATGGCCGGTCTCAATGCGACCCAGACTCTTTTCGACGACAAGATGGAGATAGGAGGCAATTATGTCTATAATGACTCCAACACCAACTCACTTGAGAGAAGCATAAAGAGAACTCACCTTGAGGATGACAACTATATCATCTACAAGAACGGAGTGAACGATCCCGGCTTCAGTGTCAACAACACTTACGGCAACCGCTTCGGACTCCGTCTTGAACACGAGTTCTCAAAGAACACATCCATACTCTTCCAGCCTCAAATCAGTTTCGGAGGCGGAGACTACAACCAGTTCTCAGATTTTGAGACCTACAATGAATCCGCGGGAGCCCTGGCAAAGACAAACCAGGGTTTCTCAAGCAGCAACGGTGAAAACAAGAATGTTTCCACAAATGGTTTCTTCCTTTTCAGGCAGCGCCTCGGACTTCCTGGCAGAACCCTCTCATTCAATGCCAACTACTCATTCAGCAACAATGAGATGAACGGTTTCAACCAGTCTCTGACCGAGACCTATATGGGAAGCATTACAAATCAGGACATCGTCAACCAGAGGATAGACCAGCTTTCTAGAAACGCATCCCTCACTGGAAGACTTGTCTACACAGAGCCTCTTGGAGCCGGATTCTACGCTTCTGCCAATTACAGTTACAGCTGGAGCCAGAACAGGTCGGATAAGGATGCCTACAATAGCGGTGAGACTGTTGTCGGCGCGAACAGTATGTCCTACAGTACTGTCGGAGAGACAAGCGATGAGTCCTACTCAAGAAGCATCCTTAACAAGTACAACAACCAGAGCGCAGGGCTTGACCTTCAGTATCAG
>CAYFVE010000103.1:0-8383 GCA_964346605.1 uncultured Muribaculaceae bacterium | reverse complement strand
CCGGCCGCTACTTCGGTTTTTCGGTCCGCCCTGTCACAGAATAGTATATATTCATACGACCATGAGTTTATCTGGACATTCAGTTCCTGTTCTCGAACCGCTCGATGCGCCAGTCATACCGGCCGTCGGCGATGTCCTTGACCTCTCTTTCGGCTCTGTGAAGCTCCCTGTCACTGAATTTGCCAACGGTATTTGCTATCCAGACAAGCCAAAAACCAATTATCTGGAGTGGGGCTTTTGCAGCTTCGGACATTTTCTTCATCACGTGCTTGATGGTATAGGCTTCATCGTCATGGAAGATGTCACCGTGATTTCCTCCACGACATAGAGAGCCGGAATAGGCATAATCCGTGATGAATGCGGAAGACTCTTCCACCACTTTGGCCGACAACTCATCGAACAGGCCGCCACCTGCACACTCACTCTTTAATTGAAGGGAAGTAAGATCAAACCTTGACGGTTCCATCTCCGACATGCTTTCCATCGTGCCGGTGAGCTTGATAATGTCATCCAACATCAGCGGGACCTGTCTCTTGACCATCTCGGTCGCGTCCCTTAATAAGCGAAGGAATGATAATATGGTGTCGGTTGCGGTCATGTTCATAATAGTGCAGTTTGAAACTGCACAAATTCATCGGTTATGTTTACTGATCAAGACTATCTGCATCAAGGAGAAACTGTTTGTATCCCATAGTCACAATGCCGTTTGTATCACGTGTAAGAGGGATATTTTCACCAACTACAATAATTTTTTTAAAACTGTCATTGATTCCGAGAAGTGACTGAGATTCCTGGGCGATTTTCTCAGCATCAGGCATTCTCCAAGCGGACTGAATATAATACCTTCTGCTGCCTAGATTGGCAACAAAATCCACTTCAAGAGAGATTCTGCGCATTACTCCATCGGCATCGCGTTTGCGCACAGAGACATTCCCAACGTCAACATTGAACCCTCGAATGCGTAGCTCATTGTAAATCACATTCTCCATGATGTGATTCCACTCATTCTGTCTGAAGTCCAGAATTGCATTACGAAGTCCGAAATCCTGAAAATAATATTTATTTGAAGCTCCTATATGCTGTTTCCCTTTTATGTCATACTTTTCGGACTTTGAAATCAGGAAAGCGTCCTCAATGTACTTGATATATGTGGAGATGGTCTTGTCCGTAATGGACTGCAATTTTTTTACACTTTTGAATGTATTAGCAAGATTGGCTGGATTCGTCGGTGAGCCTATACAAGAAGCCAGAATCTTCACTAATTCTTCAAACTCTTCTTTATTCTCTATCTCGTGCCGTTCGTAAATATCCTCGAGATAAACGGTCTTGTACAGATTCTTTAAATAAGTGACCTTTCCACTTTCACCTTTAAACGTGAGTGAATGGGGCAATCCTCCATATAACATATATTCGTACCACCCATCTTCAACTGCGCCTCCGAATGCCGACATAAACTCCGAGAAAGACAATGGGAACATGTGTATCTCGTTGCCACGACCTCTGAATTCTGTTGCAATATCTTTAGACAGAAATTTGGAGTTGCTGCCAGTAATATACACATCAACATTGCTACTCAGAGCGATACTGTTGACCACATCCATAAACCCCTGAACCTTCTGGACCTCATCCACTATCACATAATACTGTTGCTTCGAATCTGACGTCCTTGCTCTCACATCTGAAAGAAGGAAGTCCGGATCCAGATAAGCAGACTGCGCCTTGTCTTCAAGATCAATTATAATTATGTTTGATGCTGGCACACCTTTATTCAAAAGGTAGTCAGTAAACAAAGTCTTGACCAGATATGACTTCCCGCAGCGTCTGATTCCTGTAATGATTTTTACAGAGCCATTATTCTCAGCATCAATAAGTTTTTGCAGGTATTGGGACCTTATTATTTTCATGACTTTACGAATTTATGGCATTTGTGCCTAAATTTCGTAACAAAGATACGAAGATTATTCGAGAAGCAAAATATTTTCATGTGTCAGTCAAAGCAGGGAATTGAACCTTGTCATTGAATCGGCTTTGACGAAATCAACGATGTCGATGTAGGGCTTCATGGACTTGTAGTCGGAGTGGCCTGTCCATTTCATTACGACATTCGGGGCTACTCCGAGGGAGAGAGCATTGACTATGAATGTCTTGCGTCCGGTGTGGGTACCGACGAGTTCCCACTTCTGCTTGACTTCATCAATACGCTGGTTGCCCTTGTAGGTTGTGATGCGGATTTCCTCGTCTATTCCAGCCATCTTGCACAAGTCCTTCAGCTCTCTGTTCATGGTCTGGTTGCAGATGACAGGAAGGGCCTTACCATCATTGAACTTATAGTCCTTGTACTTTTCCAGTATGCCCTTCGTCACATCATTAAGCTCTATGGACAGGCTGTCAGCAGTCTTGACCGTGGTAATCTCTATGAATCCATCCTTGATATCTCTTCTACGGAGATTGAAGACATCAGAATGCCTAAGGCCAGAAAAGCAGCAGAAGATAAGCACGTCCCTGACATTTTCAAGTGCCTTGTGCTCAGGTGGAATCTCAAGGGAGATTATCTTTTTCATCTCTTCATTAGTAAGGTAGATTATCTTCTTCTGAGTCCGCTTGAGAGTAGGACGGAAAAATTTGTAGGCGGTGTTCGTGTTATAGCCCTTGTCCGTCGCCCATTTCAGGAACCATTTGAGGTAACCGAGTTTCTTCTCTATTGTAGAATTCTTGACACCCACGATGTCATCCCTATCATATTCCTCCCTGTCTCCTTTTGCCTTTCTTGGGGTCTTGAGTTTCTTTGACTCCCTGAGATATACGACAAATTCCGTCAGGGTCTTCTCTGTAAGGTCAGAGATGAAGGTCTTCAGGTCAGCTTTCATTGCATACATCTTCTGGAAAGTGGCCTCCGTCCAGGCATTCTTCTCCCCGCACTCGGACATGAACGAATCAAAGATGGTAAAGAAGTCCGGCTCCTTAGGTTTGGTCTCAGCCTTCTTCTGAGGTTCAGGCTTCTTAGGGGTGACTCCGGTCATTCTTTTTCTGAACTTATCGCTCAGCTGCTCTTCCGTAGGATAGACATCATTGGCTTCAAAGAATTTGAATGCGGTGATCATCTGGCTTCGGACATTGCGGAGGCTGTTGTTAATGGATACACCAGTGACTCCCTTCGGGCTGATGTAACTATCCAGAACGGTCTCTGTCGAAGAATCCCATGCATTCTTGTCAGTAAGAATACTTCCTGTGGCGAAGTCCAGCTGTTGTCCATTGAAGGTGACCCGCATTCTGATTTGATGTTTGTCACGATTCTTCCCGTAGGTCCTGAGGTTGAATTTGATGTTATGTCGTATTGCCACGGTACAAATATAGGGCATTTTTTGAAATAGTGCCCTAATCGTGCCCTAATTTTATGTAAATTTACTTGGAGTAAACAGCAATAACCCTCAATAAAATAATGAAATTTAAGGGTTTCTGTTGGGTATTGCAATTATGGTTCGAATCTCTTTATCTCCACAATAATCCACTACAGAAGATCCTGTGGTGGATTTTTTCTGTATATAGAAAAAAAGTTCTTTTTTCCTGAAAATCTATTCGAATTTCTTAACTTTATACTTTCTGATTTCGGAACTAATCAAACTGATATATGAAGGAGAATAAAACAGTCTATCAATCCCCTGCATTAATTGTGCTGGAATTGAATACGGAAAAAGTCATCTTGCAGGGAAGCGACAAACCCAGGTTTAATCGTTTTAACGATGAGGAGGAATGGTGATATGAAAAAGTTCCTTTGCATTTTTTCTGCAGTTGCCGCCTTCTTGGTTGCCTGTAACAAGGAGATTGCGGTAGAAACACCTGAGGGAATCATCTCCGGGCATACAAACATTACATTCAACCTTACGGCAAATCATCCTGACGATAACGCAGACACCCGCGCTGTGAAACAGGGATGGGAAAGGGGAGATGTGATTTTCGTGTTCTTCGACAATCAACCTGCCCCTAAGCATCTTAAGATGCTTTACGATGGTTCAGTATGGGAATATATTCCATCGGGCTCCTCCTCTGGCAGCGGTCCGGTACCTGTCGGAGGCTCTTCTTCCGGAAATTTGGAATTTACCGAGGGCCAGACCGGTATGATGAGGGCGGTTTATCTTCCTTTCGGCAACGGTGAAACTGTGTATCGGGGAACAAGCGACGAATTTAAGTTCAGTAAAGTATATTATGCGTACTACGCCACTGCTGCGCTTGATTATAAGGTCACCAACAACACTGTCTCAGGATCCTTTGATATGGTTATACCAGATGGATATGTGCAGTTCCATATACATGAGGATGAAGCGATGTCATCCACATCAGGCGGAGTAGCCTTGGTCTCAACTGCCGGCTATACTTTGGCAACTGATGCTGTTACCCCCGCTGGCTTGCAGTCCGTCCTCGCGAATACTCTTGAAATAGTCGAGACATCTGACAAGGGCGCCGGTGACGAAATGACCGGCTACAGCTATGGTGACGGCTTCCTTTTCAGCGGCAGGCTGAAAGGAGACTACCCTTATGGTGGGTATTACTTTACCAAGACAATGAATTCAAACGGAATTAGACAAGACTATTTCGTTAAGAGAGATAGGGAATTGAAGAGCCACAGTGCCATAAAACTTCCTGCGATCGGGGATGGCAGGTGGGTGTCCGTAGGAAGCGACGTCGGTGTTGTTATAGAAGGTATTGCTTTCAAAACTTGCAATTATGGCTGCACCCTCCCGGAGCAACGAGGCTCGTCTTACGCTTTTGATGATGCCAACGCATTGCAAGGCGTAACTCTTCCAAGCAAGGAGCAATTTGAAAAGATAGTCACTGAATGCGGCTGGACTTGGTTGACTGTTCACGGTCACGCAGGAACGGTAGTCAAGGGTTCAGGTGTCGGGTTCATATTCCTTCCTTCGAAGTTGGAACAAGGCGCAAGCCGCTATTGGTCATCCACAGAGTACGACATTGACAATTTACGCGCCTGGAATCTTTACTTCGCATCTTTTACACACAATTCACTTTTAAATAACGTTGGCGATATGGATCGTAGAAATGCTTTTCTTGTCCGTGCCATTCAGAATTGATTTCAGCCCAACTGCTTTAGGGTAGAGTATCAGGTGCGGAGGATTTGCACTTCGCCGTCTAGTCCGATTTTGATGATCTGGGAGGCGAGTCCGGTCGCTCCTGATTCAAGGCTCGGTTCGACGATATAATCGACAGCCTCTTTTATCTTTTCAGGGATGTCTGAATATCCCTTTGGTGCCGGCTCTCCGGAGATGTTGGCAGAAGTCGAGACGATAGGGCGGCCTAGTTTGTAGGCCACTTGCCGGCAGAATTCCATCATAGGGATGCGTATTCCCACGGTGCCGTCTGCCGCCACAGCGTTGTAGGCCAGATGGAAGCGGTCCGCCTTAGGGGCTTCTCCTTCTGCCGGAGCAGGGTAGGACTTTGCTCCCGGATAGACAAGGGTCATGGGTTTGTCATTGACCTCCACGAGTTCGATCGCCATCTGGGGGATTTCGTTGACGAACAGGGCTATCTGATCCATATTCGCCGCAAGAAGAACCAGCGACTTGCTGTCCGAACGGTGCTTTATCGAATACACCTTCGCGACGGCCTCAGGATTGGTCGCATCGCAGCCAAGGCCCCATACGGTGTCAGTCGGATACAGAATCACTCCTCCTTCTTTCAGGACCTTCAGGGTTTCATCCAGAATCTCTTCTGTCTTTTTCATTGTATGCCAGTTATTTTATGAATTTCAGATAAACTGCGGCGACCGCGGTGATGGCGGCGGTTTCGGTGCGGAGCCTTGACGGTCCGAGGTGCACTGGCAAGAAGCCGCTTTCAATCGCCAGTCCGGCCTCCTCCGGGGAGAAATCTCCCTCAGGCCCGATCATCACGGTAATCCTGCTCCCTGCAGGCGCATCCATTATAACATCCTCTACAGACCTCCTTTCAGTTTCTCCTTCAAAGCAGTAGCAAATCATCCTGATGTCAGCGGCGGCGGTACCGGGAGCCAAGCCGGAGCGAAGAAATTCTTTTACTGAGATCGGTTCAGCAACAGTTGGAAGCGCAGCCTTGAGGCTCTGCTTCATTGCGGACAGTACAATTTTGCGGGAGCGTCCGGTCTTGAATATTTTTCTTTCGGAGCGTTCTCCGATAATCGGGACGATTTCGTCCACACCCAGTTCCGTAGCCTTTTCAACGAACCATTCAAAACGTTCATTGTTCTTCGTCGGGCAGACAGCCATAGTCAGATGGTAGGGATGGAAATTCCATCCAGGAGTCGAACTCAGGATCCTGGCGACAGCAGCCTTGGGAGAATCGTCGGTCAGGATGCAGGACATCCTGTTCCCGAGACCGTCCACCACGACAATCCCGTCTCCAGCCTTGTGTCGAAGGACTCGCGCGCAGTGAGCGCTCTCCTCTTGATCGAGGTATGCATATTCCCCGTCAATCTCGCGAGCATAGAAAATCTCCATACTGCAAAGATACAAATTGCGGCGAAATAGAGTATATTTGCCCCTATGAAAAAGCGTTTCGTTTCATTGGACGTACTCAGGGGACTGACCATCGCGTTTATGTGCGTTGTCAACAATCCGGGCTCCTGGGCGCACATTTTCCCTCCGCTTGAGCACGCGGAATGGAACGGTTGCACTCCGACTGACCTGGTGTATCCGTTCTTTATCTTTTGTATGGGCTGCGCAATGGCCTTCTCCTTTTCAAAGTACGAGAAAGTCACTTCAAAAGCGTATTTCAGGGTTCTGAAGAGGGGAGCCCTGATCTTCCTGGTGGGCCTTGCGCTCAACCTGTATCCTTTCTTTCCTGTGGAACCTCACGATCCCTCATGGAGTTTCGGTCAGAATTACCTTTACTGGCTCCAGCACAGACGGATATTCGGAGTCCTCCAGCGAATCGGAATGTCTTATGCGATCGCCGGCTGTCTGGCCCTCCGCCTGCGAAAGCCAGGGAGGATCCTTGCCTCAATCGCCGCACTTTGTGCCGGTTACACCGCTATACTGTTGATTTTCGGACATGAACCGGGCGCCTTCACCCTCGAAGGGAACATTTCTATGAGAATAGACGAATGGCTGATAGGCAGCAACCATTGCTACCACGGCTACGAAGGCACAAACTTTGATCCTGAAGGATTTCTCGGATCGATGACGGGGGCTTGTTCCTGCCTGCTGGGCTACCTGACAGGCTCTATGATCCTCCGCTCGCAAAGGCGGATGGCCGCATCCGTGTCCGAGAATCAGTATTCGATAGCCGACTCTCCGGACCGCATAGCCCTCAGGACTTTCGCCTACGGAGCGATTTCCCTCTCCTTCGCGATGGTTGTCAGTATCTGGATCCCTATAAGCAAGCCGCTCTGGTCAGCATCCTATGTGTTCTATGCCGGAGGCTGGGCGATGATGGCGCTGTCTTTCCTTATGTATGTGATAGACATCAAGGGACACGGCAAGGCTTTCGAACCTTTCAAGGCAATGGGGATGAATGCGCTTGTGGCCTTCATTTGCTCAGGCGTGATCGCCAAGAGTTATTCCTTCATCGGCTTTTCGCCCTATGCCATCTTCGGAGCCAATGAATACACCTCACTCCTTTACGCCCTGATCTTCACGACCCTGATCTTCTGCATCCTCTGGATCCTTTACCGTAAGAACATAGTCATCAAACTATAGAAAAGATGTACATCGGATTGATTTCGGACACCCACGGCGTTTTCCCCGATGATGTCAGGGAGTTTCTCAAACCTGTTGACCGGATATGGCATGCAGGAGATTTCGGATCTTTAGCCTGTGCGAGGAAAATTGCTGCCTTCAAGCCGCTTACAGGCGTTTACGGCAATTGCGACGGTCAGGATGTCAGACAGGAATTTCCGATTTTTCAGAACTTCGACTGTGAAGGTCTAAGGGTGCTTATGACCCACATAGGTCTCAGAAGGGGAAGCTACTGGGCATTCAATTCCAACCGTCCTCTTTATGATACTGATGCTAAGACTCTTATCGAAACATACCATCCGGATCTCTTTGTCTGCGGCCATACTCACATTCCGCAAGTCTTCCGCGACGCGAAAGGCGGATTCCTTTTCTTGAATCCCGGCGCCTGTGGCTTTCAGGGCTCCAGGGATGTCCCCAGGCTAGCTCTTCGCTTTCAGATTGTAAGCGGAAAAATCGAGAGATTTGAGAAATGTGAGTTCTCATGGCTGTCAAAAAACGATTAAAATGTAAATTTTTATTGCTTTTCCCGAAAAACTATGTACTTTTGTCTCGCAAATAGCAAAATGAATAAGAAACTCTAGTTTTTATTTTTATTATGAAGAAGCATTAGTGTCCGGAGAAAAATTCTCCGATACGATTTTATAAATTAATATTCAATT
>CAYFVE010000102.1:5213-8430 GCA_964346605.1 uncultured Muribaculaceae bacterium | reverse complement strand
CCAGGACCTCAATATGGAGATGCTGATCGACACTCTCGGCACCAGCAAGTCAACCCTCTATCGGAAGGTCAAGGCTAACACAGGTCTGAACATCAACGAATATATAAGACTCTGCCGCCTGAAAGAGGCGGCAGAGTTGCTGGCTTCCCAGAAGTACAGGATAAACGAGGTTGCCTATATGGTCGGATTCTCGTCATCCTCCTATTTCGCTACCAGTTTCCAGAAGCAGTTCAACATCTCGCCTTCCACCTTCGTAAAGAATCTGAAGGACCACGGGACCGCTTCCGTTACGGAAGAGGAGGAATAGGCTTACTTTCTGGCTTTGAAATTCCACTTGGAGTTGTCGGAAGACATATCGAACTCGGCAAGAGTAGGCGTGCTGTCGGCAACCGAGTAGAGGACATATTCCTTGTCTGTTCCAGGAACCTTCTTAGGCATTATGCGATAGGTTCCGTCTGTCAGCTGGTCGATGCGCCAGAGCTGCTCGTCCGCGCCCGTGAATTCAGGGACAGCGATGACTTCCCTTTCAGCTGTCGCCGCGAGAGCGCGTGTTGTACCGGCGATGACAATCTTGTAGTAAGGTCCGCCGATGTAGCCGCCAGCCTCAGGAACAGGAACAACCTCCCATTTCTGGTGAGGGCGTGACATATAGTCACCGATCCGGATCTCCAGATTCCCCTTTGACCATCCTTCCTCGACCTCAGAGAGTTTCTGGTTCTCCACTGAGACAATCGGCTGGTCCTGCCTCATAAAGAAGCCGCGCATACCACCTGCCATACGGACGAAGTCAACGGCAAGCTCAAGAGCGTAACCCCTTCTTACAGACTCGATTTCATAGACGCCTGCTTCGATGTTATCACCGGCTACTGGCCAGTCGTTAACCCAGACAAGAGGCTTGATGGCGAGAACGCTGCGTCCGCTCCTTTCAAGATCAGCCTCCCAATGGAAGGACATCTTCTCGACACCCTCTTCTACTATATAGCGTCCGAAGTGGCCTGCGCCCATATGACGGTCATCTGCGGCGACAACCATCTTTCCGCCGCCCCGGAGCATATCCCTTCCGACATTGTCGATGAAAGGACCCTGAGGGTCGCGAGACCGGCCGACCACAATGTTGTATGTGGAGTTGGTTCCATCGCAGCAGGTACCGTGAGTTCCGAGCAGATAATACCATCCGTTGCGATACATCATCACGGAAGCCTCGCAGTCAATCGCGACATCCTTTGCCACATTGCCCTCGACTCTGAAACCGGTTGCAGGATCGAGTTCGACCTGACGGATGGCTCCGAAATAGGTTCCGTAAGTCAGCCATAGGCGGCCGTCAGGACCCATCAGGAGACCTGCGTCGATTGCGTCGCAGTCTTCATTTACAAGAGACTCGGCCACGACCACCGCGTCAGTGAACTTGAAATCAGGAGAATGAGGATCAAGAGTCTTGTTCCACATAGTGAGGACCTGACCGGCGTGTCCGCCGCCTAGTCCGCCGCCGGTAGCGCTGTAAGCGACAAGATACCTGTCACCGATCTTCATCGCATCCGGAGCGGCGCCGCGTCCGGGACGCTCAGCGCCAGAATTCCATACCCAGCCGTCCTCGGAGATCAGTCCGCCGCCACCGGTTCCGAACGTATAGTATTTGCCGTCGCACTCCACAATAGTGGAAGGATCGTGAATGTATGGAGCGCCTTCCTGTGCTGAAGCTACGCCTGCCAGAAGCAGGGCTGATGATGCTATAAGTATTTTAATCGTATTCATATTCAATTATTTAGTCGTTACTGTATAATTGGTTACAGGATTGCCTTTCTCATCGATGAACCTGAGACAGAAATCGCTCATCCCAGGACCGTTGATGACAGCGCCGCGGATGATGTTCCTGCCCTTCTTGAGGGTGAGACGCTTGGATGTGCAGTCATCCATCACCATACGGTGGTCGCCTGAAAGGATGACGGCTTCCTCACCGTTGAGCCACCACTGTGAAGCGGAGTTGGAACCCACTGCCATCCTGACGTCAGGAATGTCTTCCTCGCAGTTGACCACGGTGTAAGTCCAGAACAGGACACCGTAGAAATCCAGGCCGAGACCGTCAGCGAATCTCAGAAGTTTCACATTGAAAAGTTTGCTGTCAAGGCTGTGCCACTTGAGGACCTGGTCTCCGACCTTGACACGGTCTCCGTCCTTTGGAGAGCAGGTGAACTGCTCAGGGAAGTAGAGGGTGTCGAATGCGGCGCGGATGTAGGAATCCGTGAACACCGTGTTCGAGCGGTTAGGCTTGCTGATCGGTTCCAGCAAAGTCCAGCGCCTGATGAAGCCGTCCTGGTCCGGAGCCGCTGACTTGGACTTGACCGGCGAAAAATAATTTTCGAGAGTGCCTGCCGCACTCGTGAGAAGGATGATGGCCGCCGCGCTTGCAGCTAAAGCCAACACTTGTTTCAGATGTCGTATCATCATGTAATTAGAGTTTGTGTAACAAATATGAAAACGAAAATCCTCAAATGATACAAAAAATCGACCAGAACCCTTTAAAATCGGACTATGACGCGATTTTTAAAGCGAATGGACTGAATGCAAAATGAAAATCTCATCAAGATTGTTTACTTTGCATATATAAAGCCACACAATGATGAACACTGCTAAAATTTCGAGAATCGCCCTTGCGCTGGCATCCGCGGCATTGGCTCTTTTCCTGACCGGAAAATCCGATGCAAGTGACAAGGAAGTACAACACACCCCTATTTACCTGAACACCGCTTACTCCTTTGAGGAAAGGTCCGTCGATCTCGTCTCAAGGCTGACTCTCGAAGAGAAACAGAGTTTGCTGGGCAACAACATGGCCGCGGTTCCAAGACTTGGCATAAAGGCCTACAACGTCTGGAGCGAAGCTCTTCACGGCGTCCTTTCAGGGCCTAATCCGGCCGTCGGACTCAAGGGTCCTACCTCTTTCCCGAACAGTGTGGCCATTGGCTCCTCATGGGACCCGGACCTGGCGGAAAGGATGAGTTCGGCGATAGCCGACGAAGCCCGAGCCATATTCCAGACCGGAACGAAGGGACTTACTTTCTGGTCACCGGTCGTGGAACCGGTCAGAGACCCGCGCTGGGGCCGCACGGGAGAATCGTACGGCGAAGATCCGTTCCTTTCCGCAAGGATGTCCGGAGGCTATGTCAGAGGCCTGATGGGCTCCGACGGAAAGTATATGAAGGCCGTCCCGACCGCAAAGCAC
>CAYFVE010000102.1:4000-5203 GCA_964346605.1 uncultured Muribaculaceae bacterium | reverse complement strand
TTTGCCAACAACAGCGAGTTCGACCGCCACGTAAGCAGTTCGGATATGGACAGCAGGGATATGCGTGAGTTCTATCTCTACCCGTATAAGGAACTCATTGAAAATGACAACCTTCCATCGATAATGTCATCCTACAACGCTGTCAACAAGGTCCCTACTTCAGCCAGCGTGACCTATCTTGACAGCATAGCCAGAAGGACCTATGGCCTGAAGGGGTACGTCACCGGCGACTGCGCCGCGATTGACGACATCCAGTCCGGCCACTTCTATGCGGAGACCTACGAAGAGGCCACTATGTACGGCCTCAAAGCCGGAGTTGACTCCGATTGCGGAAGCATCTATCAGAGATATGCCCTTAAAGCCCTCCAGCAGGGTCTCATCACAGAGGCAGATATGGACAGGGCGCTCGTGAATATGTTCACTATCAGAATGAGGACCGGAGAATTCGACCCGGAAGAGAAGGTTCCTTATACGAAATACCCTGCGTCTATGGTCAGCTCGGCGGCCAATCAGGCGCTTGCAGCCGAAATCGCCTCTAGGACTCCGGTTCTGCTGAAAAATGAGGGGGAAGTCCTCCCGCTTGACGGCAAAAGCATCCGCAGCATCGCCCTTTTCGGTCCCCAGGCCGACGCAGTCGTGCTCGGGCCGTATTCCGGAAGGCCTGACGAGGAAGTCAGGATCACCCCTTATGCAGCCCTCCGGAACTACGTCAAGGCCCACGGCTTCAACACTGAGATAACCCTCGGTGGCGGAGGAAACGCAAAGAGCAAGAGCAACTTGTTCTACATCGCCTATTTTGAGGTCACGAAGAGGGACGGAACGACAAGACGCTACGACGCTACCAAATATTCATCATCCTCAGACGGAATAACCATCGGTACCGGAATGGGTACCGAAGAGCAGATACGCACTGTCGATGATGGTTCCTGGACATCCTACAGCGGGATAGACATCACAGGGACCGACAAGATCACCGTCGGATTGAACATTCCTACAGAAGGAGGTATCGTAGAAATCCGCACAGCCAGCCCGGAAGGGAATATGATCGGCAGGATCGAGGCGACAAAGGCCTCAGGCGCAAGGGTAGGCGGAGTTTACGGGACCAGTTCCCCTTTCACAGTGGACGCCCTCGAACTCGGCTACAATGAGCCTCAGAACCTCTATTTGGTTTACAAAGCTCCGGAAGATCCTATCGACGCCAAG
>CAYFVE010000102.1:1052-3990 GCA_964346605.1 uncultured Muribaculaceae bacterium | reverse complement strand
GCAGTTGAGCCGGCAAAGGATGCGGATGTCGCGCTCGTATTCGTCGGAACCGATGAGAACACCGCCACTGAAGAAGCGGACCGCCTGACCCTGCTCCTCCCTGGAAACCAGGTTGATCTGATCAAGGCTGTCGCGGCGGTCAACCCGAACACCATCGTAGTTATGCAGACCCTCGGATGCGTGGAAGTGGAGGATTTCAGGAATATCCCGAATCTCAGAGGCATCGTATGGACCGGTTACAACGGCCAGGCGCAGGGAGATGCCATAGCAAAGGTCCTCTTTGGAGACGTCAATCCGGGGGGAAAGCTCAACGCAACCTGGTTCAAGAGCGTCAACGATCTGGCTCCAATCACCGACTATACTCTCAGAGGACAGAAAGGCGGCAACGGACGTACGCTCTGGTACTTTGACAAGCCTGTCTCCTACGAATTCGGCTACGGCCTGAGCTACACGACCTTCGAATATTCCAACTTCGCTATAAGCAAGACCGGGATAACTCCTGAAGACAGGATCACCGTCAGCGTGGATGTCACCAACACCGGCAGCCGTGAAGGCGATGAAGTCGTCCAGGTCTATCTGACGACTCCTGACAGCCCTGCATCACTCCAGAGGCCTGTAAAGCGTCTGAAAGGCTTCAAGAGGGTCACCATCCCAAGGGGACAGACAAAGACGGTCTCCATTCCTGTTGAATGCAAGGACCTTTGGTTCTGGGATCCGGAAAAAGACAGGATAACCTTTGACTCAGGACGCTACGTCTTCGAGGTCGGAGCTTCCTCAAAGGACATCAGGGGCACGGTATCCGCCACGATGGACGGCAGATGGGAGCCGAGTCTGAAAGTTGTAGTCGCCGACTGCGGCAAGTCGGTCCTCAAGTCGGGCGAAACCCTGAAAGCAAGGGCTTCAGCATCCTTGACGGACGACAGTTTCCTCGACACGGGAAAGGCTTCGATTTCCTGGAGCAGCAACAATCCAAAGGTAGTGTCAGTTGCTCCCGACGGCACTCTGAAGGCCAATTCGACCGGAGTCGCGACAATCAAGTGCACAGTCACCTACAAGGACAAGGCCGTCTCCGGAGACTTCGCCGTCAAAGTGATGCCGGACTTGTCCCTCTCCTCCCTTTCTGTCGGAGGAAAGAACGTGAAGACCGGTACTTCCCGGCAGTACTGTTTCCTCAGCAGCAAGGCCTCGGCAAAGGCCCCTGTGGTCGCTGCCACAGCAGCCGACCCTTCAGTCAAAATAAAGATAAAGCAGGCTTCCGCCGTGCCTGGAACCGCAGTCATAACGGTTATGGACGAGATGACATCCGACAGCCGCGAATATTCAGTCAACATCGGCGTTCCGGCGAAGTCGGATGACTTCAAGACCCTCGGCAGCCAATGGAACTGGGTCCGTGAAGACAAGGCGGGATGGACTGTGAAAAACGGTACCCTGACTTTGAAAGCCGGCACCGGTGACATCGAGAGCGACAGCAACAACGTTTCCAACCTCCTTCTTCAGGATGCCAACAGCGACTGGGTGGTCACAACGAAACTCTCCTGCGGAAGGACTCCCGGCATGCCGGCTCAGAATGCCGGACTGGTCGCCTGTCAGGACGATGACAATTTCGTCAAGTTCGTCTATGCGGCTGCTGTTTCATTCCGTCGCCAAGGCGGAGACGCGGCTCCCGCGGCAGGTCAGCTCAGGCTGAATGTCGAGGAAGGCGGCTGGCAGAAGACGGAAATCACCCTTAGTATGAACGGCATCCTCGATTCGGACGTAGTTTGGCTCAGGCTTGCCAAGAAGGGCAGTTCCTACACTGCAAGTTACTCAAAGGACGGCAGAAAATTCACGGAGGCCGGAGTCGCCGAAGCGGTTCTCAAGGACATAAAGGCCGGCCTTATCGCAGCGGAAGGCGTTATGCCCGCAAGGATGAGGATGTTCGGCGGCACTATGCCACAGACTCCGGCAGAGCCTTTTGAAGTGTCCTTCGACAACTTCACGATCAAGTCATCCGGATTGTAGTCAGCCAAATGAAAAGAGCAGGAAGAATATTGATCGCAATGGCGTTTCTGACGATTTGCAGCAACCCGGCTATCGCGCAGAGCGGCAAAGTGATAGATATGTCGTCAGCAGACGGAATCACCGTCGCATTGACCGACGCTGGAGAGATTCTACGCAGCGTGGGAGACTCCCCGGAATGGACAACCTTCCGCTTCAATGAAGAATATTCAGACTTCTATCAGAAGATCAATCTGATCGGCATCGCTGCAGGAGGCGGCCAGATTGCCGTTGTAGGGACCGATCCGCAGGGACTTCCGGCTGCCTTCTTCTCAACAGAGGGGAAGGTTTGGAGTCCCAGGGAACTGACGGCAAAAGGTTATGGCCGGCTCGAAGCAGTCCCGGAGGGAATTGAATATGACCCCGAACACGACCGTATGGTGATCAGATGCGAAGGCGGAGTGCTCTTCTACCTTCCGGCCTGCTCGCACTGCAATTCAGTTGAAATAACACAGGAAATATAATTCATACGATATGAAACGCATTATTACAATTGTCATCCTGACACTTTCCTTGACGCTGTGCTATGGCGCCAAACCTTTGAAGCCTTGGACACAGGGCGGTTTCGAAAGCGGCAAATACCGCAATCTTTTCGTCGAATTGGGCTACAAGAAGGCCGATGTTGACAAAAAGGTCCGGGAAGTCTTCGAAGAAGTCTTCTTCGGCCCGAACAAGGTCTATTTTGAAGTCGGGGATTCACTTGCCTACGTTTCGGACATCAAGAACAACGATGTCAGGACAGAAGGTATGTCCTATGGAATGATGGTGGCCGTCCAAATGGGCCGCAAGGACATCTTCGACAAGCTATGGAGGTGGAGCAAGAAATATATGCAGCATCAGGACGGCCCTCTGCAGGGCTATTTTGCCTGGAGCTGCAAGATTGACGGCACTCGCAATTCCC
>CAYFVE010000102.1:0-1010 GCA_964346605.1 uncultured Muribaculaceae bacterium | reverse complement strand
GGCGCAGAACATTCTGGACTGCGCTTTCTCAAAAAAGGGTATGGACCGTGTGACCAATTTCATCAATGAGAGCAATCACCTCATCACGTTCACTCCAGACCCTATGGGCGCCTCCTTCACTGACCCTTCATACCATATTCCTGCTTTCTACGAAGTCTGGGCGAAATACGCAGAGGACGGCCGCGCTCCATTCTGGCGCGAGTGCGCAAAGGCTTCCAGAGAGTATCTCCACAAGTGCATCAATCCGAAGACCGGCCTCAATCCGGACCAGTCCAATTACGACGGGACGCTCAGAGGAGGAGACAACCCTTGGATGAAGGGCAGCGCCAACTTCAGGTACGATTCATGGAGAGTTCCCATGAACATAACACTTGACTATGAATGGAGCTGCGCAGACGCAGAATGGCAGCGGAACTACGCCAGCACAATTCAGAAGTTCTTCTACAGCCAGGGTGTCAACAAGTTCGTGGACCAGTACAGGGTTGACGGAAGCCTGCCCGAAGGGAATGAGATACTCCCTGCAGGCAGAAGCCAGAGAGCATTAAGACACTCTGTGGGCCTTGTAGGTACAATCGCCGCCACATCACAGATGGCTACTGACCGCAAGATGGCCAAGAAATTCGTGGACGCTCTCTGGAAATCCAAGAACGTTCCTTTCCCTGACGGCTATTTCGATGCCTATTATGACGGTCTTCTGAGGCTTTTCGCATTCATGCATCTTAGCGGCAACTACCGGATCATCGAGCCGGTCTGGCAGTATCCTTTCCAGAATCCTGAACTCTCCGTGGACGAGAGAGTGGAGAATCTTATCTCCCTCCTGACTCCAATTGAGAAGGTAGGATTGGTCATGAACAAGTCCGTCTCTGTCGATCGTCTCGGCATCCCTTCCTACAACTGGTGGAGCGAGGCCTGCCACGGTGTCCGCCAGGACGGCTACACAGTATATCCTCAGAATATCGGACTCGGCGCGACTTTCAACCCTGAACAGATTTACGAGATCTTCAGCACAG
>CAYFVE010000101.1:7814-8944 GCA_964346605.1 uncultured Muribaculaceae bacterium | reverse complement strand
TGAATATTAATTTATAAAATCGTATCGGAGAATTTTTCTCCGGACACTAATGATATAATATTTCAAATTAAACAAAAAAAGCCTGAAAATTAAAGGATTTTATTCTCGGCAATTGTAAACCCAACACTTATTGTGTTGCCGGATTCATCTACTACCGTTACAGAATGCTTTCCCGGAGAAGGCTTCAGCCTTATGTGATGGATGAATCTGGTCTCTCCGACATAATCGTTATCCAGGTGCCAGAAGACTCTGGTGTCCGGCTGGCGATGTGCCAGGTTGAATGTGATACCCTGTATCGAACCGTCCAACTGCCTTGGTATGTAGATAGTCGCGCCGCCTTCAGGATAAATGAATTCCATCGGAGAGTAATTGTCCCTGTTCTTCGGAATGTATGGCCTGTATTCCGGGTGATGCTGACGGTAGTACCATTCCATAGATGGAGGCAGAACAAAGGTCTGTACTCCCTCGATTGTCTTGTGATATGGACAAGGCTCGCTTCTCACCGACTTCCTCGGCAGTATAACGGTATCCGCGTGCTCGCAGTTTATGCCTTTCAGATGACCCGATTCCCTGCACACCTCGGCGGTGATATAGTCTCCATAGACAGGTTCTTTGAACCAGCCGTCTTTAGAGTATTTGGAGTCATCTTCTTTAGCCGGAAGCAGATTGAATATGTCGAACATCACCGGACCGGCCGTCTTTGCGCCGGTAAGGCCGGGGACACCCTGTCCCTGTGCATTCCCGGCCCAGACCCCGACCGCATAGTCAGCTGTCACTCCGACTGCCCAGGCGTCCCTGAATCCGTAGCTGGTTCCGGTCTTCCAGGCGATTTTCTTGACAGAACTAATTAAGCGCCAGTCTATCTCATCCGGCCTGTTGACCTCTTTCAGAGCATCCAGGGTGTACCATAGCGCGCATTTGTCTGTCAGCGGGAATCCGTACAACCTGTCACCTCTTTTCGTGTGCACCGTGTCTGGGCTCTCGTAGGAAGCCACCATTTTTGAATATGCATCCGTGATGTCCAGAAGCGTACCTTCCCCACCCCCTAGAATAAGAGACAATCCATCATGCGACGCGCTTTTGCCCAGAGTAGTCATTCCGCATTTCCTTAGTATGTTGAGGAACTTCGG
>CAYFVE010000101.1:0-7804 GCA_964346605.1 uncultured Muribaculaceae bacterium | reverse complement strand
AGCGCCTCGTTGGCAGGAACCGCTCCTGCGAACTGCCTGTTGAAATTCTGTGGTGAAAAACCGTTGAGATTGATTGGTACATCCGGGAGCAGGGTTCTGGGAAGTATCTGGCCTTCCTGCAGAAGCGCGCAGTAAAGGATTGGCTTGAGGATGCTTCCGGTACTCCTTGGAGATCGTAGGATATCGACATCGCTGCCTGGCCTGGTCCTGTCAGGGTTGGCATTGCCCACATAGGCCAGGATCTCTCCTGTCCTTACATCTTTTACGACAGCGGCCAAATCGCTGATGCCGGTCATTGAGAACTCATCGTTCCACTGGTCTGCCACAGCCTCAACCTGTCTCTGAAGATTGATGTCCAGCGTTGTGCGTACCCGTTCCCCTGGAGCCTTCCCGCAATAGTACTCTGTCAGATGTCTCGCTTCTTGAGGCAGGGCGACAGGTTCCTTCGGCAGCGGCTCATCAAGAGCCAGCTCCAGATCGAGGTCATTCAGACAGCCTCTTTCTAACAGCCTCTTCAGAAGCCTGTCCCGCTTCTGTAGAAGTTTTTCTCTATTTCTTCCGGGATGTATGTCGGCAGGAGCATTAGGCAGCACAGCAAGTGTCGCGGCTTCTCCCCATGACAATTCTTCAGGAGGCCGTCCGAAGTACCTCCAGGAGGCTGCTTCAAGGCCGACCACGTTCCCTCCGAAAGGAGCGTGTGAGGCGTAAAGCCCTAGAATCTCTCTCTTGCTGCACCGCATTTCCAACCTGGTGGCCAGTACGGCTTCAATGAGTTTCTGCCGGATATTCCTGTCCTTTCTGCGCGACATACGTATGACCTGCATCGTGATGGTGCTTCCACCGCTCGTGATATGTCCTGCCTTAAGGTTACCGACGGCCGCTCTTGCGACAGCGATCGGATTGACTCCGTGATGCAAGGCAAACCATCTGTCTTCGAATTCGATGACTGCAGTTTGAAATTTTTCCGGCACAGTGTCTGTCGGAGGGAAGCGCCATTGCCCGTCACTTGCAATCCTTGCACCCAGAAGCTCCCCGTTCCTGTCTGTAACGACGGTGGAATAGCAACTGCCTTTGAAAATGTCCCTTGGAAGGCAAAACAGATATGCAATCAAGAGGGCGGCAATTATGCCGCCCGCAATTCTTGATCGTGTTTTGCTTCCCGCCATCTGTTATTTGGTGACTTTTGCTATTCCTGAAGCGGTGTTTGCATTGACGTGTGAGTCGTACATTGCCTCACACTTGACGGATGGAAGGACGAACTCGCCCTCATAGGCGGCGTGCATTTTGATTCTGAATGACTTGCTGGTACCCTTAGGCAAATCGAAGAACCAGATGACGCGGTCATCGCGGATGTCGCGGTAACTGAAGTTGCCCCTTCCGCTCTCTCCTCCAAAGAGACGGTCATTGAATATCTCCCATCCGGAAGGGATCATTTCTGTAAGAGCGAGGTCGGTGTAGTCCTTCATCCCGCTGATGTTGCCCACCGTTATTGTTACGGTGAAATCCGAGCCTTGAGGGATCTCGTACGGACTAAGAGTCTTTCCGTTGTCTGAGGTGTACGAAACGTTAAGGCTGAGGCCGCTTGACCTGGCTTCGATTCTTTCACCATACTTAGGCATCGTCGAGGTGATGAAGGTAGCGTAGAGACTGCCGTCTGTGTTGTTCTTTACATCAATGCCGCCTGTCTTAGTGTCGACATCCGCCCTTGCGACTGACTTTGAACTCTTTACCTGGATGCTCTTTCCTCCCTGCTCACCCTGCGCTGAAAGTTCTCCGGTGCCGATCTTGCCTGCAAGCCTGTGCATCGCATTAGTTGCGAAAGCGACTTCCTGAGTCATATACCAGCCATCGGAGATCGCTCCGGCCACTTCTTGTGCAACATCCATAGCTCCCGGGATCTCGTCTGCAAGTACCATCGCCTCGATGGCGACAGCCTTGTCTCTGACAGGGGAACCGTAGGTTCTGTCCGCTTCCGGATATTCGGAGAAGTCGGATTTCAGACCAGCTATCATCTCTTTGGCAACATTCTTCTTTCCTGCAACAGCGTAGGCTGACGCAAGCATCCATCCGGCCTGGTTGGAAAGTGTTTCGCTTTCCTTCAGGCGGTTCATCGCACCGCTTTCGGGCTCGCTGTTGAGAGCCAGTGTGTAAAGTCTGTAGGCCTGCTCAAGATCCCAGAGGAATCTGTTCTCGGAGTTGCGGTAGTCCTGGACAGCCTTCTTCTGGTACCTCGACCAGCTTGCCATAACGCCCTTGCTGACGCTGAATCCGGCCTGCTGTGCGGCGACCATAAACTGACCGGCCATTGAGCTGACCCAGTTGCTGGCATCCGAATATCCCGGCCAGTAGGCGAATCCACCTCCTCCAAGCTGCCTCTGATAGAGTTCCTGAAGGAGACCTGGAATCAAATCATCGACTTCCTTCTTCTGATTCTCTGAGAGCATCTCCCTGATTGACAACAGACCGATTCCCTTGGATACTATTTGTTCAGTGCAGTTGTAGTCGTAGGCCTTCAGGAATGTGAATATTCCGCTGTAGTCAATAGACGGGAATGTCGCTAGTTCCAGAGCAGCCCACTGCTGGGCGTCTGATTCGAATGCATTGAATCCGAAGTGCTTGGATTCTTTCTTGGCAATCATTGCCCTGTTGACGCCGATCGTAGGAGGATTAGGATTCCGGACTTCAATGCTGATCTTGTCTCCGGCTTTGTGGCCGTTGCCGCTTGCCGTCACCTCTACAGTGGCGATACCGCTGCCGGTGGCCTCCAAGCCGAAGTTCACCATACGGTCGCCAGGATTGCTGAATGATACGGATGTCCTGTCGCTGCCGATGATCTTCAGCGGACCGTCAACCTTGACGCTGACATCCGCATTCCTGACACCATCTTCAAGAGCGAAGACGTTGACCGGAAGGGTGACCTTCTCTCCGGTTCCGAGAACTCTTGGAAGGGTAGGAAGGACCATAAGAGGAGATCTTACAGGAACTGTCTTCTCAGCATTGCCGTAGGCTCCTTCCCGGGCGGCGACAACCATCACCCTGACACTTCCAACATACATTGGAAGGGTGACCTTATGTGTCGCGGAACCGCTCTGTAGAGTGAACGGACCGAGGAATTTGACGACCGCATTGAATCTGTTGTCCTTTTTTGCTCCTACCATTACGTTCTCATCGCCACCGATGCTGAACATCGGTGAGAAACGTCCGCTGTATGCTCCGATGATGTCGTCGTAGAGGTCCCATGTTCTCACTCCAAGCGCTTCGCGAGCGTACATCGCATTCCACGGATCAGGAGTTTTGAATCCAGTGAGGTCAAGAAGCCCATCGTCCACGATTGCAAGGGTGTAGGTCATCGGCTTGCCGCTCTTTTCCTTGATTTTGACTGTAAACTCTTCTTCCGGCCTGAGGACGTCAGGCATAGTGATCTCCGGCTCTATGTGGGAGTCCTTGTCGTTGACAAGAATCGGCTGAACACCATACAGTCTGATTGGAAGGTCGTTGTCTGCCCTTTCGTGAGGCTGGATCAGAGTTATGTGGATGTAGAAGTTAGGAGCCATATCAGGGGTTACCTTGAAGGTGTAAACCACGTCTCCCTCCCCGGATGTCTTGACCCATTCCCTTGAAATGACTGTCCTTGAATTCTCCAGTGAAACCAGAGCCTGTCCCTTTGAAGGAGAAGGAATGAAGACCGTTACTTTTTCACCCACGTTGTAGGATGTCTTGTCAGTTGAGAATGAGAGCATTGTAAGCGCGTCGGGGTCTGATTTCGAGGACCTTCCTCTTGATGCCGGCCAGTCTACGTAGATCGTCTCGCCGTTGATGTGGCCGCTTTCCCCGTCCTTGACTACCACCAGATAGCGTCCATAGTCAGGATAATTGATCCTGAACGGAATGGCGCTGTCGTTGCGTCCGGACTTGAGAGTGCCCGTGGCGACGGTTTCTGCTGATGAGCCGTTGACATAGGAGTCAAGGCTTTCAGAGCGGCTTTCCCACCACCAGCTCCACTTGAGTTTATATATTGCATAGGTCAGATTGTCTCCAGACACCCTCTCACCCTTTTTGTCCACGACCGCTACATTGATTTTATAGTCCTTGTCGGTCTCGAGATAATAACTGTCCTTCTCAGTCGGAACCTTTATTCCGACATAAGATGAATATGGTGAATATGGTACCGACAAGGTGCTGTAACTGATGTCTCCGCCCTGTTCGGCTACTGTGGTGACGATGTCTGCCGTCAGCATTCCCGGAGCGTTTTCTGCAGCCGGCATCGCTACGCTCAGGCGGGCGGTTCCGTTTTCATTGAGCCTTGTGTCTACAAGGTTATGCTCGCTGTTGTGGAACTCCGACATTGAACTGGAGAAGGAGTAACCTTCGAACCCTTTGAATGTCGATGCTCCGCGGCGGAGGGTCATATTCACCTTTGTCGCTAGGCCTGAAGCGGCGGGTCCTGTCAGCCAGTTCGCAGAAATGTTCACAGGCACTCTCTGCCCTCCGTCTATCGCTCCGCTTCCGAAGTCGGCGTTGATCTTGATCCTGTTCGGCTTTATGCTTTCTATTCTAAGGGACTTGTGGAACGTGGCTCCTCCTATCTTGAAATAGGCATTCCAGGTTCCTGTAGGGTCTTCTTCCTTTGTCTGGATGTTGAAGGTGTAGAAACCGTTCTTTCCGTTTCCGTTGATCTGCTTGGAGTAGAACTGTCCTTCAGGCGTGTAAAGCTCCATCACTGTCGGATGGCTGTCAGGCACTCTGTTGTCCTTGTCTTCAAGAATCATTGTGACGTGTAGGATGTCTCCCGGTCTCCAGACCCCTCTTTCTCCGTAGATGAAAGCCTTTAGACCCTTGTCCAGAACCTTGCCTCCAACATCGAAGCGGCTGAGAGACTTGTCATCGCCTTCAGTCACTTTAAGGTAACTGGTGGCTCCGCTGCGCTTGGCGACAACCACGAAAGGCTTTCCGGATATCCCGACTTCTGCCATTCCGTCAGTGCCGGTCTTCGCATAGCCGATCTCCTTCAACTGATAACTATATACGAAAAGTTCCGCATTGAAGACAGGATCCGTGGAAATGATGTCGCTTACGCTTACCCAGATTCTGTCACCTCCGGCATATTTTGCGATGACTCCGAGATTCGAAGTCAGAAGGTTGATTTCAGGGAAGCGTTCGTCTTCCATATAATAGGTAGGCTTGAGAGGGTTGTCCCTGTCTTCCCAATTATATTTTTCCCAGTCGTAAAAGCTGTCGTAGAAATACGGATACGGGATGTCCCAGACTTCGTCATCCTCTTCTGAGATGTTCTCGGTCGAGATGCTGACGAGCTCGTTGGAAGGCTTGCCGCTCTTGAATGTCTCTCCCTTTCCGTAAACTGAATACTCCTGCTTGAAGGAGATGCGGATACGGTAGATAGCGCCTGCTTCCTGCTTGAACAGACCGGAAAGATCTACAGAGTAGTCCTGCCACTTGTGAAGGTTTTTCGAAGGGTCGGAGTCAAGACGGATGCATCTCTTGTAGACGAGGCGCCCGCTTCTGCGGATGGAGTTGCTTCCTGAAAGGTCATTGTCCTGTAGGAACATCAGCACGTTGTCTTCGTAGATTTGGATGACACGGATGTCCACAGCGTTCAGATTCACGGCCTTGAACGGAAGAATCAATTCCTTGGAGTCAGGAAGGATGGTTCCGGTGATTGGAATCTCAACGGCAGGCTTCTCCTCGCTTGCGATGAATTCTTTCTTGAACACCCTTCCAAGCCGCTGCCCGTCGTAGGCCTTGACAGCATCGGAGATCTGAAGTTTTATCGGATCATCGTAAGGATTCTCATAGAAGACCTTGACGTGGGCATTCTCGATCTGGCAATAATTGTTGCCCACACCGTCCAGAGTGAATATTCCGGAATTGTCCGCCATATCCGCCAGTGCTTCCGAGAAGTAGATGTCGATGTACGGGTCGTCGGCTTCAACGCGTTTAGCGCTGATGACCTTGAAGTTGCCGGTCTGAGGAATGGTGACTTCGAGTTTCGAGTCGGTGAGGAAGCCGGTGTCTCCCGACTTCAGGCTAACCTTGAGGACCCTGTCCTCGCCGGATCGGTTCAGGCCGAGTATCTCGAAATGGAAGTTCAGCGGATCGGTGCCGGCTGTCACGTTGACCTCTCCGCTCTTGTCCGGGTATGAATATTCAAGCATCTTCCGGACCTTTTCGAGCGGAAGTTCCTCTGTCAGGGAGATAGTCCCTTCCACGCCGGCGACTTCAGGAGACGCGGCGGTGATCGTCAGCTCGTTCATAGAAAGAACAGCTTCCTTGATCGCGACCAGGAACTTGAAGGAGAATTTCTTGAATTTCTTGTCGCTCACTTTCTGTATCTTGTCCAGACGCAGTTTGCCGGTGTAAGATTCGCCCGGCTTGAGAGAGCCGCTCTCAGGGATGAATTCGATCATGCTTTGTGACAGCCACCTTGACGTTCCTTTGACAGAAGGGGTGAAGGTGAGGATTCCGTCTTTCAAGTCGGCTCCGGGAACGGCGTCAGGAATGTCTGAGGCCAGTTCCACACGGATCGTGGACTTGTCTGATATGATTCCTCCTGTATAGGCTTTGATGAATGTCGCGAATTCCGTGCTTTGTCCCTTGCTCTTGCCGTAACGGCTGCAGGAAGTGACGGAAGGAAGCATAACGGCGATTGCCACTATGGCCAAGGTTGCCCTTAAGATTCTTTTCATATGCTTTTACACTAATATTAAGCTGGTTGTTAAACAAGTTCTCTGAACTTCAAATATAGTCAATATTTTCAGATATTCAGCCTGTGTCGTGACTTTTTTGCACGTTCCGTGACAAATTGTCATATTCTGTCGGATGGCACACCCTTTGATTTCCCTCATAGCAGTTTCTCCGGCAGGGTCCGGAACGGAATGAAAATTGATTTTAAAACGTTGATATTATGATCAAACCATTGTCAGACAGAGTCTTGGTAGAGCCTAAGGAGGCCGAGACAAAGACAGCTTCAGGGCTTTATATCCCTGACACAGCAAAGGAAAAACCACAACAGGGAACAGTGATTGCCGTCGGTCCCGGTAAAAAGGATGAGCCGATGGAAGTCAAGGTAGGTGATACTGCTATCTACGGCAAGTATGCAGGCACAGAGGTTAACTTTGAAGATAAGAAGTATCTTATAATGAAGCAGTCAGATATTCTGGCAATACTGTAAACCGATAGGAGGATAATATTATGGCAAAAGAGATAAAGTTTGATGTCAATGTCCGCTCCAAAATGAAGGAAGGAGCAGACGCTCTCGCTGATGCGGTCAAGGTCACTCTTGGTCCCAAGGGACGCAATGTTGTGATCGATAAGAAGTTCGGTGCGCCTCAGGTCACCAAGGACGGTGTTACTGTCGCCAAGGAAGTTGAACTCGAGGACAGATATGCGAATATGGGTGCCCAGATGGTTAAGGAAGTCGCTTCCAAGACCAATGAGCAGGCCGGCGACGGTACTACGACCGCCACCGTTCTCGCACAGGCAATCATCAATGTCGGCCTTAAGAACGTCACTGCGGGCGCAAATCCAATGGACCTCAAGAGAGGCATCGACAAGGCGGTTACAGCTGTTGTCGCTGAACTTAAGAAGCAGAGCAAGGAAGTGGGTACGGACTATTCCAAGGTTGAGCAGGTCGGTGCCATTTCTGCTAACAACGATGCCGCCATCGGAAAACTGATTGCTGACGCTATGTCAAAGGTAAAGCGCGACGGAGTCATCACCGTCGAGGAGGCAAAGGGCACGGAGACAGAAGTCAAGGTGGTAGAGGGTATGCAGTTCGACAGAGGCT
>CAYFVE010000100.1:0-8950 GCA_964346605.1 uncultured Muribaculaceae bacterium | reverse complement strand
GCCGCAAAGGACAAGCGACAGGATTCCGGAAAAAATCAGCTGGGTGTAGGAGTCCTGCATAGCTGTTCCTCCCAGCTTCACGAAATTAGTGCAAAGCATACTTATGATGAACCCTACGGTTCCGAAGACTCGGATCGGAGGGAAAGCCTTGACGGGATCCTTTCCGACACTCTCAAGGGCATTGTAGGCGACGGAATTCACCAATGCGATGGTCGGCATAAAGAAGGCCACGCTGATGCTGTACAAAACAAAGAGAGGGCCGAATGTGACTGCTCCCGCCTTCTGGCAGAAAAGACCGGCTGCGATCATAAAGAACCCGGCAAGTCCATGGCAAAGGGAAAGAACCTTCTGCGCCTGAATCTTCCGGTCAGCAAGAATTCCCATAAGCGTTGGCATAAAAATAGAAACAATGCCCTGCATGGCAAAGAACCATTTGATCTGATTGCCCAGACCGATGTTGCCGAGATAACGTCCCATGGACGTAAGGTAGGCACCCCACACGGCAAACTCTAGGAAGTTCATCAGGATAAGCCTGAGGGTGATGTTGTTGTCCTTCATTATCTAGTGTTTTTAATGTTTATCCAAGTACACGGACAAACAAATTTAGCAAAAAAAGCTTTAATTCAGCACGACGGAATTACCTTATCTATTGCTTCAAGTGCAGGATTGTTGCATAAAATTGTTGTATGATAAATATTTAGCAATATGTATATGAATTATTTTTTCAATAATTTATGAAATAAATTTGGAGAATAAAAAATAATGCGTATATTTGCATACACTTTCTGTTCAGCAGGCAAAGGCTGATGGAAGCCGAAACGGAACTCCTTGGAGATTGTCAAGGCCGCCAGGCAGCAGAAATGCCGGACGTGTCTCACTTCCTCCATCAGAACTCCTTACCGCAAGCGGAAAGTTTTTTTAATTCTTGCGAAAAAGCCCCGGATGAAACCTGGTTTCATCCGGGGCTCGCCATAACACGGGAATGGCTTCGACCACTGCGCCAGCCACGGCCACGGGCATCCCCGCATCCCGCAGAGGCGGTCACCTGCCGCCGTACATTGTCTCGTAATACTTCTGATACTCACCAGAGGTGACATTGTCCAGCCACTCCTGATTGTCCAGATACCACTTGACCGTCCTTTCTATCCCCTCCTCGAACTGGAGACTTGGCTCCCATCCCAATTCCTCCTGGAGTTTCCTGCTGTCGATCGCATAGCGCATATCGTGCCCCTTGCGGTCGGAGACAAAGGTGATCAAATCCAGATCAGCTCCTTCAGGACGTCCCAGAAGCCTGTCAGTAGTGGAAACGAGCAACTTGACGATATCTATGTTTTTCCATTCGTTGAAGCCTCCTATGTTGTACGTTTCGGCCACAGCCCCCTTGTGGAAAATCAAATCTATAGCGCGGGCGTGATCCTCAACGAAAAGCCAGTCACGCACATTCTCTCCCTTTCCATAGACAGGTAGCGGCTTGCGATTGCGTATGTTGTTTATGAACAGAGGAATAAGCTTCTCCGGGAATTGATATGGTCCGTAGTTGTTAGAGCAGTTGGTGACTATGACAGGCATGCCGTAGGTGTCGTGGAAAGCACGGACAAAATGGTCTGAAGAAGCCTTCGACGCGCTGTATGGAGAATGTGGGTTGTACTTTGTCGTCTCAACGAAGAAATCTCTACCATAAGCGTGGTGGAGCGAATCTGACTCCCGTATCGAAAAAGGAGATTCAACCCCTTCAGGTTCAGTCATTTCAAGAGCACCATATACTTCATCGGTTGAAATATGGTAAAAACGTTTTCCATCATAGCCCTCCGGCAAGGACTCCCAGAAGAGCCTGGCCGCCTGAAGCATAGAGAGAGTACCCATCACGTTTGTTCTGGCGAATGTGAATGGATCCACTATCGAGCGGTCTACGTGGCTCTCCGCCGCCAGATGGATAACCCCATCGGCCTTCTCCTTCTGCATAAGCGAGAAAACGGTTTGGAAGTCACAGACGTCCGCCTTGACGAACGTATAGTTCGGCTGGTCCTCTATGTCACGCAGATTGGCAAGATTGCCGGCATAGGTCAGGTTGTCGAGATTGATGATGTGATACCCCGGGTATCTCGTCACGAAAAGCCTGACAAGATGGCTGCCGATAAAACCAGCTCCACCCGTAATGATGATCGTTCTTTCGTAACTCATATCTGAAATCATTGGTTGTCATTCCTGTTCATCCTGCCGCCCTGGACCGCATCATGGGCGATGCGCTTCCGGAAGATATCGATTGCGGCGTAGATAGAAGACATCATTGAATGAGGATCAGCCTCATCCCTTCCTGCCATCTCGTAGGCTGTGCCGTGATCAGGAGAAGTCCTGACGACAGGCAGTCCCGCCGTGAAGTTCACACCATCCTCAAAGGCTAGAGCCTTGAACGGAGACAGGCCTTGATCGTGGTACATCGCGAGGGTGGCATCGAATTTCGCATAATGGCCCAGTCCGAAGAATCCGTCCGGAGAATAAGGCCCGAATGCCAGGATCCCCTCGTCGTTCGCTTTCTTTACCGCAGGCAGAATGATCTTCTCCTCCTCGTTCCCGATAAGTCCTCCGTCTCCGCAGTGCGGGTTCAGGCCGAGTACGGCGATCCTGGGCTCTATTACACCGAAGTCCCTCTTCAACGATGCGGACATCAGACGGAGCTTGCTGATGATTTTCTCAGACGTGATCGACGATGACACTTCCTTGAGAGGAATATGTCCGGTCACGACACCGATCTTTAGCTGGTCGGAAACCATAAACATAGCTACGTCACCGACTCCGAATTCCTTCTGGAGATATTCGGTGTGACCAGTGTTTCCGAAGCCCTCGCTGACCATCGCCCGCTTGTTGATCGGAGCGGTGACAAGGACATCGATATCCCCTGCCTTGATGTCGGCGACAGCGCATTCAAGCGCGCGGATCGCGGACTTCGCAGACTCCGGAGTCGATTGCCCGGGCTCAACGAACACATTGTCAGGCAGACAGTTGACTATATTTATCTTCTTCGGTTTTGCATCTTTTGCACTTTGGATCACGTAGGTGTCCATCTGTTCCAGATTGTGGATAAGTTTCCGATAGAAGCCGAAAATCTTGGAAGAACCGTAGATCACCGGCGTGAATGACTCCAGGATGCGGGCGTCCGCAAGAGATTTGATTATGACTTCATAGCCTATTCCATTGCCGTCGCCCTGAGTGATTCCGACTATCGGTTTTCTGTTTCTGTTGTCTGACATATTCTGATTTCTTTTGTTTTCAAGTCTGTTCAAATCCGATGACACTGTCCTGCGTTGCCTGCGACTCATATCCTTCATCTACAGGAAGCGGAACTCCGGACGCCAACGCTCCGGCTCCGGCGGCGACCGCGAGCCTGTCGCATCTTTCGTTCTCCGGGTGTCCGGCGTGGCCTTTCAGCCAGTGGAATGTCACCCTGTGGAGGCGGTATATTCTTAAAAAACGCTGCCAGAGGTCGGGGTTCCTGACCTTCTTCCAGCCCCTCCTCTCCCAATCCTGAAGCCACCCCTCGTTGACAGCCTTGACCACGTACGAAGAATCGCTGTACACCTCCACTCGGGCATTCCGCCACTTGATCTCTTCAAGCCCCCTGATTACAGCCAGAAGTTCCATACGGTTGTTGGTCGTACGGATGAATCCTCCGCTCATCTCCTTTTCACGTCCGGCGCACTTGAGGATGATCCCGTACCCTCCTGGCCCTGGATTGCCGCTTGACGCGCCATCGGTGTAGCGGGATATGACTGGTCTTTCCGTCTCCATATTCACAAATATACATCATTTTTTTTGGGGTGCTTCAAATTATTGAGTAAATTTGGAATATGAACGTTCTTGTAACTGGAGCCAACGGCCAATTGGGCAATGAACTCCGCAACGTGTCTGCTGGCGGCAGCAACCATTTCGTCTTCACCGACGTCACTTCCCTCCAGGGGGTAGAGACAGTCAATCTGGACATCACCGACATCGATGCCATCCGCATAATCTGTGACTCGGAACAGATCGACGTGATCGTCAACTGTGCTGCCTACACCAACGTTGACAAGGCCGAGGACGAACCTCAGATGGCAATGCTTCTGAACTGCACCGCCGCCGGAAATCTCGCGGCTGTTGCCGCCGAACGGGGATGCTTCCTGATCCATATCTCGACCGATTATGTCTTTCACGGAGACAGGGCTGCCCCCTGCCGCGAGGACTGGCCGACCGACCCGCTGGGGGTCTATGGATCTACAAAGCTCGCAGGCGAAAAGGAGATAGAGAAATCCGGTTGTGACAGCATAATCTTCAGGACGGCCTGGCTCTACTCCCCTTATGGAAAGAACTTCGTAAAGACAATGCGGCAGCTGACCGCTGAACGCGATTCGATCAAAGTAGTATTCGACCAGGTTGGTACCCCGACCTATGCCAGGGATTTAGCTGAACTTATAGTTAAAGTAATCGACAATAATCTATTAATTCATAAAGGAATATACCATTTTTCAAATGAGGGAGCAATCTCTTGGTACGACTTTTCCAAGGCGATTTGCGAACTCAGCGGCAACGACTGCGTCATCCAGCCTTGCCACACCGAGGAATTCCCTTCCAAGGCAGACAGACCACGGTTTTCCGTTTTGGACAAGACTAAAGTCAAAAATACTTTCGACATCTCCATTCCATACTGGAAGGATTCGCTGATTGATTGTATCAACCGTATTAATAACGCCAAGTAAGAAACTATCAACCAATATGAAAGGAATTGTCTTAGCAGGAGGAAGCGGTACCCGCCTTTACCCAATCACAAAGGGAGTCAGCAAGCAGATGCTGCCAGTTTACGACAAACCGATGGTCTATTACCCGATT
This sequence comes from uncultured Muribaculaceae bacterium, assembly GCA_964346605.1. Lineage (GTDB taxonomy): Bacteria > Bacteroidota > Bacteroidia > Bacteroidales > UBA932 > Cryptobacteroides. The sequence goes on along the minus strand of CAYFVE010000100.1, from coordinate 4,090 downwards.
TCCGTCCTTATGACAGCACGAATACGCGACATCCTGATCATTTCGACGCCGAATGACCTGCCGGCCTTCGAGAGACTCCTCGGAGACGGAAGCGATTTCGGTGTCAGATTCGAATATGCCGTACAGCCATCTCCTGACGGTCTTGCGCAGGCCTTCATCATCGGAGAAGATTTCATAGGAAGCGAAACCGCCTGCCTCGTACTTGGAGACAACATCTTTCAGGGTGCGGACTTTCACAAGCAGTTGATCGAGGCCGTTCGCACGGCTGAGCAGGACGGGAAGGCTACTGTCTTCGGCTACCGTGTATCTGATCCTGAAAGATACGGAGTTGCCGAATTCAACTCTGAAGGCGACTGCCTGAGCATCGAAGAAAAGCCCGAAAGGCCGAAGAGCAACTATGCTGTGACCGGCCTGTATTTCTATCCGAACGAGGTTGTGGAAATTGCCAGGCACATAAAGCCTTCAGACCGTGGAGAACTGGAAATCACTACTGTGAACCAGGAATTCCTGTCAGCCGGAAGATTGAAGGTCCAGAAACTTGGACGAGGCTTCGCCTGGCTGGACACAGGTACCCACGAGTCGCTTGCCGAGGCATCGACGTACATCGAGGTCATTGAGAAGAGACAGGGTCTGAAAGTAGCCTGCCTGGAGGAAATAGCCTTCAGGAACGGATGGATCACGGCGGAACACCTCCGCGAGATTGCGAAACCGATGCTGAAGAACCAGTACGGACAGTACCTGATGAAAGTTTCGAACGAGCGATGAATGTAATCAAGACAAGCATAGAAGGTCTGTTCATCATAGAGCCGCGTATCTTCGGAGACGATCGGGGATATTTCTTCGAATCGTACAACAAAAAGGAATTCGAAGAAAATATCGGACGTGTTGACTTCGTCCAGGACAACGAGAGCAGATCCTGCTACGGGGTTGTACGCGGACTTCATTTTCAGAAAGGGCGGCACGCTCAGAGCAAACTTGTGCGTGTCGTGAAAGGGGCGGTCCTTGACGTGGCGGTTGACATCCGTCCCGGTTCACCGACATTCGGACAACACGTGTCCGTGGAATTGACCGAAGAAAACCACAGGCAGTTCTTCCTTCCCAGAGGAATGGCCCACGGTTTCAGCGTCCTGTCCGGCGAAGCCGTTTTCCAATACAAATGCGACAATCTCTACTGTCCGGAATCAGAAGGAGCGATTGCCTGGAACGACCCGTCACTTGGAATCGACTGGCGGATTCCCGATGAAGACGTCATCCTCTCTGAAAAGGACAGAAATCGCCCTCTTCTGAAGGATATTTTAGCCGAAAAGACCTTCTAACATTTTTGTTGCTCATTTAAACAACTTTATTTTATTAATTGAATTTAAATTAAATACAATAATGTACTAATGAAACTGAACAAAATCATCTCAATGACGGCCCTGCTCGTCGCATCAGCCGGTCTCCAGGCTCAGAATCCTGTCATCCGCGACAATTTCACGGCAGACCCTTCAGCACACGTGTTCGAAGGACGTGTCTATCTCTATCCTTCACACGACATCCCGGCGCCGGAAGACTATCCCAGGAAGGATTGGTTCTGTATGGCAGACTACCACGTCTATTCCTCCGACAACCTCATCGACTGGGTAGATCACGGAGTGATCGTGGACCAGAAGACAGTTCCTTGGGTGAATTCTATGAGTTACAGCATGTGGGCGCCGGACTGCAACTACAAGGACGGCAAATACTACTTTTACTTCCCTGCAGGACAGAAGCCTAAGGAAGGACAGAGATTCGCAGGCAACGGCATCGGAGTGGCTGTTTCCGACACCCCTTACGGCCCGTTCAAGTGTGAGGAGAAACCGATTCAGGGAATAGGCGGAATCGATCCGTGCATTTTCATAGACGACGACGGCACACCTTATCTCGTCTGGTCGGGAAGAGGCCTGCAAATCGCCCGTTTGAAGGACAATATGCTGGAACTCGACTCGGAGCCAGTGACCGTCCCGACTCCGAAGGGAATGACGGAAGGCCCTTTCCTCTTCAAGAGAAACGGAAAGTACTACTTCACCTTCCCTTGGGTTGAGAAGGAGCGCGAGACACTTGCCTACTGTATGAGTGACAAACCTATGGGACCTTACACCTTTATGGGCAAGATTATGGAGCAGTCTGAGACGATCTGCTGGACCAACCATCACTCCGCCATTGAGTTCGATGGACAGTGGTATCTCTTCTATCACCACAACGACTACTCCCCTTACTTTGACAAGAACAGGTCAGTCTGCATCGACTACCTCTACTTCAATGAAGACGGAACCATCATCCCTGTAGTCCCGACCCTCCGGGGAGTGGGCAACACTCCTGCGAAGTCAAACATCCAGGTGGACAGATATTCAGCGATTGCCGACAAATATGTCGATATTGACTTCCTCAATTCAGACCGCACATTCGACGGCTGGAAATTGAGGATGTGGAACACGACACAGGAGAAGGAGCCAAGATGGGCACGCTACGACAGGGTTGACTTCGGAAACGGAGATTTTGACCTTGCCACAATCAGATGCCATTCCCTTGCCGGAGGAGCCATTGAACTGCGCGCCGATGCTATTGACGGACCTGTCCTTGCCACAATCAACGTCAAGGGTTTCCCTAACTGGTCCGAACAGAGCGCGAAGATTACTGAGAAGGTCAAGGGCCTTCACGACCTGTTCGTCCTGATGACCAATGGAAGCCATATCGAAATCGACTGGGTCAATTTCAGGTAAATCAGAGTTTTAATCCGTTGTATCAATCGCTGGCCGCACTGCATCTTGTGTGGCCAGCGAATCTATTATGTGCTTGTAGAAACTATGAACAGAATCCAAGGCTGGCATATTCTCAGGCTTCAGGGGAGCATCCGGGACGGATTCCATTGTGAGAGGATTGATCGGAGAGCCGTTCTTCCAAACGCGGAAATCCAGATGAGGACCGGTTGAAACGCCTGTTGAACCGACGTAGCCTATGACATCCCCTTGCTGTACACGGGCACCAGCCTTTATGCCTTTTGCATATCGAGACAGATGCAGATAGGCTGTGGTGTAGGTCGAGTTGTGACGTATCTTGACGGTGTTTCCACCCCCGCCTCCCCATCCAGCGCTGATGACGGTGCCGTTTCCGATCGACATCACAGGAGTTCCTGTCGGCGCGGCATAATCGACCGCTGTGTGAGCCCTGACCTTACCGGTCACGAGATGTCTGCGGTTATATGAGAAGCCGGAACTGATTCTGGTAAACTTTAGAGGGGCCTTCAGGAAAGCCTTCTTCAAACTTTCTCCTTCTTCCGTCCAGTACTGGCCGGTTCCATCACCCTGGTCGAACCTGATCGCAGGTATGACGGTGTCGTCGCGCACGAATTCCGCATAGTGGATTGTGTCGATATCGACCACCTCCCCGTCCACCTTCTTCTGACCGTAAAGAACCTTGAAACGGTCCCCTTCCTGCAGACCAAAGAAATCCACGGTCCAGGCATATATTTCCGAAAGAGATACAATCAGCATAGGAGAGACTCCGGCATCCAGCATATCCTTCCAGAGACTTGAGGAAATCGTCACGTCGGAATATTCGATGCCGAACTCAACAGGCTTTGAATATTTCCACGCCTCGAACGGAGGCGTGGTTTTGAAGATTGTCCGATCCACCCGGTTCCGCTCGTAAACCACATAGGACAGGGTGACGGCATTTTCAGGATCCAGCGCAAGCGTATCCACTTCAAAATAAGCCTTGACGGTGTTTCCGGCCCTAAGCCTTCTCATATCGAAGACGGAGTCGCACGCCTGGGAAAGCAGATAAGCGTTTTCGTGGCTCATTCCCAGTCTCACCATCAATCCGGTGAAAGTCTCTCCGTCACGGACCCTTTCCTCTATCACATCAAGCGAATCGGGCCAGAATCCCATTGCGGGAATGGAATCCCTCTGCAGTGATGGAGGCTCAGGGGCGTTTCTCCTGCAGCCAAAAGGAAAAGAAAGGAGCGATAACAGCAGTAATGCTACCGAAATGTGTCTTAAGAAACTGTGCATAGATGCAAAGATAGCGTTTTTACGGAAAAGGTCCGGATTCGGAAATCCGTCAGCACCTT
>CAYFVE010000099.1:0-8997 GCA_964346605.1 uncultured Muribaculaceae bacterium | reverse complement strand
CTCGCGATCTATCATATTGATTTCTCGAAAGACCACAACGCCGGGCATTCCGACAGGGAGGAACGCGAACTCACAGCCTGGGAAAGATGGTACTATGGACAGGTCAACTGCAACCCGTATTTTGAATGCGCGGATATGATAGAGACTTCGGCAAACGCATTGGATGTCAGTCAGGCATTCTTCCCTTACCGCAACGTCACATCATTCACAATAAACTCCAATCCCGCTTTCCGTTTCAATGACGGCACCTTTTCGCCATATTCGATAGCAGGGATCACACAAAGCGGAAACCGGGTGACTTTCGTTGTATATAAGAGCGACGAAATGGTGCCGAATGCGATGAATGTCACATCACAGGTGTTTCAGGATGCCGTCATCGTCAACTGGGAGTCAAACCTCCAAGATTTTTCAGGAGACGCTACCATCACCTGCGGCGAAACATCAGGAGCATCAGTGACCTGCACAGTCAGTCCTTATGAACCGGGGAAATATTCCTTTACTATGGAAGGATTGTCACCGACGAAGGCATATTCAATGACATTGAATTTCATAAGGAACGGAATCGCTGGAGACAAATTCACATACGATTTTATGACCAAGGCAAGGCAGAGCGGAAAGAAGCCATACATCTATCTTGAACATCTTTCCTCCCAGCGTGTCAGAGGCAAATTCCCGGCAGGAGCCGGTCTTCCTCTCAGAGTTTTCAACGCCATAGGAGAAAAGGTTTCCTGGTACTACAACGGTGTCAGGATCGTCCCTGACGGCAGCGGTTTTTTCCATCCTGAAGAATCAGGCACACTCAAGGCGGTCATAACGCACTCCGGCGGAGGCAAAGAAATAATCATCAAAGAAATCACCATCCAGAAATGAAAAGAGTGCTTAGAACATATTTCCTTTTTCTGGCAGCAGCCCTGACGTCCGCCTGCTCAAGAACAGTAGAGCCGGACAGCCTCTTCATCGCTGACGAAGGCATCCAGCTTAAAGTCAACGGCCAGGTCATCAGATCCTACGATCCTCTGACAGACCAACTGGGCTATGATGATGCGTCCCGGGAATTCACCTTGTCGGACGACGCTATGAAGAGTTACTTCGTTGTCACCTGCAGCCGGGTCCCCTCCTCCGTCGGTCAGAAGCTGGACGCAACGATCTCCTACTCATACACTTACTCCGATGAAGTCAAGTCCATAAAAGGTTCTTTCGAAGTGGCGAAGAAGGATGGAGACACGTACTGGCTCTGGTGTGGAGAAAAAAAGATCCTGACAGGGGTTACCGTCCGGATCCTGAGATAGTCCTGTCTCCTTTCTTCTACTTCTTCAGGAGATCATCGATGTGCTCTGCGTAGTCCAGCGTCGTGTCCAGATAGAAGACGATTTCAGGAACGATACGCAACTGCTTGCCGACGCTGCGGCCCAGCTCGCCACGTAGTTCCTTCATATTCTCATTCAGAATCTTCATCACTTCCTCCGACTTGGCGGACGGGAAGATGCTGACGAAAGTCTTGGCTACCGACAGGTCAGGGCTGATCCTGACTTCGCTGACGGTCACCATAGCACCGCCGAATACGGCCATGCCCTTGCTGCGGATGATCTCCGCAAGATCCTTCTGGATCTCTCTGGCAACCTTCAGTTGCCTGGTGCTGGCCTGCTTTTCCATAATTATTTGATATTGATGAGAAAATAATTCTTCTTGCCTTTCTGGACGAGGATATACTTGCCGTCCACCACATCTTTTTCAGAAATTTCGTATTCGATGTCGGCCACCTTGTCCTTGTTGATAGAAACGCCGTTTCCGGCAGTCATCTTTCTCGCCTCGCCCTTCGAAGGAAAGACCCTGGTCTTAACCGCAAGGAAATCGAGGATATTGCAAGGAAGGTCGGACCTGAGTATGTCGAAAGAAGGAACACCGCCGAACACAGACAGGAAGGTCTTTTCGTCCAGGGACCTGAGTTCTTCCGATGTGGAGTTGCCAAATAGCATCTTAGATGCCTTTACTGCGTTCTCATATTCCTTTTCACCGTGGATCAGGATTGTGATTTCCTTTGCAAGCAACTGCTGGAGACTTCTGCGCCCCGGATCCATGCGATGCTCCCCGATGGCAGCGTCTATGGTCTCCTTGTCAAGCATCGTGAAGATCTTGATGTACCTCTCTGCATCCTCGTCCGTTACATTGAGCCAGAACTGGTAAAACTCGTAAGGCGATGTCCTTTCCGGGTCGATCCAGATATTGCCTTTCTCTGTCTTGCCGAATTTCGTTCCGTCCGCCTTCTTGACGAGCGGGCAGGTCATCGCGAAAGCATCCGTCTTTCCAAGCATCCTGCGGATCAGTTCCACACCGGTGGTTATGTTGCCCCACTGGTCGCTTCCTCCGAGCTGGAGACGTACGTTCTTATGCTCATAGAGCCAGAGGAAGTCGTACCCCTGAAGGAGCTGATAACTGAACTCAGTGAAAGACATTCCCTCGCGCGACTCGCTGGAAAGGCGCTTTTTCACTGAATCCTTCGCCATCATATAGTTCACGGTGATGTGCTTTCCTATGTCGCGGATGAAATTGAGGAAGGAATATTCCTTCATCCACTCATAGTTGTTGACCAATTCAGCCTTGTTCGGTAAATCTGAATCGAAATCAAGGATTCTGGACAGTTGGGCACGAATGCCATCTATGTTGTGCTGAAGGGTTTCCTCGTCAAGAAGATTCCTTTCCTGTGACTTCATTGAAGGGTCTCCGATCATTCCGGTCGCACCGCCGATAAGTGCGTAAGGCTTATGTCCACACTGCTGGAAATGCTTGAGTATCATTATACTGACAAGGTGGCCGATGTGCAGGGAGTCTGCCGTCGGATCGATTCCGACATAGGCTGCCTGCCGGCCTTCCATAAGTTTCTCTTCCGTTCCCGGCATGATGTCCTGAATCATACCTCTCCATTTCAGTTCCTCTACGAAATTCTTCATCGGATATGTGTTTTTCTTTTTATCAACAAAGTTGCGCAAAGTTAGGCAAAATTAAGTTAACTTTGTAGTCTGTAAACGAAAGTAACTATCTAAAAATTCGAAGTATGAGAAAGAAAATCGTAGCCGGAAACTGGAAGATGAACACTACCTTCCAGGAGGGTGTTGAACTCGCTAAGGCTGTCGCGGCGAAGGCTGCCGGGACTCCTGAGAATGTTGGTCTTATCGTCGCTCCACCTTTCACCCACCTCGCAGCAGTGGCGGAGGTTCTAAAGGGGACCAAGGTTGAGCTTTCAGCCCAGAACTGCGCTGACCACGATAATGGCGCGTACACCGGCGAAATCGCTGTGAATATGCTCGTTTCAACAGGCTGCCAGTGGACAATCCTCGGACATTCCGAGAGAAGGCAGTACTACGGAGAGACAGATGAGAAGCTTGTCGAGAAGACAAGGCTCGCCCTCGCAGCGGGTCTCGGCGTCATTCTCTGTGTAGGTGAGAATCTCGACCAGAGAGAGGCAGGAAAACACTTTGACGTCGTCACGGAACAGACAAAGAACGTCCTCTTCAACTTCACTGCTGAGGAGATGGCAAAAATAATCATCGCCTACGAACCGGTCTGGGCAATCGGCACAGGCAAGACCGCAACGGCCGGACAGGCTGAAGAGATCCACGCCTGCATCCGCAAGGTCCTCGCCGAAAAGTTCGGTGAGACTGTGGCCGAGGACACGACCATCCTCTACGGAGGAAGCTGCAAGCCTTCCAACGCCAAGGAACTCTTCGCCCAGAAGGACATCGACGGCGGTCTTATCGGTGGCGCGGCCCTCAAGGCTGATGACTTCATCGCAATCGCTCAGAGCTACTAAAATGCCACGTGGCGCCTTACTTATTATTAATCAGTAAGTTACAGAAAATACCCCTCCAGAATCGGAGGGGTATTTTTCATATTCAACTGAATGCCAAGCATTTATCTGCCACGCGACGTATCGTCCTGAAAAAAGTTTACATTTTTGGTAAACTTATTTCAGGACTAGACACGATTTCCAGTCTATCGTCCGAGTACCTCTCCCCATCATAGATGTCGTGCGTGGAGAAGATTATTGTCGTTCCGGTGGAATGAGCCACAGACTGCAGCGCGCCAAGTACCATCACACGGTTCTCCACATCGAGGAAGGCGGTAGGCTCGTCCAGAAGGATGACATTCGCGCGACGTGTCATCGCTGTCGCTATACAGGCTTTCTGGAACTCGCCGTCGCTGATCCGGCTGAGATCCTTGTCCGCAAGCCCCTCCAGATTCATCAGGCGGATCACCTCCTCAAGAGAATGCTCAGCCCTTGGGTCCAGTTTACTGAATACTCCCGATTTCTGCAACATGCTGGTCCTGATGAATTCCCTGACAGAGAAACCCTTCACTTTCGGAATGCGGGTCGGTACCATCAAGACTTCCCCGTCAGACTCAAATGCGCCCGAAACAGGAGACAGGAGGCCTGCCAGTGTTTTCATCAGCGTGGTTTTACCGCTTCCGTTGCGTCCGGTCAGCATCACGCACTGCCCGTCAGGATAGCTGAAGGTCAGCGGCCCTGCCACAGGAGCCTTGTAGCCAACTACTATTTCATTTACAGTCAACATATCATTTTCTGATCCTTCGTCCACGTTCCGGGGCCAGAAGGAGTATAAGGAGGATTATCGGAATTCCAATGATGGCCATCGTGCTGCCGACAGGTAGCGGCGACGGGGATATCTGCGACAGGATATCAGCTGTAAGAGAAAGGCCGGCACCCACCAGAAGTGAGACAGGAATCACTCTGCGATGGAGTGCGGAACCTGTCAGGGTGCGGGCTATGTGAGGTGAGACTATCCCGACAAAGCCCAAAGGACCGCAGAATGAAGTCACCGCTCCGGCAATCAGGCAACTGCTGACCATAGCAAGATTTCGGATGAGAGGCATCGACGCTCCGGTCAAGGAGGCATATTCATCACCGAACAGGGCGATGTCCAGCCCACGGTTATTCAAGGAGGCAAGCACAAGGCCGGCAAGCAGTGTAAAGGCGATTATATAGATCTCCTCCGGCCGGTTTCCAATGAAACTGCCAGCGGACCAGCTGTAGAATACCTTGAGACTTTCCGCGCTGGCTGAATATTCAAGGATAGAGGTGACAGCACTGAAGACAAAGCCCAGCATCACCCCGAATATCAACAGTGTTGCCGCGTTCTCAAGCCTGGAAGCGATAAGCATAACAATTATGGATGTAAAAAGGGCTCCAGTGAAGGCGGCAAGTGCGACAGTGAGTCCGGAGAGGGCAGCAGGGAGGGCGGTTCCAGCGACAAGGGTAGCGATGGCGGCTCCAGTCCCGGCCCCGGCGCTCACCCCCATAATGTGGGGATCTGCAAGGGGATTGCGGAAGATGCTCTGCATCTGCAAGCCGGCGAGAGAAAGACCTGCTCCGGCAAGTACAGCCGTAAGCATCCTCGGAAGTCTGAGCTTAAAGAATATTTCACTGTCCAGACCGCTGAGTCCGGCGTCCCCGATACAGAGATCGACAGCTGCAAGCAACAGGACTCCTGCAGCAATTGTGAGGGCTTTCGCTAGAGGTTTCATATTCATCGGCGTTCCAACTGCAAGATACGGACTTTTCGTGGGAAAATCATTATATTTGAAACACTCTGAAACAATATAAAACAAAGATATGAAGACAAACCACATCATCCTGACAGCATTCCTGCTCCTTTCTTTCGGCATTTCAGCGCAAGCACAGCAGAAGACAGATCCGAATGGCGGCATTTCAGCGCAGATGCTCACCGAAATACGCAAAGGTTACGAAGGCACCTCATCCGACAAGGCGATCCGCAATGCCCTCAACACCACAGGAATCAATGTCCTTGCCGCAAATTCAGAGAATATTGCGATGATAGACACCCATTTCTCCGACCAGGTGAAAACCAAGGGAAAGACCGACCAGAAATCCTCCGGAAGATGCTGGCTCTTCTCCGGGCTGAATGTCCTGAGGGCAAGGATGATTGACAAATATGACCTGGGGACGTTCACCTTCTCCCAGAACTACGTTTTCTTCTACGATCAGTTGGAAAAGGCCAATCTCTTCCTTCAAGGAGTCATCGACACCAGAGAAAAGGGGTTTGAAGACCGCGAAGTGGACTGGCTGTTCAGCAACCCGATCAGCGACGGCGGCCAGTTCACCGGTGTTTCCAACCTGATCATGAAATACGGTGTGGTGCCTTCCGAAGTGATGCCTGAGACCTACTGCGCGAACAACACTTCCGCAATGCGGGCACAACTCGCAACCAAACTCCGCGAGAACGGTCTCAAACTGCGTGACGCCGAGGCAAAGGACTGCCAGGCGATTAAGACCGAAATGCTCAAGGAAATCTACAGGATGCTCGTGCTATGCCTTGGCGAACCCCCGGCAGAATTCGAATGGACAATGCGCAATTCCAAAGATGAAGTCGTCACCACAAAGACCTTCACCCCCCTCTCCTTCTACAAGGAATACATAGGCACAGACCTCAACAACAACTATGTGATGCTAATGAACGACCCTTCCAGAGAGTACGGCAAGGTCTATGAGATCCAGTACGACCGCCACGTCTACGACGGACAGAACTGGGTCTATCTCAACCTTCCTGTCGACCGCATAAAGGAAATGGCCGTCGCCTCCATCAAGGACAACACAGCTATGTACTTCTCCTGCGACGTAGGCAAGTTCAGCGACCGCGAGAAAGGTACCCTCGACCTCAACAATTTCGACTACGGCTCACTCTTCGGGACAACCTTCGGGATGGACAAGAGGCAGAGGGTTATGACTCATGCCAGCGGCTCATCCCACGCCATGACACTAATAGCGGTGGACATCAAGGACGGATGTCCTCAGAAATGGATGGTAGAGAACAGCTGGGGCGCATCCAGCGGCTACAAAGGCAACCTCATAATGACTGACGAATGGTTCAATGAATATATGTTCAGGCTCGTTGTCGAGAAAAAATACGTCCCTTCAGACATCCTCGCGATGCTGAAGCAGACCCCTACCCTTCTCCCCGCCTGGGACCCTATGTTCCTTCCGGAAGAATAGATTGATTAAAGGTCTGTCATCCCGATGATGGTTCATTTGTGCTGTTACAGTTAGAACTATTTTTTTGTGTTTTTTGTTCTAATGGTAGTGTTTTGGGGTACTGTTAGAAGCATTTTCCATTTTCGCCTGCTTGATCAATGCCGTGGTTCCCGCCGCGTGGCATGTAATCAAGTCCGGACTCCTTTGTTATGGATGGACACAGCACAGAAGTCGAATACGTTGTCAGAAAAATAATCATAACGCAACAAATAAAAATAACGTTACATTAAGTATTATTCCAGCCCTTTCCAGCCATTGGGAAAGTGCGGAAGAACGAAACCAATTCTGTCATTATTTGAAGATTTTGACTATATTTGAAAATCAAGACAAACAATCAATTTCCTGAGTATGGACCAAAACAACCTTCTTCGTGTCGGAATCATCGGCGCAGGATGGATTGCTGAAAAGGCGGCCATCACACTGAACGGCCTGAAGGAATGCCGGGGCTATGCCATCGCATCACGCAGCATTGACAAGGCGCAGGCGTTCGCGGAAAAATGGGAATTTGAAAAGGCCTGCGGTTCCTACGGCGAACTGATCGCGGACAAAGATGTGGATCTGATCTATGTCGCCACCCCACACTCCCACCACTACGATGTGACAAGGGAAGCCATTATGGCCGGGAAGCCTTGCCTGGTCGAGAAAGCCTTTATGGCCAACTTAAATCAGGCCGAATCCATCATTGACCTTGCCCGCGAGAGGAAAGTCTATGTTGCGGAAGCGATTTGGACAAGGTATCAGCCTGCGGTGCGGATTGTACGCGACCTGATCGGCAGCGGACGCATTGGAGAGCCGCGCCTTGTGACGGCTACACTAGGCTATTCGATGGGCGCCAAGGAAAGGATAATGCGTCCCGACCTCTGCGGGGGAGCCCTGCTTGACCTGGGAGTCTATACGATCAACTTCGTCAGGATGTTCTTCTCTTCCGACATCGCCAGCATCGACGGCAACTGCGTAAAGAGCGAAACCGGAATGGACATCACGAATGCCATCACTATGATCCTTAAAAACGAAATCCTATGCAACCTCCAGTCAAGCGCATCCTGCGTGGGGGACAACATCGGAGTAATCGCCGGTACCGAAGGCAACTTGATCATTGACAACATTAACAATCCACAGAAAATCACCGTCAACACACACAACCGCGAGTTTGTCGAGGATATTATGGTTCCACAACAGATCACAGGCTATGAATATGAATTCCTTGCCTGCCGCCGGGACCTCATCGGCGGGGCGTCGGAGCCCTTCGAAATGCCTCACGAGGAGACCCTTTCCATTATGCGTATTATGGACAACCTGAGAAAGAAATGGGGCGTCCACTATCCTATGGACAATGAAAGACCTTGATTCAGACCAATATAAGAATCCGAAAAACATATAAAACAGAATAGCATTATGATAGATTTCAATTATTACGCCCCGACAGAAGTCGTGTTCGGCAAGAATTCAGAGGAGCAGGTCGCCGACCTTTGCAAAAAATATGGAGCAACGAAAGTTCTCGTACACTACGGCGGCAGCAGTGCCATAAAGTCAGGCCTGCTCGACAAGGTCTGCAGACTTCTGGAAGAAGGAGGAGTCCAATACGCCTGTCTCGGCGGAGTCGTCCCTAACCCACGGCTGTCCAAGGCCCACGAAGGAATAGAACTTTGCAGGAAGGAAGGAGTGGACTTCATACTCGCTGTCGGAGGCGGAAGCGTCATCGACTCGGCCAAATGCATTGCCAACGGAGTCTGCTTCGATGGAGAAGTCTGGGACATCTACACCGGCAAGTCGGCACCGAAGTCGATGCTTCCTGTAGCCGCTGTTCTGACAATTCCTGCCGCAGGAAGTGAGATGAGCGAATCCAGCGTCATCACCAACGAGGACGGGAACATCAAGGTCGGATACTCCAACAATCTTTCAAGGCCGAAGTTCGCCATAATGAACCCTGA
>CAYFVE010000098.1:0-9014 GCA_964346605.1 uncultured Muribaculaceae bacterium | reverse complement strand
AGACAAGGGCAGAGCGCCAGACGGCCTGGAAGAGCGGAAGCATCAGGGTGATGGTCTGCACAAACGCATTCGGAATGGGTATAGACAAGCCTGATGTGCGGTTCGTGGCGCATTATGATCTTCCGGAGAGTCCGGAGGCATATTTCCAGGAGGCTGGCAGAGCGGGCCGTGACGGGAAGCGATCTTATGCCGTGCAGCTCTGGAATGGAGTCGATGTACGTCGCGCCAGACAGCTGGAGGATGTCTCTTTCCCTTCCCTGGAGTCCATCGAGGATGTCTATCAGAAGCTCCACGCCTTCTTTGAAATACCTTACGATGCCGGCATAGGACGCCAGCTCAAGTTCAAACTGGAGGACTTCTGCCGGAAATACGGCTTCCAGCGGGCGCCAGTGTTCTATGCACTGAAGTATCTGGAGCGCACGGAACACCTGACATATTCAGAGGAAGTGGATATTCCGGCCAAGGTCAGAATAAGCGTTGACCGCAAGGAGCTTTACGACATTGAGGTGCCAGAGCAGAGTATGCAGGACCTGCTTGAGGTCCTTATGCGCACGTACACCGGAATATTTTCATTCCTTCAGACTCTGGATGAAGAGTATGTCTCCCGCCGCATCCGCTCCACCATCCCTCAGCTGCGTAAGCTGCTTTACGCCCTCTCGCTTCAGCACATAATATCTTATGTCCCTGCCGACCATTCGGATGTAATATTCCTGCATCACGACCGCCTACGCCCCGGCAATCTGAACCTTATGCCGGAGCGCTACAATCGTTTGAAGGACAGTTATCACGACCGTGTCTCCGCGATGCTCGAATATGTATCCGAAGAATCCGAGTGCCGCTCCCGCTTTCTGCTACGCTATTTCGGCCAGACCGAAACCGCCGACTGCGGGACATGCGACATCTGCAGAGACGCCGGAAGGAATTCAGGCCGAGGTGCCGGAAATGGTTCAGGTGGAGGTTTCAAGATGGATTCCGGTTTAGTTCCCGGCAACGATCCGGGTGGGACTGCCATAGAGGGTTCAGGAAAGGCCATTGAAAGAGATTATGTTTATGAAGAACGATTTACTGAGGTTAAGCTAAAGGAATATATCAACTCAATGGACGGTGACTATTCGATTGAGGACATTGTCGCTAAGTTCAGCAATCCTGCCGCTGAATATTCCCCACGCTACCTCACTATTCTACGCCGCCTCATAGATGACGGAGACGTCCCTCTTTACCGCTAATCCTCTTTCCTCTTCCACTTTCCCGCCGCCTTCCATATCAGATGCGCATTCATTTACACCCCTTCTAAACGTCCGCTTCCGTGGCGCATATCTTGTCGATTAACAATTACTTACATAAATTACCCCTCCAGTTTCAGAGGGGTAATTTATGTAATCTACTGTAATTCAGAGATATACTGGTCACGGGTCTGATCCGGACTTGACAACATTTCCTTCACACATTTGCCGTTGGCCGGCAGATAACAAATTCCTGATTCATCACTCGGTTTATCGTTGCAACTCATCTGAACATCGATTTGCAGTGGCTGAGCCTGGTATCGGAAGGGGAAGAGAGACAGAATATGATAAACCATGGGATTCCACCAAAAGGAAAGGTCAATAATTCAGGATGGCATCCGATGAATCAGGAAGTCTCATCAAGGCTTAAGGGTTTTATTCGATGGTCAGGCCGTCGTGGGCGGGGCGCACTCTGGAGCGGATGTGGCGCTCGGTGCAGAGGCGGTCGAGGTCGCGGCAGAATTCCTCATAAGGTGGAAAGGCGTGAGAGAGATGGGTGAGCCAGGTGTTCTCGGCTCCGATTCTTCCGGCCATTTCAATGGCTTCGCCGAGGCTGAAGTGTGAGTGGTGGGAATTGTAGCCTACTGTGTTAAGTGTAACGTGCTTTAGACCCCGGAGCTTGACGAATTCGGATTCTGGCAGGGAACTGAAGTCTGTGATGTAGGCGATTTGACCGAAACGGAACCCCAGAACGGGAAGCTTGTCGTGAAGGCCCCGGATCGGGATGACAGGGACGCTGCCGTCCGGAACTTCGTCTGAAATGGCGGCAGCATTTTCTATCATATCATCAAGCGACCGGCTTGTCGGAACCATAGTGCCGTCGGCCATCTTGTAACTGTAGCCCACATCGTGGACCCAGATCAGTTCCTTGTCTGCGGAATTCGGGAATATATAGAACGGATTCTCATCGATTATCCGAAGATGCCATTCTGGTGCGCCGGGATATTTCGGGAACTTGAAACAGTATGGATATTCACGGATAAGGTCCTCCTTGACACGGTCTTCACAGTAGATTTCGGCAGCGTGGCGGTCGATGTAGTTAAGGGAACGAACATCGTCCAAGCCTCCGGTGTGATCCTTATGGTTGTGAGTCAGAAGGATGGCATCCAGATGGCACAGATCGCGTCGCAGCATCTGCATCCTGAAATCGGGACCGGCGTCTATAAGAATATCAAGCCCGCCATATTCAACGAATGCTGAAGCTCTGAAGCGCTTGTCGTGACTGTCCGCAGACTTGCACACCCTGCACTGGCAGCCTATTATAGGCACCCCCTGCGAAGTGCCTGTACCCAAAAAAGTCAGCCTTGCCTTTCCGTAATCCATACTATATGATAATTTCTTCAATTGTGTTGACGAGCGCCGGATCGTACGGCCTCTCCATCCTGATATAATTTCCTGTGTAGCCTCCCATCATTCCATCTTTGACATCCGATTCCCAAAGCACCTTGGAATGACGGCCTCTGTTTTTCTCCACAAACTCTGAATGCAGCCTGGCGCAGAGTTCCTCCAGCCTTGCGGTGCGATCGGTCTTGACGCTTTCCCTGACCTGGTCCTTCCATCCGGCAGCTATTGTGCCCGGTCTGCGTGAGTACGGGAAAAGATGTATGAACGCCGGCCTGATCCGTTCTTGAAGGAATGAATATGTCTCCTCGAATAAATCGTCAGTTTCTCCGGGGAGGCCGGCGATCACGTCTATCCCGAAAAAGACATAAGGCTTGAGATTGCCTTCCGGAGTCCCGGGAACCGGATCCATCTTAGAGCGGATATAATCAATCTTCTCCGCGAAGAAACCGGTAGTGTACTTGCGGCCGACACGCTTCAGAATGGTGTCCGATCCTGACTGTAAAGGAATATGGAAATGTGGCTGGAATTTTGTCCCGGAGGCGATCCAGTCGATTATTTCTTCTGTGATCAGGTTTGGCTCTATGGAGGAGATCCGGTATCTGTCGATGCCATCGACATCATCAAGCCGCTTAAGCAGATCGAGGAATCTCTCTCCGGTAGAGCGTCCGAAGTCACCTGTGTTGACACCTGTGATCACTATTTCACGGATTCCCGCGCCGGCTATTTCGCGCGCCTGTCGTATGACATCCTCTATCGGAATATTTCTGGATGTTCCACGGGCGAAAGGTACTGTGCAGTACGCGCAGAAATTGTTGCACCCGTCCTGCACCTTAAGGAATGAGCGGGTCCTTTCCTCCGATGAAAATGCTTCCAGAACAGCTGACGCTGCCTTTGCCGGAATATCTGCGGGCCTGGTGAAAGTGGAAACTCCACTTCCTGCCGGACGGGTCAAACCTGATTCCGAAAGCAGCGCCAGCGTCTCACTGACGACAATGGTCTTTTCACCGGCGCTGAAGACCCTTGAGACTCCCTCTATGGCTTCAAGTTCGGCTTTGCGCAATTGGGCGTAGCATCCAGTCACGATGATCTTCGCGCTTGGGTTGATCCTGTGCATCTTTCTGATGATGTTCCTGCATTTCTTCTCCGCGCGTTCCGTAACGGAGCACGTGTTGATCAGATAGACATCGGCCTTCTCCTCCCATTGCACCGCTTCGAGGCCGTTACTGGCAAATCCTCTTTCATAGGTCGAAGTCTCGGCATAGTTCAGTTTGCAGCCGAGTGTAAGGAATGCAATCTTCATATTCTAGAAAGTATGTTCCGGGTCGTTGAAGTACGGTCTCCATCCACGGCAGGCGGTGACTCTTGACCAGGCGCAGACGCCTCCCACAGGAGGATTCTTCTTGGAAACCCTGACCTGGACATAATAGAATCCGAAGGTTTCACGTTCGATCGCATCGACGATTCTGCCTGCCACGGCTTCAAGGAGATTCGATCTACGCTCCATTTCGCGACTGATGATTTCGTATATTTTCCGACAGTCCGCGGTGTTCTCCAGATTATCGGTCCTGGCGGCCTTCTCGATTGGGAGCCTGCCGTAAAAGTCCACAACAAAGGTGTTCCCCTCCTTGATTTCCTGTTCATAGCAGCCGTGATTGGAGTGGAACTCCATACCGACCAGTTCTATGGCTCCGGAATCATTCATTTTCATTCCCATTGCGATTCTGTTTTATCATACAAATTTACGCATTATTTGGCCAGAATCAGGAAGACGCAAGGTTTTTTTCCAATAGCAGCGGGGGAGCGCTGCCATTCCTTGACGGTGCGGGTCAGGATTTTCTGGTCCTCGGAGGTCAGGTTGGCGGCTATGCAGAGCCTGGTGGTAGGCTGGAGAGAAGCAAGCAGGTCGGCCATCATCGCATCATTGCGGTAAGGGGTTTCTATGAATATCTCCGTCTGCTTGAGTTTGGCAGACCGTCCTTCGATTTCACGTATCATCTTGCGACGCTCCTCGGTCTTTGCCGGAAGATAGCCGCAGAATGCGAAACTCTGGCCGTTGAGGCCGGAACCCATCAAGGCGAGCATCAACGAAGAAGGGCCAACCATCGGGACGACTTCGATTCCGTGAATATGACAAAGTTCGACGAGTTGTGCTCCAGGGTCGGCGACTGCAGGAAGGCCGGCCTCGGAAATAAGTCCTACATCCGTAGCGCTGCCGTCAGGATCAGAGAACATCTCCAAAAAGGATTCAGCCTCTCCGGCTCTGGTGTGTTCGTTGAGTTCCCGGATTTGAAGTCCGGATATCCGGCCCTTCAGCCCGGCGGCCGAAAGATAGCGTCTTGCTGTCCGGGCTTCTTCAACAACGTATTTACGGATGCTAAGGATACGGTCGAGTACAGACTGCGGAATCACCTCCGCAGGATCATATTCCCCCAGAGGGGATGGAATAAGATAAAGTCTTCCTTTAGACATAAGTGCGCTTGGACATAGTGGCACAAAGATATAAAAAAAAGAGCATTGGACCTCTCCCAGGTGCAATGCTCCAGACGTGTACTAAAACCTAAACCTAATATTTGAGGTTGATTATCTCAACCGTCTGCAAAAGTATGGAAGATTTCTCAAATACGCAAGTATTTTGATAAATTTAGCGAAATAATTTTCAATTTTTCAAAATAATTGTGAATACTGCAATCCAATCAACCATATATTGTTACTTGGAAATAATGAAAAATATATTGGAAATAATTGAATATTTTTTCTTAAATTGGCAAAAATGAACCCAGCAATGAGACTAAAAGCATTAATCCTATTTTCTCTGGTCGGTTTCACTCTGTCAGCACAGAATCCCCAGACCGACCCGCAGCCGCTGAGTTATGTGGTCAGCGGCACCGTAATCGACGCAGAAAACGGTCATCCGCTTCAGTATGTCAACGTGACAATCCCGGGGACGAAATATGCCACTGTCTCCAATGCGGAAGGCAACTTCACGATCAAGTCCTCCCAAGAGCCGAAATCGGTCACCTTGTCCCTTCTCGGCTACCAGACTTCCAGAATCGGTCTTGGACAGGGTGAGCCTGTCGGCCTCACTATCAAGATGCGGAGGCACAACCTGACTCTGGATGAATCCGTGGTTGTTTACGGAGATCCGTATGTCATCCTCGGAGAGGCTATGGACAGGATCCGGCAGAACTACCCTAATGATCCGGAACTTTTCGACTGTTTCTATAGAGAGACTATCCAGAAAAAGAACCGCTACATCTACATTTCCGAAGCAGTTGGAAGGATGTTCAAGAATTCTTATCCCGGAACCACGATTGGAGACAGGATCACTGTGGACAAGAGCCGTATCCTGGAAAGCCAGAGCAAGAGGGACACTCTTTCCATCAAGGTTGCCGGAGGTCCCAGCCAGGCTGTCCTCCTGGACATTGTCAAGAATGGAGAATTGCTTGACAATGAAGCGCTGAGCTACTATAATCTGGAGATGGCGCCTCCGGAGGCCATCGACGACCGCATCCAGTTCGTGATCAGGCTCATCCCGTCGCTCGAATCCGAGTTCGCCCTGCAAAAGGGACTGATCTACATAGACCGCGAAACCCTTGCTTTCACAAGATTCGATCTGACAGTGGATATGAGCGACAAGGCTAAGGTGACTCAGATGATGCTCGTGAAGAAGCCGGCGGGCCTCAGATTCACCCCTCAGGAACTTTCCGTGCAATACAATTATGCGCTTGAAGACGGGAAGGCCAGGGTGCGCTATGTCCGCACCACGATGAGATTCAAATGCGACTGGAAGAAGCGTTTCTTCAGAAATGAATATTCCGCCGTGACGGAGCTCGTCACGACAGACCGCCGTTCAGGAGAAAACCGGCAGATTTCCAGGAAGGAGGCTTTCCGCGAACGCGAGATCCTTTCGGACAAGGCCGCTCTGGATTACGATCCTGACTTCTGGAAGGACTACAACATCATCGAGCCGACAGAACGTCTAGACAAGGCGATAGGCCGGATACGCAGGATCAATCAATGATCATTTGCAGACCATGATCTTCTGGATCAGTTTGTCGGTATACTTCATACCGGCTGATCCGATGGTACCCAGATTCCGGATGGTCTTTTCGACGTCGTCGTCGATGATTCCGTCAGTGGAACCTGCGCTGACTCCCCTGAGGGCAAGGACTCCTGACTGGATTGCACAGGAGACGCCAGAAGCCACTTTCATCGCACAGCCCACCTTCGCTCCGTCGCAGACCATTCCTGTAATGTTGGCTACCATATTCTTAATGGCATAGCAGACCTGCTCATAGCTTCCGCCCTTAAGGAAGACCAGGCCGCAGGCGGAACCGGTCGATGCGATCACACAGCTGCACAGGGCGGAAAGCTTGCCAAGGTAGCCCTTGATGTGGATGGCGACAAGATTGCTGAGTATCAGGGCTCTAGCCAGTCTTTCATCGTCCACGTCATACTTTATGGAGTATGTTATCACAGGCATACTCACTGTGATGCCCTGGTTGCCGCTACCGGAGTTGCTCATCGCCGGAAGTTTGCATCCCGCCATCCTGGCGTCTGAAGCCGCTGCCGTCATTCCCATCGCAAAGCTCATAAAGTCATCTCCGAAGATCTCGTACTGGTTCTCCCGGATGGCTTTGCCGACTCCAAGGCCGTAATTGCCCTCCAGGCCGGCCTTCGCCAGAGCCAGATTGAGGTCTCTTTCACATAGGATGAACCTGATGTCCTCGAAATCAGCGTTTTTTGCAAATGAGTATATCTCCTTGACTGTCAGATTGTAATCCAGTGTGGACTTCGAGCAGTCGCATCCGCGGGTCTCCGAAGCGGCGGATCCTCCGATGACCTTCCCGTTCAGTCCCACCTCGACTATTCTGTCGTGGTCGTCCCGGATGACAGCCCAGGCCTCGTCCGCTCCGCATCTGACAATGACCTTAACATAGAGGAGAGGCACGTCTTCGGCGACTCTGATGCAGACCTTCCTGTCTGCTACGATCTTGTTCGCTTTCAGCACATCATCTCCGGAAAGGTCCTTGAGCACTTCCAGGCCATAGGCGCTTTTGCCGCATACAGTGCCAAGCGCCGAGGCTATGTGGAGCCCTATCTTGTCTGTCCCCGGTATGCCGACCCCCATCCCGTTCTTAAGAATGTTGCCGGAGACAGCCACATCTATATTCTTTATCAGAGCGTCTGAGACTTCGCTCCCTTTTTGTCCGGGAATCTGTTCCATAGCCTTCGCTGCGGCGAGAGCGACCGCGATCGGCTCCGTGCATCCGAGCGCCGGCTTGACTTCCTTATGCAGGAGTTCAATTAATTCCGCTTCTCTTTCTGTCATATCATTTTTCTTCAAAAAAACGCATTATGGATCCGATCAGAACTTCCATATCGTTCCGGTCATTCAACGTTTCTATCGGGAATCCGAGACAAACAGTCCTGTAGGTATCTGTCTTGAAGCAGGTTCCTGCGGATATGTCCGTGTCTGAGTAGCGCAGGAAGGTGCAGGCATTCTCTGAAGAAGGGACTATTCCGTCCGGAGTCTCCACATTGTAGATGACCTGGTTCCTGTCTTTCCGGAAAGGCAACATACCGGACGTGTCTGACAGGTCGAGCATTCTGTTGCGCAAAGGCTTTACCGTACTGCTGTTTGTGGCGAAATTGGTAAGCCACCTGTAGCCGAGAGTCTTCTCGACAAAGTCAATTGTTTTCGCCGTGTAAACGGAGTCCTGTTCTATAGGGAAGACCTTGTCCCAGACATCAGTTCCGATGTTCGCCCCTGAGATCAGTACATTTCCTCCTCCGTCTGTGAATTCCTTGATCGCTTTCTGAAGGGCTTCAGGGAAGACCTGATACTTGTTCTCCACCTTTCCGCTTCCTACCATGGTGGTAACCTGCTTTCCGCAGATTATGTCGATGGACTTGTCTTTCCGTGAAAGGTAGTCTCCGCTCTGGAAAGAGGCGGTGCTGACAGAATGGAACGGATGACCGGTGGCAAGGAAGGCCCTGCCGTGTATTGCGGTGAAGTCAAATGTGTTGCCGGGAACTATCTTGCCGGCTTCATTGATGAATGACGCGCCGAATCCGGGATTGTCATCGTCTTTCCACTCCAGTTCACGCCTGAACTGGTACTGTGGTCCGATGAAGTTTATTTCCTTTACATAGCCTACGCCTGCATCAAGGTGGTTGGTGAATCCCGCATAGTCGGAGGTATCGAACCAAGAAGGGGAGGAGACTCTAGTGAAGTTGTTTACTATCATCACATTGGTTCCGCCGTCTCTGATTGGTACGCCAATGCTGAGCACCTCTGAAGGGAAACTCTTCCCACCCTCATTGAATGCGATGACACGATAGCTGTAGATATTTTATATGTGCAAGGTGGGGAGCGTAATATAG
>CAYFVE010000097.1:0-9197 GCA_964346605.1 uncultured Muribaculaceae bacterium | reverse complement strand
GACTTGATGGTCTTGATGTTGATCTCGTCAAGTTTCTTTATGAACAGATCCCTGTCCTCGGTGTCCATAATGGCCTGGACCGGAGTGCCGAGCACCTGGACATTGTATTTCTCAAGTATTCCTTTTTCGTGGAGTTCTACTCCGCAGTTCAGGGCTGTCTGGCCGCCGAAGGAAAGCAGGATGCCCTGAGGCTGTTCCTTGGCGATGACCTTTTCTACAAAGTAGGATGTGACGGGCAGGAAATAGATCTTGTCCGCAACGCCGTCCGAGGTCTGGACGGTAGCGATGTTCGGGTTGATCAGCACGGTCTCGATGCCTTCTTCGCGGAGAGCCTTGAGTGCCTGTGAGCCTGAATAGTCGAATTCGCCCGCCTGTCCGATCTTTAGGGCGCCTGAGCCAAGAATCAGGACTTTTTTGATATTCTCATTCTTCATTGCCTGTGCGCTTTAGAGTTTGCTGATGAATTCGTCGAAAAGGAAGTCCGTGTCAACAGGGCCGCTTGAGGCCTCCGGGTGGAACTGTACTGAGAAGAACGGCTTCGACTTGTGGCGTATCCCTTCGTTGGTGCCATCGTTCATATTCACGAACCAAGGCTCCCAGTCCGTTCCGAGGGTCTTGTCGTCCACTGCGAAACCGTGGTTCTGGGATGTGATGAAACAACGGTTGCTGCCGATCATCCTGACCGGCTGGTTATGGCTGCGGTGGCCGTACTTCAGTTTGTAGGTGTTTGCGCCGCCGGCCCTGGCAAGCAGCTGGTTGCCCATGCATATTCCGAAGATTGGCTTGTCTCCTTCCATCGCCTTGCGCAGGTTCGCAACCGTGACATTGCAGAACTGAGGGTTTCCGGGGCCGTTGGAAATGAAAAGGCCGTCATATTCCAATTTGTTGAAGTCGTAGTCCCACGGGATGCGGATGACCTTGACTCCCCTGTTCATAAAGCATCTGAGAATGTTGTGCTTGACTCCGCAGTCAACCATCACGACGGTCTTCCGGCCTTTGCCATATTCAATCACCTCCTTGGTGCTGACGATGGAGGTCTGGTTGGCCAGGTTAGGGTCATCGATCGGGAAATCCTTCTCCTCCCCGTCAGGGACTATGATTCCCAGCATCGAGCCTTTCTCGCGGATGAGCTGGGTGACAGCTCGGGTGTCGATTCCGAATATTCCCGGAATCTTCTGTTCCTTGAGCCACTCATCCAGGCTTTTTACTGCGTCCCAGTGGCTGTAGTCGAACGAATAGTCGCTGATGACGAGACCTCGCACCCAGATGCGGTCGGACTCGAAGTTTCTGGAAATGCCGTTTTCGTCGGCGCCTTCCTCCGGCACTCCGTAGTTGCCGATCAGAGGGTAGGTTACGCAGAGAATCTGTCCTGAATAGGACGGATCAGTAAGACTTTCAGGATAGCCTACCATAGCGGTCGAGAACACAACTTCACCGTCAGTCGGGCCATCGTAGCCGAAGGAGAATCCGCGGAATTCAATGCCGTTCTCCAATTTAAGTGTCGCGCCTTTTCTTTCTTTCATTTCACATTAAAAAAAAGACCATCGCATCAGAAGATGGAATGGTCAGCAATTGTCGGCGAAATAAAACTGAAAACAGAGTATCCGCCAGCGTGATGCTGACTGCAGAGGTCTTTTTGTTTTGAGTTCGTTCGCATATCGAAGTGCAAAAATAAAGTTTTTTTGATTTAAAAACAATTTTGATATGCCTTAAAATTTGAGTAATTTTACGAGACTGTACGAAAACAGAAAAACTGCTTAATCAATAAATAGTATGAATCTCAGAAAAATCATCGCGTTGTCTGCGGCTGTGCTTGCCGCAGGCGTGGTCTGTTCAGCGCAGACTGACCAGGTCCAGATCATAGAAAACGGAGGAACCGGCGAGTACAAGTCCTACGCCGTCGGTGACAGAAGCCTCCCTACCCACACGATCTACCGCCCCCAGGACTTGAAGGCATATTTTGAGAAGAACGGAAGGATTCCGGTGCTCCTCTACGCCAACGGCGCCTGTGCCAACAATAATCTTGAGATGAGCCGTCTTCTCAGCGAGGTCGCCTCCCATGGCTATTTCGTAATAGCCATAGGACCATATCAGGATATGCCGGATGATGCTTTTTACGCTCAATGGAAGGGCGTCGTGCGAGGATGGTATCCTGAAACAAAGAAGGTTGCCATTATGGGTAACGGAGAGAGGCTGACCCCGTATACAGAGGAGGAACTCGCCGCCCAGGCTGAAGAGAAAGAAGCGGCCCGGAAAGCTGCCGCAGCAGCATCCAAGAAGAGTAAGAAGAACGCAGAGCCGGCTCCTGCACCTTTCCGCACTTATGCCCGTCAACTGCTGGAGGCGATGGACTGGATCACGGATCGGAACGCGGATCCTGAAAGTGAATATTACCATATGATCGATCTGGATAAGGTCGCGGCGATGGGCCAGTCCTGCGGAGGCGCGCAGGTTCTGGCGGTTGCACACGATCCAAGGATCAAGACCTGTATGATTTTCAATTCCGGAATCGGAGAGATGTCGATGAGCGGGGCTTCGAAGGAGAACCTTGCAAACCTGCACACTCCTATGTTATACATCAACGGCGGAACGGCCGACGTTGCCTTCTCTAACGCCAACGGAGACTACGGCAGGATTAAGGATATCCCGGTTGTGAAGATCACCACCCTTGACGGCCATCACGGTACATATTATGAGAAGAATGCCGGCCGCTTCGCTGTGGTCGCCCGAATGTGGATGGACTGGCAGCTGAAGGGCAGGATTTCCGAATCGGCTCTCTTTATGAACGATGAATACGAAAAAGCTCTCTATCCTGACTGGTCTTTCGAAAGGAAGAACTGGTGAGATGCTTTTGATTGATATCGAAACAGATTGGCCCCGAAAGTTTTCACATAGCTTTCGGGGTTCATATTCTTTTGCAAGCGGAGTTTTCCCGTTTATTTGTAATTTTGCGGTATGAAGCTGAATATTGACGATACGATAGCCGCGCCTGCGACAATTCCCGGTACCGGAGCGATCACTGTGATCAGGGTCAGCGGTCCGGACTGTTTCAACATAGTTGACAAGGTTGTGAAACTGCGTTCCGGCACAATCGCTGAAACCGAAGGCGGAAGAATCAAATACGGTTCAATCATACGGGAGGACGGGTCTGAAGTTGACGAGGTTCTGGCGAGTGTCTTCAGGGCTCCCCACTCTTATACCGGTGAGGATTCCGTGGAGATTTCCTGCCACGCCTCCTCCTACATCGCTTCGGAGATTTTGCGCCTTCTTTGCGATGCCGGAGCGCGGATGGCCGAACCTGGTGAATATTCCCGTCGGGCATTTGTGAATAGCAAATTGGACCTTGCTCAGGCTGAGGCCGTTGCCGATGTCATCTCATCCTCCAATTCAGCTTCTTTGAGGGTGGCTATGAATCAACTTCGGGGTGGATATTCGTCTGAGTTGCAGTCGCTTCGCGCCAGGCTTCTGGAGATGTCTTCCCTGCTGGAACTCGAACTTGATTTTTCTGAGGAAGATGTCGAATTCGCGGACCGTTCCCGACTTAAGGAACTGCTGGATTCAGCGATTTCACATATTCATTCATTGACTTCATCATTCAGGTACGGGAACGCCCTGCGGAACGGAGTCCCGGTTGCGATTGTCGGCGCTGTCAACGCCGGGAAATCCACTTTGCTGAA
Source organism: uncultured Muribaculaceae bacterium (assembly GCA_964346605.1). Lineage (GTDB taxonomy): Bacteria > Bacteroidota > Bacteroidia > Bacteroidales > UBA932 > Cryptobacteroides. The sequence continues at coordinate 5,520 of CAYFVE010000097.1, read as the reverse complement.
CGCTCTCCTCGGAGACGATCGGGCCATCGTTTCTGACGTTGCAGGTACAACCCGCGACACCGTGGAAGAAACAGTCGTCATCGACGGAGTGCTCTTTCGCTTTGTCGATACTGCAGGTCTTCGGGAGACTTCGGACGTGGTCGAGAAAATAGGGATTTCCAGATCTTACAGGAAGTTGTCGGAGGCCTCCGTTGTACTCGCCTTGCTTGATGTCTCCGCTTCTGAGGAAGAGAATGAGGCCTCTATTTCTGATATCGTCTCGAAGATGGATCTCGAGTCTCAGAAAATGATTGTTCTGCTAAATAAAGTTGATATTTTGGGCTCTTCGGCCGAAAATTTAGACTATAACAATAATGTTAGTATTCTAAACAAAACTGTTTCATCGCCTGATGAAAAGGTTGTTAAGTTATACATTTCTGCTAAGAACGGATTCGGGCTCGACGAGCTCAGGAAATGGCTCGTCACCTCGCAGAAGGACCTTTCCGCTCAGTCAGAAGGCTCCGTTGTGACCAATTTCAGGCATTATCAGGCACTCTCTGCCGCCGCCTCCGCGCTTGCCGCTGTCCGCTCCGGGATTGATGCCGGCCGGTCTGGAGTTGACAACGTCCATCTAGGGCTTGATGCTTCCCGCTTTGAAATTGGCGACTCATCCTCTGCCGAAGCCGGCCGGTCTGGAGTTGACAACATTCACCTCGAGGTTGACACCTCCCGCTCTGGAATCAACGCCGGTTTTACTGGTGGCGGCGGCGCCACCCCTGACATCCTGGCTGAAGACCTCCGTCAGGCCCTTTATCATCTAGGCTCCATCACCGGCGAAATAACCACGGACGAAGTCCTCGGAACAATTTTCGAAAGGTTCTGCATCGGCAAATGATGGCTTGTAAACAGCCATAACCAACTATAATTATTTAGAATAAAGTAGCTGTATATCAGCGACTTTTCTATTTTAACACTTTCTAGTCTGTATTTGGAAGTAACGGTTTTTATCCATATTTTTCTATCATATTTCTACCGCGACAGAAATTCACGGTTAGCCCGAATGTCACAGTGACGCATTAGTTGACGTGTGTTGACAATGGTTTACATGTGTAGACAAAAAGGGAAATTAAAAGTCATGGAAAATGGCAGAAAATAGAACGAAAATATGGAAGTAAAAAGGATTTGTCAATGGTGCGGAAAACCGTTCATTGCGCAGAAAACAACGACCTGCTATTGTAGCTCTCAATGCTCGAAGCGAGGTTACAAACATCGTATCAAGGAGCGCAAAATGGAGTTGCGCCATATTCAGGAAATGCAGGAACTGCGCTCCAGTCTGGAGAAGCAGGAGTATTTTACCTTCTCGCAGGCAGCCCGATTGATGGGCGTGAGCCGCCAGTACATTTATAAACTGGTCAAGGAGGATAAATTGAGAGCGTCCCGACTCAGCGGAAGAATGGCTCTTGTAAGACGTGCCGACATAGAACTGATGCTCAAAAGCAAGCCCTACGAACGGCTGGTAGCGAAAAACGATTTCGACATCACCGAGTATTACACCGCCGAAGAGATTGCCGATAAATATAAGGTCAATGCCAAATGGGTGTGGACTTATACTCGGCAGCACAAAGTCCCGAAAGTGCGTATCCGCCAATTCAACTATTATAGCAAGAAACACATCGATGCCGCCTTTGCCAAATACGAGGTGGATTCAGACCTGACCGAGTGGTACACACCGGAAGAGATTCAAGAGAAGTACGGCATGACACGCGTCGCTATTCGTTCGCAGGTGTATCGGAACAACATACCATCTAAGAAAGAGCACGGACAAATCTACTATTCCAAGCTCCATTTCGATCTCTCGAAAAGTTCCGAACAGGAGAGCAAGACGGAATACTACACCGTCAAGGAGGCAATGGAGAAATTCAATCTATCCCGTGATTCGGTTTACGGTATTCTGCAATTCCATCAGATTAATCGTGAAAAGAACGGACGGTTCGTCAGGTTCCTGAAAGTGGAGTTTGACAAGGTAATGGGTGTCCGTAAGTAACCAATTATAGACTTCCGTAAATTATTCCAAAATTAATCCCTGATGAAGGATTTCTGCATGGTTACATTACAGAGATTTGCCGATAAGTTAATAACAACCATAAAAATATGTATTATGCATAAGTGTAAAACCGTAACGTTAAGGACACGTCCTTTAAAGAACAGGATGCTGTCTTTCTACTTGGATTATTATCCGGGTTATCGAGACAAAGAGACAATGAAAGTTATCCGCCATGAGTCGCTTGGTATTTACGTCTATGCCAATCCGAGAAACAAGCGTGAACAGAGCTTCAACGAGGTAATGACCGAGAAAGCCGAAGCCATCCGTTGCCGCAGGTTTGAATCTGTGGTGAATGAACGGTATGATTTCTTCGACAGGTACAAACTCAAAGCCGATTTCTTGGAGTATTATCGCAAACAGCTCCGTAAGCATGACCAGAAATGGGAGTTCGTCTATCTCCATTTCAGAAACTTCGTACATGGCAAATGTACCTTTGAGGAGATTGACATCGACCTATGTAACAAATTTCGGGAATACTTGCTGAGTGCCAAGAAGCTGAGGCGCAATGGACCCATCACACGGAACTCCGCATCAGGATATTGGTCTACTTTCAGGGGATTCCTGAAAATACTCTATCGTAATGGGATGATAAAGACCAACGTCAATGATTTTTTGGATAAGATTGAAACGGAAGATGTAGTCAAGGAGTATCTGTCTGTAGAAGAACTGTATAAACTGGCTGAAACACCGTGCAAGAAACCTATCTTGAAAATAGCATCGCTGTTTTCGTGCATGACCAGTTTACGTATCAGTGATATTCTTGCCTTATGTTGGGAAGATATTGTAGACTATTCTGCCGGAGGGAAATGCGTACACATCATTACACAAAAGAACAAAGCGGAAGACATCATTCCCATCAGTGAAGAAGCATTAGGATTGATAGATTACAGTTCCGAGAAGAAAGGTTTGGTATTCAAGGGGCTTATGCGCAGTTGGACACAAGCACCCATGAAAGAGTGGATTCGCTCTGCTGGAATTACTAAAAACATAACTTTCCACTCGTATCGGAGAACATTCGCCACGCTGCAAGCTGCGGCAGGAACGGACATCCGCACCATACAAAGCATTATGGCTCACAAGAGTATTACGACCACGCAAAGGTATATCAAGGTAGTGGATGCCAACAAACGGGAAGCCAGCAAGAAAATCACCCTGACAAGGAAAGATTGATAACGATTTTAGCCTCCATTTGTACGGGTATAGTATGATTTTTAGCCCGAAATCATACTATACCCGTTATTTTTTACCAATATTGGGCGATTTGTCATCACCAATTATAAGTATCTGGAATACGGTACATAACTTTGTGGCATAATCATTCCAAACATTTACAGTATATGACAAATAGGACTCAAATTCGTACTCAAAGGATAAGCTTTGTTCTTGCGCTGTCGGTAATCACCTACGCAACAATAAGTACTTATCTTTATACTTATCACGAGATCAACACAATGAAGATAATGATACCCATAATACTCGGAATAGGGGTAACAGTTCCAACATGCGGTCTGCTGCAACGATTTTTCCATAGATGGCTGACGAAGAATCCAATCGATTTTTCTTTTGGTTGGCAATCTCCGATTATTCTTGACTCTGATTTCGAGATAAAAGACGATTGTGCAAATGAAGCTCAAACCATTGAACAAACAAATGATTCAGTTATAGATAATTATGATACACTGTTGGAGAACATCAAAAAGAAAGAAGCAGAAAGACAAGTAGAAGTCATGAATGCTATTCGTGAATATGTAACTATTAAAACCGCACCCTATCTGTCTAAAGAAGCTATTGCAATCCTCATTTCCAATATAGAATATATGGCTTGTGGTAGATATGACTTATACAAACCGATTCGCTCCAATATAGATAAGCCGTTGAAATCTCCAGGACTACGCCATTTGGCATGGAACATCGGTGAACGTTTGGGTATATCTCTACTTCAAAGAGCAACTTTTATAAAAGCTTCATTTCCTCATGAACTCACAAATGCAACCATTGAATATCTAAAACTTAATTTGCGCGATAATGTTTCAAGCCAAATTCCTATTGACGTACCCGATAAAGGCGACTATCGCTTCCATTTAGAAACAGATAATAGTAACTCAAAATAAAAAACGTATGCAGATGAAATAATTAATCCGGTCTGTATTGTTCTGCAAGGTTTCATTGAGTTGGTTCGCAGCATGTTAAACGATTAAAACACTTTTAATATGAAACAAGAAGAACTGACATTCAATGACCTGCCGGCAGTGGTAGGCGAACTGTGCAACCGGATTGCAAGCATGGAAAATCTGCTGACGGAAAAACTTTCCAAGCAGCACGAAGTCAAAGAGAACACGCACGTGCCCATGACAGTGCAAGAGGCTTGCGCCTATCTCAAAATGCCGTTATCGACCTTCTATTACAAGGTCAAAAAAGACGATATTCCGGTTATCAAACAAGGGAAACATCTCTATATCTATCGAGACGAACTGGATAGATGGCTGGAATCCTCCCGAAAGAATCCGGCTCCGCAAAATTTCGAGGAAGAGAATGAGTCTATGTTAGCTTCCCATCGCCGTAAGCCGAACCCTAAAAACTGGTAACGATGGAGAAGGCAGATAATACGACTCCTTCACGGGAGGAGATGGCAGATTACATGGAGGAGTCAAAAGTGAGCGTGACAAGTGCATACGAACAGTCGCCTGTAGTGCTGATGGTGGACGATGCAGTTATAGGCACATTAGGCAACTTCAGTGCTTCCATAGGTAAGGCTAAAAGCAAGAAAACATTCAATGTCTCAGCCATTGTCGCATCGGCATTGAGGGGCAGCACCATTCTTCATTATCGGTCTGCATTCCCCAAAGATAAACGGAAGGTGTTATACGTTGACACGGAACAAGGACGGTATCATTGTCAGAACGTATTAAAACGCATTTTACGTTTGGCGGACTTACCGGAAAACAAAGAGCCAGACAATCTGGTTATGCTGGCTTTGCGCAAATATTCTCCCGATATGCGATTAGCTATAGTTGAACAAGCTATCGGCACAATTCCTAATTTAGGATTGGTGGTCATAGATGGCATCCGTGATTTCCTGTATGATATCAATTCTCCCAGTGAATCTACCGATATAATCTCCAAATTCATGCAGTGGACGGATGACAGACAGATACACATCCATACTGTCCTGCATCAGAATAAGAATGATGAACATGCCCGTGGGCACATCGGCACTGAACTCAATAATAAGGCAGAAACCATCATGCAAGTTGAAGTGGATAAAGAGGACAAGACCATAAGCGTTGTTGATGCCATGCATATCCGCGACCGTGAGTTTGAACCGTTCGCTTTCCGCATAAACGAAGAGGGGCTACCCGAACTGGTAGAACCCTACCTGCCCAGAGAAAAGAAGATAGGACGTCCGACCAAAGAACCGTTTGATCCGTACAAAGAAA
>CAYFVE010000096.1:0-9278 GCA_964346605.1 uncultured Muribaculaceae bacterium | reverse complement strand
CGGTCACCCTGACACCATCGATATAAAGGAAATAGTAGTGGAAACCGACAACAAGAGGGTCTGTCGTTACCTTCCATATTCCGTCATAACCCTTGGTCATCGGATACTTCTTGCCGCAAATGTCCACCTGGACATCATAAGCGGTCGGAGCGTTGACCATAAAAGTCGCCCTGTTGTCTGCCGAGACCCTGGGATATTCCGCGGCAGGTACATTGGTCTGCGCTGAAACTCCATCTTTCTTCAAAGCGACCTGACGGGCGTCTATCCCCCTGTACTTCAGGTATTCGAAAGCGTAGCGTCTTCCCAGCTCGCGATATCCGGCGGCGCTGAAATGGAGATGGTCAGGTCCGGAAGGGACTTTGCCAGAGGAAATGACGCGGGCAGTCGGGATGACCCTGGCGATAGTGTCTATCATCTCGTTAGCGCCGGCGGCCACACCGCCTACATCCTTGTTGACGACCTCTCCGACGAGAAGAGGAACGTCTTCCGCCTTAAGGTTCAGATCCTTGAGCAGCCTCTCGTAAATCTTCTTTACATTGCCGCACCAATCAGGATCATTGGTGTTGGACTCTCCCTGATGGAGAAGTATCCCTTTAATAACGCCATCCTTCTGAGCCAGCTTGCCCGCCTCGACAAGCCTGTCGTAAGGGCGGTCATCATAGGCCTTGAGCATAGACTTCATCCAGACAGGTGCTTCATTGGCAGCATAATTCTCGATGTACTCCTCCATAAAGCCCTCGATCTTGATTCCGCCGATCGAAACGTTGATGACGCCGACCTTGTTTTCCGCAGGAAGATAGTCAATCAGGGTCCTTCCGAAATAGTCAACTGGGGTGAGGCCTGTACGATCCCGGCAAAGAGGAGGGATTGCCGGGTACCATTCCCCTTTCCGTCTTCCGCTGAGGGGCATATCAGTAGCAGCCATCATAAGGTAACGTTCACTGACATTCAGTGAATCCTGACGCTCGGGTCTTGCATTGCCTTCCATATTCGACTGGCCGAATGCAAGAAAAATGTGAAAATCAGGGTCTTGTGCCCTGAGGGAGCCTGAAAGGGACACACAAACCGCGAAAACTAATCCAAAAAGTCCAATCCGCTTCATTTCAAAATATTCAAATAATAAGATTATAAAGATAGGAATAAATCCCCGATGTACGGGGAGCTAATTCCTGTTTCTGTCAAAAAATTCAAAAACATCCGGAAGTGCAAGAGAAACCATTCCGGTATGGTCGGCTTCATATTCCTTATACTGCACTCTGAAGCGGCCTTCCTCAAGGTAGCTTCTGAGTTTACGGCTCATATTGACTGAACGCTCCGCCTTTGAGCCTTCAGTAACAAAAATAGGGGTGTTCCTGAGCGATTCCCAGGGATATCCGTTTTCAAGGACGAACGGTCCCGACATAGGAGCGATCGCCTTCCAGTACCTATTGTATTTTGCACCAAGGTACCAAGTGCCTCCACCGCCCATAGAGTGTCCGGTGAGAAACATCATTCGGCGGTTGACCGGGTAATTCCGGAGTACGATTTCAAGTACGTTGATAACATCCTTTTCACTGATTTTCTGAGCCTCAATCCTATCAGACGAAAGTTTGCTGAGAATTGATCCGGCTTCCTTGCTTTTTCCGAACCCTGCAGGAAGCGCCAGGAAATTTCCATAGGCGGCGTGACCACCAAGCGGCGACACGAGGATGTAGCCGTGTCTTGATGCGAGATCCACCATCTGACGGTTGTTCCGGTCAAGATAGGAACTCTCGTCATTCCACCCTCCGTGAAGGAACATCACGAGAGGGAGTTTCCTTTTTCCATCCCAATCCTTGGGAGTGCAGACTCTGAAGCCGAAACTTTCAGCGGCTTCAGGAAAATAGTATGAGAAATGGTGGTCTCCTGGTGTGTAGATAGTGTCGATGTTGACAAGAATGGCATCCTTCGCCAGTTTCCTTGATTGTCTGATCTGTCTGGAAGGTCTGATGTCCGTGCCGAAAGAGATGGCATCAGAAAACAAGCCGCAGCAAGACATTGCGAGGAACATCGTGGCGGATATAATCGAAAATATGACCAGACTTCTCTTCATCAATTATGAAAATAAAAAGGCAGGTTCTCGCTCTCGCAGCGAGAGCCTGCCGAATCCTAAGTATGCTAATCACTATTGGTTTAGCTAAAAAATCAATGCCTAGTCAGCAGCCCAACCCAGAACCTGATGGAGATTAGCGTTGGCAGACATGACGTCGCGCGGGAATGGGAAGTACTCATTCTTTCCGACAACGAAATCATTGAAATTCGCTGAACTGTAGGTTGAATAGAGCTTGTGCTCCTTCTGGTATCCAGGCTTGCCTTCCATAAAGAACTCATCGAAAGTAGTAGGGATACGCTCGTGGAACTTGCTGGTGTTGAAAATCTGGTTCAGATCAACCTTGCCCTGCTTGCTCCAACGTACAAGATCATGGAAGCGGCAATTCTCAAACCACATCTCATATTGCTTCTCTTCCATCACGTTCTCTAATGTGAGCTTATCGCTGATCTTTCCAGAACCGGAGCGCTCCTGAACTTCCTGGAGAGCCTTCAGGCCCTTGGCCTCATCACCTGAGCCAATGCAAGCCTCCGCATAAAGGAGAAGTGCTTCAGCGTAACGGCAGACATTGAAGTTCTTCTGGTTTGAACCTGCGCCCAAGCCGGTTACATTGTCAGAAGGATAAGACTTTCCACCTGTCAGGATCTTTGGAGGGTTGATGAAGACCATATGCTTCCACTCGAAATAAGGAGCATGGCTGTAAACACCACTGGCAGACTTGATACCACGGTTAGGGTCAGACTTCTTCTCATCGAGGGTTCCATCGTTGAACTTTGAAGAGTTCCAATCTATCTCATAGAGCCACTCGTCACCAGTAAGGAAGCAAGCCCTGCGGCGAGGAGAATCACCGTCGTGCTCAAGGAACTTCTTCGCGAAGTCTTCCTGGATAGCGCCGCCGTTCCAGCCTGAAATACCTATGTGAACTGAAGGTGATGATGCAAGAGCATCTGTACGCCAGCAGAATACATTGGCAACCATCCATCGGCCACGCTGAATTGGAGCGCCCTTGCCCCAAGCGTTGTTTGTAAAGTCAGGATCTTCAATGAAGTTAGGCTCGAAGATCTTCTCAGAGTTACCGTCACCGGAGATATGGAAGTTTGTCCAGTACTCATCTAAAGGGATGAGTTTGTAGTCACCGGAGTTGATAAGGTCGCCAAGATACTTGCGGGCGGTAGCAGGGTCGTTGTTGAACAAAGCTGCCTTTCCGGCGACGAACTGGGCGAAACCAACGCTCATACGGGCGGTGGCATCCTTGTCGGACGTACCGTTACGTTTTGGAAGGGAACCGGAAGAGATCGCCTTCTCGCACTCAGAAATCACCCACTCAAGAACCTGTGACTGGCTTTCCGCATTCACAGGAAGCTCATCGGCGTCAAGAAGACGGTCAAGGATTGGAGGGCAGTTCCAAGAGAGCACAAGCATCAAGTGAAGATATGCGCGCATAACGCGGGCCTCAGCAACAGCTTGCTTTGTGTAATTGCTGGTGAATTTAGGTTCCACACCATTCCTGTTCTCGTTTGTGAAGTTGGAGATAACCAGATTGGCGTGATAAACAGCGTAATAATAGCGCTGGTAAGCCTGTTTGAGCGTACCGTTAGAATCGTCATAACGGAACTCGTCGAAAACACGGAATCCATCGTGGTCAGCGATATGACCTCCGGCTGAGAGAATGTCATCGGCAGAGTAGTTGAGCATAACCTGCTCCGGATTGTCGATACCTTCAGTTCCGGCTACGTTCTGAAGATAGTTTGCGTACATACTGGCGAGTGCTGCCTCAGCATCAGCGTCTGACGCATAGAAGTCACTGTAACTGACAACACCTTTCTGAGGGATGTCAAGCATACCTTCGCAAGATACGGCACCAAGCGCGCAGAGTAACAATATAGGGATAATTATCTTTTTCATATTGTAAAGCATTTAGAATGTCAAGTTAACACCAAGGAGCATCTTCTGCATCGTAGGATATGAACCCCAATCGAGGCCGGATCCTGAAGTGTTGTTTGTAGAGGCTGTCTCCGGATCGAGACCTGGATACTTGGTAAATGTGAAGTAGTCGTCAAGAGAAACGTAGAAACGCAAGTTGCTGATGTTGGCCTTCCTGGTGATCTTGGCAGGAAGCGTGTAACCTAACTGAAGCTGCTTGATTCTGAAGAAATCTCCCTTGAAGGTGTTGCAATCAGAAGACCAGAACTTGTAGTCACCGAGAGAAACTGAAGGATCAGGGAATGACTTGTCCTTTGCTTTGTCAAGGTAAACCTTCATAACGTTCTTGAAGCCGGTACGATGAAGGACAGGCATTATCGTGTTGCCCGCCACACCAGCGCCGTACATAGTGAAGTCAAAGCCTTTCCAGGCAAGGTTTACATTGAGACCGAAGGTAAGGGAAGGAGTACCGTGTCCGATATAGACAAGGTCACCGCTGTCAATGGAGCCGTTTCCGTCCTGGTCAACCATCTTCAGATTGCCTTCCTTGTCATAATCACCCCTCCACTCGTAGCCGCGGAGATACCATACAGGATAACCCGGCTCAAAAGCGGTCTGAACCTGATAATTGGTTGAACTTGCGTCGCTTGCAGTGATACGAGGAGTGGATGAAGGAAGTTCAAGGACTTCATTATGGAGGGTTGAGAGGTTTCCTGTGATCGAGTAGTTGAAGTCACCGATATTGTCTCTCCAGCCGAGTTCAAACTCAAAACCTTCGTTGAGGACTTTACCGCCATTGACTGTCGTGCTGCTCACACCAAGCTCCGGTGGAACAGGAACGCTGATGAGCTGGTCCCTGGTCTGCTTATTATAGTAGTCGAATCCAAAGGTGAGACGATCATTCAGGAAACGTCCGTCGAGACCGAAGTCAACCTGCTCGGAGGTCTTCCACCTGAGGTTTGGATTAGGAAGGCCGTTAGGAGATGATGAAAAGACTGATCCTACGTGGTCAACACCGTACTGATACCAGTTGTTACCAAGGGAGATGGTCGTAGCGTAAGGGTAGTCGTTGAGGACGGAGATATTACCGTTGCGGCCCCAGGAAGCACGGAACTTAAGGAGTGAGACAGCGCTGCGGCTTACATTCTGCTTGAAGAAACCTTCGTTGCTGATTGTCCAGCCTGCGGAAACTGAAGGGAAGTAACCCCACATACTTTCCTTAGGAAGCTTGGAAGAGTCAAATGCATCTGCACGGAAGTTTGCCTGAACGCTATAACGGTTGTCATAATTATAGATGAGACGGCCGAAGTACGCGAGAGAGGCGGACTTTCCTGGAGCGTTGCTTACATTCTTTGAAGCATCGCTCTTCAAATAGTTGAGATACAGGAACTGAGGCTCGTAAGAGGAAAGGATGTCCGCGCCACTTGAACTTGCGCTGACGTTATCGCTGTTATTCTCACGGTATGACATACCGGCCATCACTGTGACGCCGTGCTTGCCGAAGTTTCTGATGTAGTTGGCGAAATTTTCCCACTGGTAGTAGTAACCGGTGTTAGCATTCGCGCTGATTGAGTAATTGTCCTGAGAACCGCGTGTTCCGATATAATAAGGAGCGGTGTAGCTGTGTCCTGTGCTCTGGCTGATACGGAAACCGAAACGGGATGTGATAGTCAGACCCTTGACCGGCGACAAGTTGGCGAAGAATGTACCGTTGATATTGATACCGTCGCTGCTTGAATCCGTAGCATCACGTTTTGAGAACGGGCTGCCTTCAGCATCTGAGTACTTGGTGTTTGCGAACCAACCGTTCTCATCACGGAAGAAACGGTATGGACGTACAGTTGGATCTCCCGCCTGAACTCTGTCATACATCGTCTTGACATCAAGGGACATTTCGTCCGGTGTCTTCCAGTAAACAGGGGTAGTAGGGTCCATAAGTAGCATAGACTCAAAAGAAGAAGAATAACCGCGCTGTGAAACGCTCTTGGTTGACCACTTTTCGAATGATGTGTTGGTACCGATGGTCAACCACTTGTAGAGCTGATAGTCGGCGTTGACCTGAGCGGTCAGACGGTTGTAAACATCCTTGTCTCCCCTGACGATACCGTTGTCCTTGACGTAGTTGAGAGAGGTGAAGAAGTGGCTGACCTTGTTGCCGCCAGAGAAACTGATGGAGTGTTGCTGACTCCAGGTCGGCTCGGTATAAGCGTCAAGCCAATCCTGGTCGATGACTCCATTGGCATAGTCCGGGTGGCTGTAGTCGAAGTCCTTGAGTTTTGCATCCACCCAATCCTTGCCATATTCCATTCCGAGATACTCAAGCATCTCCGCACGGTTTGCCATAGGGCGTTTTGAGAAGCTCTGAAGGGTGGCTTTGCCGGTGTAAGATACAGAAACCTGTCCGTTCTGACCGCTCTTTGTGGTCACGAGAACGACACCGTTACCGGCCTCGGCGCCGTAGATAGCCGCGGAAGCTGCGTCCTTGAGAACCTCGATTGATTCGATCATTGAAGGATCAAGGTACTGGATGCTGCCGACCTGAAGGCCATCGACGATAAGCAGAGGGGAAATGTTGCCTGAGTTGGAAGAATAACCGCGGACACGAATGCTGGCACCTGAACCAGGAGCGCCGTTTGTAATTACGTGGACACCGGAAACCTTTCCCTGAAGGGCTGCCGCCGCATCGGTAGTGGACTGCTTGATGAGATCATCACTACGGACCGAACCTACGGCGCCGGTGAGGTCGCTCTTCTTCTGTACACCATAACCGATGACCACTGTTTCCTCAAGGAATTCAGTATCTTCAACGAGAGTGATGTTGAATGTTGACTGGTTTCCGATCTGGAAAGTCTGGCCTGCGTAGCCGATGCAGGATACATTGATTGTAGCCCCCGCAGGTACGCTTAAAGTAAACTTACCGTCAAGACCAGTTTCAGTTCCGAGGAGATTATTGCCGACGACGATTACGGCAGCGCCTACAACCGGGGCGCCGCTGGCATCGACAACAGTTCCGCTGATCTGACGATTCTGAGCGAAAAGGCTCAGAGTTGTAGTAGCGACTACAATTGCAATCGCTGCCACTTTAGCAAAAAACTATTTCACCATAATTAGTTATTAAAAAGAGTTAGTTGTGTTTAGTGTCAATCCAATGTCTAAGGTCGGGGTCGCTTGGTTAAGGCAGTCCGATTTAAACGTTACAAAAATAGTATAAAGAATGGCAAAGAAATATCAAATTGCGACCAAAGAAAGTTTGAAATAATCCAAACATCCTCCAGAAACCCGGGAATGAATCAATTTTGACATCAAATGAGCTGAAATTGACAAAAACAACATAATTTACCATTAAACCTTTAAAAATTTCCATAATTGCCAGACCGGAAAACGGGGGCTGCCGAAAGGCGTCTGCAATCGGGCGCTTCCGGCTTTCCCGCAAATGCAAGGGCCGTATCATTCAAAAATGAGTCATGATTCGATATTATTTGAGAAATTTGCCTACATTTATCTTTGGATTGAACCATATTTGATACTATGATTAGATTGATCATCAGATTTTCACTTGCAGCGCTTCTGACTCTGGGTTTAAATTTTGAGTCTTCAGCTGCGCAATATTACTATTTCACAAGATACACAAGCAAGGAAGGACTTCCAAACAATACGATAGCCTGCTGCATCCAGGACTCAAGAGGATTCATCTGGATCGGAACCAAGGACGGCATCTACAGGTTCGACGGCTACGACTTCATCGCTCCGGAGGACTCCGGGGAAGACATCCTTCTGGGCGGAATGGTCGGTTCCATCTGTGAGGGTAAGGATGGCGAAATCTGGTTCTCCACTGCCTTCGGTGTAGGGCATTACAATCCGGAAACGGGCAAGACGACCAAAATCGAGGCCCTGAACGGCATTATGTGCTATGACGCGGACATCGATGCCTCCGGCAACATATGGCTCGTCACAAGCGAAGGAAGATTCCTTAAATACAACATGTATTCCGAGTCACTGACTGACCACACAGTCAAATCAGGAATCAGAGCGAAGAAAAACGCCGTGGATTCCAACGGAAGGCTGTGGACAATCACAAACGACGGCGACCTTCTGGTTTACGAGGAATCCTCTGACAGGTTCACGAGCGTCCCGGTAATCACGGCAGACGGACAGAAGGATGTCCTTGGGATACTCGAACCGGCAGGAGACGACCGGCTGCTGATTTCGACAGAATCCGGCCGCCTTCTCCTCTTCAGCACAGTCACCAACAAGGCGGAGGTGGTGTTCAGGAAAGAATCGGCAGGAGTCGGCAGTATGACCATCAGGGCTATTCTTGCAAGAGCTGAAAACGAATATTGGATCGGTACCGCAAACGGTCTGTACATCATCAGGGACGGTGACACGATACAATCCCTTCACGACAATTCTGACAATCACTCCCTGACTGGAGATGACCTGTGGTGCCTGGCCAAGGACTCCGAAGGGAACGTATGGCTGGGGACCTTCTACAACGGCCTGAATCTGTGGCAGAACAAACAGGACATCTTCCAGATCATCTATGAGAATCCTTCAGGAAATTCCATAGAAGGCCACATCGTCAGGCCTATTTGCTCAGACGAGAAGGGCGGCATCTGGATAGGTACCGAAGACGGCGGGCTCAACAACTATAATGTCTCGACCCACGTGATGCGGAATATCAGAATCCGTAACAGCCACGGCGGCAAACTGAACATTCAGGACCTGCTCAAGGACGGGGATGACCTGTGGATAGCGACCTTCAATAACGGGATCTATGTACTTGACAGTGAAACAGAGACGATAAAGAAACACTTCGACAGCCAGTTCCGCGGATGCGTCTCGCTCCAGATGACCGGTGAGGGGAAGATACTTGCGGGGACCTTGGGCGGACTTTATGAATATGACAAAGCGTCCGGCATCTTCACCTTTAATTCAGGCGTCGGAGTATGCTTCGTCCACGACCTTCTTGAAGACAGCAACGGAAACCAGTGGGTTGGAATCTACGGACGCGGACTTAAGTTCATAGACAAGGACGGCAATGTCCACAGCATCTCGACCAAAGACCACGGCTACGGCCTGACCTCGGACTATGTCACCGCGCTTTTCGAGGACAGCCACCACAGGCTATGGGTCTGTACGGAAGGCGGCGGACTCCTCTACACCACCATAGAAGGGACGACCTCAGGCAACTTCCGGTTCAAGTCCATCTCCAGGCGTGACGGACTGACGTCGAACAGCGTCTCTTCGGTAACGGAAGACATTGACGGAAGACTGTGGGTGACCCAAG
>CAYFVE010000095.1:6188-9291 GCA_964346605.1 uncultured Muribaculaceae bacterium | reverse complement strand
ATTCCTGAAGATCCGGCAACCGCTGCCTACTATACCTTCAATCCGGGCATAGCCCACGGCCAGGTCCGCGAATGCCAGTACTGGTCTTCGGTCGAGAACGCCGTGAGAAGATGCTATGTCTATACTCCTGCCGAGTATGAGACGAAGCCGAAGGCGAAGTATCCGGTCCTGTATCTCCAGCACGGAATGGGTGAGGACGAGACCGGATGGCACAGTCAGGGCAGGATGGCGAATATAATGGACAACAGCATCGCCGCCGGCAAGGCCGTTCCGATGATTGTCGTTATGGACTACGGCAACTGCGGCTATTCCTTCGGCGCGAAGAAGGGCGAGTCAATGAATGAATTCGGGGCAAGTTTCGGCCCTGTCCTTCTGAACGACATCATCCCGTACATCGAGAAGACGTTCAGAACGAAGACCGACAAGTTCAGCCGTGCTCTGTCTGGTCTTTCCTGGGGAGGACACCAGACCTTCGAAATCGGCCTCAGAAACACGGACAAGTTCGGCTATCTCGGAACTTTCAGCGGAGCGATATTCACCCGTCCGGGCGAGGATCTTGCAAAACTCTACGACGGTGCCTTCTCAGACGCCGCCAGATTCAACAGGGAAGTACGCGTCCTCTTTATGGGAATGGGCAGCGAGGAAAACTTCGGCGCTGACCGTATGGTCAAGGGCCTGAATGAGATCGGAATCAACGCCAGATACTTCGAGTCTTCCGGCACTGCTCACGAATGGCTTACGTGGCGTCGTTGCCTGAATGAGTTCGTCCCTATGATTTTCAAGAAATAATTCGTATTTTATCGACTATGAGAATAACCACATTATTTGCGCTGGCCGTTGCCTGCGTATCCTGTTCGACAGTCGTGGCTCCGCAAGGAGCCGCTCTGTTTGATGACTTCAAGTATGACGGACACGACTCCTGGTATGCAGAGAATCCGCTTCCGGGGGAGGATTATGCCTATAATCCGATTCTGGCCGGATGGTACTCCGATCCGAGTATATGCACAAATGGCGAAGGAGACTATTTCATTGTGACTTCGACTTTCTCCTTCTTCCCGGGAGTTCCGATATTCCATAGCCGCGACCTTGTCAATTGGGAGCAGATCGGTCACGTCCTGTCCCGCGAGTCCCAACTCCAGAATCTCAGCAGACAGCAGGTGAGCGGAGGAATATTCGCTCCGGACATCAAGTACAATCCGGCGAACAAGACGTACTATATGATTACTACCAACGTCGGCGCCGGAAACTTCGTTGTCAAGACACAGGATCCTTGGGGAGAATGGTCCGACCCTATCCTCCTTCCTGAAGTTCAGGGCATAGACCCGTCCCTTTTCCTCGATGATGACGGCAAAGCCTACATCGTCAACAACGATGACGCTCCTGATTACAAGCCGGAGTACGACGGCCACAGGACAATCCGTGTAATTGAATATGATACCGCCTCCGACAAGACTGTCGGAGAGCGCAGGATCATTGTTGACAAGGGTGTCAATCCTGCCGACAAGCCGATTTGGATCGAAGGACCGCACATCTACAAGATCAACGGAATGTACTACCTGATGTGCGCGGAAGGCGGCACAGGTGATATGCATTCTGAAGTCATATTCAGAAGCGACAAGCCGATGGAGGGCTACAAACCTTGGGACAAGAATCCTATCCTTACCCAGCGTGACCTTCCTGCAGACAGGAAGAACCCTGTCACCTGCGCTGGCCACGCTGACATTGTGGAAGGCCCTGACGGACAATGGTGGGCGGTTTTCCTTGCCTGCCGTACTTATGACGGGTTCGAGAATCTGGGACGCGAGACCTTTATGCTTCCTGTAAGATGGTCTGAAGACGGCTTCCCGGTAATTTTGGATCAGGCTACTGAAATGCCGATGATCGTAAGGCACGAGGGAACGAAAAGGGGAGACAAGGTCACCTTCGGCAATTTCTCCAGAAAATATGATTTCAGCCAGACCGGACTCGGAATGGATTGGTTCACACTCAGGGGTCCAGCGGAGGATCTGTATTCTCTTACCGTGAATCCGGGTTACCTTCAGCTTCAATGCAAGGCTGTTTCGAGAGAAGACCGAATTCCGGCGGCGGTTTTCACAAGGATCAACCACAGGGAATTCTCCGCTTCCACTACTATGATCTTCAATCCTGCGGACAGTTCAAGCGCCGGACTATCCCTTTTCAAGGATGATTTCCATCAGTACTACCTGAAGGTATTCCTCGACGGCGCGGAAAGAAAGATCGCGGTAGAGAAGATCGACCGTAGAGAAAGCGTCCTTCTTGCGTCAGAGTCTCTTCCGGATGGTCCTGTAGAACTCTGTGTCGAGTCCGACGGCCCGACATTCTCTTTCAGCTATTCTATCAAAGGCAGAAAGACCGCTCTCCTGGACGGTGTTGACGCCTCGTTCCTTTCAACCGCCAGGGCAGGCGGTTTCACCGGCACTACGCTCGCATTGACAGCAAAGAAATAGCTTATGAGAAAAATCCGTATGATAATGCTGCTGGCGGCAGCGATGCTTGTTTTCGCCGGCTGCATCGGCAAGCCGAAGTCTCAGGTCGCCGTGAACCCCCTGACGTACACTGACATTCCTGACAACGATGTAATACGCGTCGGGGACACCTTCTATATGGTCAGCACGACTATGTATTTCTGCCCTGGCGCTCCGATAATGAAATCAAAGGATCTTGTCCATTGGGAGACCACTGGCTACATTTTCGACTGTCTTGAGGATGACGACATATATAATCTTCGCAATGGTCAGAATGCCTATGGAAAGGGCCAGTGGGCCACTTCCATACGCTGTGTCGATGGCATTTTCTATGCCTTGTTCATTGCGAACGACCAGAGAAAGACATATGTTTACAAGACAGATGACATTGAGAACGGTCCCTGGAGCAGAACGGTGATAGACCGTCCTATGCACGACGCGTCAATGCTTTTTGAAGACGGACGCCTGTACGTGGTATGGGGCAATGGCGATCTCAGGATCACAGAGCTGGAGCCGGATGCTTCCGCAATCAAGGAAGGCGGTGTGGACCAGCTGCTGTTCAGCACTCCGAAGGAAGGCTACGGCCTTCGTGCGGAGGGCGCCCACTTCTACCACAT
>CAYFVE010000095.1:0-6178 GCA_964346605.1 uncultured Muribaculaceae bacterium | reverse complement strand
CTATGTCCTTGTGATTGACTGGCCGCAGGAGGCTGGAGTCCGTACGGAAACCTGCTGGAGGAGCAAGGACCTTCTCGGCCCGTATGAGAGCAAGGTCGTACTGCAGGGCAGGTTCGACGGAAGAAACGACGGTGTCGCCCAAGGCGCAATCATCGACACACCGAAGGGGGACTGGTATGCTATTATGTTCCAGGACCACGGAGCCGTCGGACGTATTCCGACCATCCAGCCTGTAACCTGGATCGACGGATGGCCTGTTATGGGCGACAATGGAGTTCCTATGAAGGAAGTGACAGTCAACCTTCCTGCCTCAGGAAAGGACTATGTCTGGGACAATGATGAATTCGAGTCTGACAAACTTGCCCTTGTCTGGGAGTGGAACCACAAGCCTCTTGACGGCAAATGGTCCTTGACTGAGAATCCTGGCTTTATGAGGATCCATGCCACCCTCGCCAATGACATTTTCGATGCCAGGAACACTCTGACCCAGAGGACTGCAGGTCCCCGCTGCAAGAGCGAGGTTCTCCTCGATGCCTCAGGTCTCAAGCCTGGCGGCAGGGCGGGAATCAGCGCGTTCCAGAGCAACAATTGCACAATAGGCGTGGAAGTCGCTGAAGATGGCACCAAGAGTGTTGTAGTAAGGGATATTCACCGGAACCGCACGTTTAGTACGGATGCCGGTGGCAACCGTGTATTCGGAGTCAGCGTCGCGGACTCGGTCGTATATTCTGCGCCTCTTGAGGGAGACAAGGTCTGGCTGAGGCTTGACTATGTCTTCACTCCGCAGGAGGACGACACTGTGGGTCCGGACATCGTCAGCCCATCGTGGTCTGCCGACGGCAAGACCTGGACAGGTACCGGCTACTCTCTCCGGATGCGCTACACTCTCGATCTCTTTACCGGCTACAGAACCGCATTGTTCTGTTACGCACTTGGAGATGAAAGCGGTTACGCGGACTTCGACTGTTTCCATCAGTATGTTTACTAGAATGACTCCAGTATGAAAATGAATACCTTGAAGGCAGCGCTCGTCGCGCTGCTTTTCTGTCCTTTGACTTCATTCGGACAGAAAGCCGATTGGGAGAATCCTGAAATCATCGGGATCAACAAGCTCCCATACCACAACACTCTGCAGTTGCCTTCAAGGCAGGATGAGTGTCTGGAGATAATCTCCCTTGACGGGCAGTGGAAATTCCGCTGGTCGAAGGATCCGGACTCCAGACCGAAGGATTTCTACAAGAACGGTTTCGACTGCAGCGGTTGGGACTCCATCAGAGTTCCCGGAAACTGGGAACTTCAGGGCTTCGGCACTCCGATTTACACTAATATGCGTTACCCTTTTGTCCGGAATGCCCCGAGTGTCACTTCCGAGCCTCCGGAGGGCTGGACCGTCTATGAAGAGCGCAATCCTGTCGGATCCTATGTAACACAGATAGATGTGACAGATGAAATGCTGGGCAGGAATCTGATTCTCCATTTCGGAGGAGTGGAATCTGCCTTCTATGTATGGATCAATGGAGAGCTTGCTGGCTACAGCCAGAATTCTATGTCTCCGGCTGAATTCGATGTCACCCGTTTCCTTCACTCAGGAACTAACCGTCTGGCCGTGGAAGTCTACAAATGGTCTGACGGCAGTTACCTTGAGGACCAGGATATGTGGCGTCTGGGTGGAATATTCCGTCCGGTTCAGCTCTGGGTGCGTCCTTTGGTCCACATTGCGGACTATTCGGTTGAAGCGGTGCTTTCCGAGGATTTCTCCGAGGCTGATGTGCATGCCGAAATCACTATCTGCAACACTGGAGGCAAAGCATCCGGAATGCTTCGCCCGGTCCTTGATATCGACGGTAAACAGGTCGAAACTGTCATCAGGAAACTTGGCGGGGGAGATACGGTGAAGGTTGTCCTCACATCGAAGATCCAAGCTCCTGAACTCTGGTCCGCCGAAAAGCCGGACCTATATCCTTACACCATCGAACTCCAAGACTTCAGGAGACGCCGTATCGAGCGTTTCGACTATCATCTGGGCGTGAAGAAGGTCGAGGTGGACGGAGAGATATTCAAGATCAACGGAAAGGCTGTCAAACTGAGAGGCGTCAACCGTCACGACTTCAGTCCTGAGACCGGCCACTACGTGGATGATGCGACATACGAGAAGGATCTGCAGTTGATGAAGCAGGCGAATGTCAATTTCCTGCGCACTTCACATTATCCTGACCGCGAGATCCTTTATGAACTCTGCGACCGCTACGGCATCTATGTGATGGATGAGGCGGATCAGGAATCCCACGCTTATGGAATAGGAAACAAGGTGCTCGGGGACGACCCTGTGTGGCGCAAGGCACACGTTGACCGGGCGGTCTCCCTTGTGATGAGGGATCGGAATCATCCGAGCGTAATTCTCTGGTCGCTTGGAAACGAAGGCGGTTCAGGGTCGAATATGAAGGCTATGCACGATACCATCGTAGCCTTGGACCCGTCCCGTCCGCCGTTCTGCGACAGTGACAGGCGGTACTCCGCCATATTCGACGACTCTTATCTATACCCTGAGGATATGCGCAAAAGAGCGCAGGAAATTACTGACAAGCCTTTTATGATGCGTGAATATTCCCACGCTATGGGCAGTTCGTGCGGCAATCTGAAGGAATACTGGGACATTATTTACTCCGATCCGGGCATTGCCGGGGCTGCGATTTGGGACTGGGTCGATCAGGGAATCTCCCGCAGGACCGATAAAGGTGAGTATTATTGGGCCTACGGCGGCGACTTCGGCGACCAGCCGAATGACGGAGCCTTTTGCACCAACGGATTGCTGGAAGCGGACCGGACACCGCATCCGCACTACTACGAAGTTCAGTATGCCTACCAGCCGCTGGCATTCAACTTCAATGAAGGTCGGTTGGAAGTCATCAACCGAGATTACTTCACAGATCCTTCCGAATATGACATCGTACAGTTATGGTCCGGCGAAGGCTCCGAGCGTCTTTTGAACGTAGAGGCGCGCCTCAAGGTGGATAAGCCTTGGGCTAAGAAGGGTTTTACGGTTGCCAGAGAACAGTTTATCGTTGAGGATTATGACTGGCCGGAGTCGCTTCCGAAAGGTTCCCTGAACTCTCCTTATGCGTTCAAGGACGAGTCCGGAGTAAGAGTTGAAGTCGGAAATACTGTTTTCAAGATAGATGCCGACGGCTCTCTCAGCGAATGGAATGTAGAAGGAAAGAATCTGCTTGTGGCTCCGCTTGAACCTTATTTCTGGAAGCCGGAGAATGAGAACCAGAAGGCCGCAGGTTTCGCGCGGAAGTACGGAGTCTGGCGCGAGGCGGGGGAAAGGAGGACTCTGAAGTCTCTCGGTGCTTCCGCAGTGGACGGGACAGTCGTTGTAAAGGCTGATTATTCGTTGGAACCCGGAGCCGGATATACTGTCAGATATTCATTCAACTCGACAGGGAAAGTCAAGGTTGAGGCGGATTACCGTCCTTCCGGAAAGGATATCCCTCTGATGCCTAAGTTCGGAATGAGGATGCGCCTCCTTCCTGAATATGACACCGTTGAATGGTACGGAAGAGGCCCTTATGAAAATTACCCGGACCGGAAACTAAGCCAGCCGATCGGTCGCTACATTATGCCTGTAAGCGAATTTGAAGTAGAATATGTCCGTCCGCAGGACAACGGCAACCGCTGTGACGTCCGTTGGATGGCCCTGTCTTCCGGGAGAGGGAAAATCCTTATCGAAGGATGCCAGCCGCTCTGTATGCGTGTCTGGGACTACGGTGAAGAAGATTTGGACACCGCCCATCCTTTTGAGATTCAGCGAGGGCGCTTCATCAACGTCAACATCGACCTGAACATCCACGGTGTCGGGGGAAGGGACGCTCGGGGAGGGGAACGGCTGCAGCAGTTTACCATGGAGGGCGGCCTGCCGCAGCGGTATTCATTCATTCTGTCTTCCGAGTGAATCCTCTAGTCAATGAAGATACGTTCGTAAGTGACGTCTCCGTTTAGGATATAGATCTCATCCTCCGGGTAGTTCTTGATCTTGATCAATTGATTCGGGAACTTCTATTTGAACAGTTTCTGTGCGAAGGAGTGGAGGGATTTTCTCCAAACCTGCCACTCGTGGTCTCCAGGGAAGGTCTCGAATGTTACTTCGAGGCCGTTCTTCCTCATAGTGTCAACGCAGTCGGTGGTTCCCTTGACTCTTGGATCATCAGTTCCTACAGAGATGTAGAAGAGCCTTAGGCCATCGTTGAATCTGCCGCTCTGCGACAGAAGGCCGGGCATTTCCTTCTCCAGATCGACATTGGTGGACTGTGCTATTCCACCGAAGAGGCCTGAACTGAATACTCCCAGGTAGTCGAACTTGTCAAGGTTGGCAAGACCGCAGTAGAACGTCTGTCCGCCGCCCATGGATAGTCCGGAAAGAGCTCTGTGCCTTGAGTCGGTGAAGACTCTGAAGGTGGATTCCACATAAGGGATGACATTTTCTATAAGTTCCCTGGAGAATGGTTCCATTCCTTTCGCATTATAGCCTCCTGCTCCAGGAACGGAAGACCTTACTGTACCGTCCGCCATCACAACAATCATCTCTACCGCCTTTCCATCAGCGATGAGATTGTCGAGGATATCGCGTGTACGTCCCTGGACTGCCCAACCGGTGTAGTCCTCTCCTCCACCGTGCTGGATGTAGAGAACCGGGTACTTCTTCTTTCCCTTTTCGTATGAAGCGGGTGTATAGACGCACAGAGGTCTCCACTCTTCAGCTTGCTTTGACCAGTATGTCATCGTGCGGACCGCTCCGTGAGGGACGTCCTTGGTTTCCAGATAATCGCATCCTTCTTCGGGAATGTCGACAGCGCTGTAGTCCCTGCTGCAGCCGAAGTAAGTATGGCTGGCAGGGTCGGAGAAGGAAATTCCGTCAATTACTACAGCATAGTAGTGAAATCCTGCGATCAAAGGGTCTGTCTTGCCTGTCCAGAACCCGTTTTGTCCTTCTGTAAGGTCATATTTCCTGCCCATTATGTCAATCTGGACAGTTCTTGCCTTCGGCGCGCGGATTCCGAACAGGACTGAATTGTCCTCCAGGATCCTTGGATAGCTGTTGACATTGATGTTACTGACCATTCCCTTTCCGGGGAGCGGCTCAGGACGTTGTCCGGGCTGGGCAAATGCCGCTGCGCTGAGCGCCAGCGCGGCGAGCAGGGTTATTGTTTTTTTCATCGTCTTCATTGTCTGTCAAGTACTTCCGCAATCTGCTCTGCGGCAATCGATAGTGTTACGAATGAAGGAACGTTGCGTGTGCAGCACTCGTTCTCTCCCCAAAGGAAAGGATAGTCATCCTTGTGCTCGAAGAAGTCAGGCGACAGCATCAGCAAGCCAGGTACTATCCCACCTGGGATGACGGTGTAGTCGGCGCGGTTGGTCCCATAGGCCACCTTCTTGGTGTTGACTCCGATGGCGTTGATGAATGAGACATTCGAATACGGATGATTTCCATAGAGGAATTCCAGTCCTCTCAATACCAGATTCGGATCGACCATTTCTGGGAAGAATTTCCAGATCGTGTAGATGTTCTGCGCCCAGCGGAGAACCTGTTCGTTACCGCCCCAGCTTCTTCCTGTGACAGGAACGCCGTAAGGGTTCTGCGATTCGTAAACTTCAAGAGATTTGACATATTCAGGAATCAGCGACTTTACCTTATCCTGTGTGTCCTTGTCCAGGACAGGGTAGAGACCGAGAGCCGTGCTGAGGCCGGAGAAGCGCATCATCGATGCAAATTCATTCATGTCGCTTCCCGCCCTGCCCGGACGGTTGTCGGTTCGGATGGTCTGCTGAGGTTCAAGCAAAGCCTTTACCTTCGGCTCGAAGAAATCCTTGTACTTCTTCTCCCCGGTGGTCTTCCAGAGCTCTATCGCGGCGCTTGTCCTGGAATCTCCTCCTCCGAAACCAAACCCCCAGCCACGTCTGCCGTTTGCAGGGGCTTTTGAAGGGTCGGCATCCTCGAAGTACTTCTCCCAGAGCATAAGGGCGTTTCGTAGGCATCTCTCGGAAGTCTCAGGCTTATATGGCTTAAGCACGCGTGCCGCAGCGGCGAGGGCGGCGACTGATGACATCGTACCGGCAGCGCTGAAGGTGCCCGTGAAGGCAAGCCTGTCGTCCAGAGTCCCGGTGCGTAGACCTTTCT
>CAYFVE010000094.1:0-9334 GCA_964346605.1 uncultured Muribaculaceae bacterium | reverse complement strand
ATTGTGTAGCCGTGGGCACGGCCGTATCTCGCAGCTCGGTCCAAGCGGAACTTGAAACACGCTAAGCACCGGGGGCCGCGTTCCGGAATCTCCGCAAGATCAAGGGGCGAGATTTCGGTGTGAACGAACTCCAGCCAAGCCTTGTGGTCATAGTCATCATCTATGATTTCCAAGCCATAGGTGGCGGAGTAGCGGACAAGTTCGTCGCGGCGCTTAAGATATTCGCTGAAGGGAACGATGTTGGAGTTGCTGAAGAATATTCCCGGCCGCAATCCTTCATCTGCCATCCACTCTATGATTGCGGTAGAGCAGGGGGCGCAGCAGCAATGAACCAGAATGCGCTCTTGCGAAAGGTCACAGCCTTCAGGCGGCTCCGGCTTGAAGGTGCAGCCCGCAAAATGTCTGTTATTATCTGCAAAATGTTCCATATCCAACATCAATGGCTATTTGCGGTAAAGCGCGAAAAGCGCCGGGCCGGAGCCGGACATCGAGGCGTAAGCCGCTCCGGTGTCGTAGAGTGATTGTTTGATGGCAGCCAATTCAGGATGCTTCTCGAAAACCGTCAACTCGAAATCATTCACAACCAGATCCTTCCACTCCTCGACAGGTCTTCGAAGGATTTCCGGCAGCGGAGGAGGCGTTTGTTCCGGCGCTCCGCTCCGCTCCACCCCTCCCATCGCAAGCGATGGGCCACTCCCTCTGGCGCCGAGGGTGGCATTGCTTACACAAACGCCTCCTCCACTGCCGGACCTCTCTCTTGGAATTATTCCCGAATATGCCTCCTTGGTGGAGACGGAGATGCCTTCTGGGATGAGCACCTTAAGGTCGTAGGATGAAAGGTCTATGTCGAAGGGCTCCAGAATCTCTCCGCGGCCGGTGCCCAGCATCGGACGGTTGTAGATGAAGAAGGCGCAGTCGCTGCCAAGCCGGGCGGCATATTCAGCGAGACGCGAGTCGGAAAGCTTCAGGGAACAGAGTTCATTGAGCGCCTTGAGGGTGAAAACGGCATCAGCGGATCCTCCTCCGAGGCCGGCTCCTACAGGAGCGGTCTTTTCCAGGAATATCTTGACCGGAGGCAAGTCGAAATCCTCTGCCAGCAATGAATATGCCTTCGCGCAGAGGTCCTTTATCGGATCCCAGTCCACTCCACCTTCCCTCGCTATCGTGACCATCAACTTACCGTCCTCTGAAATCCCTTGGACTACAGGCGCCGCTTCAGTGCCGGTGCTGACGTCGCCGTATCTGGCGAAAAGTGATGCAGAAGTGTGGCTGTAGTCATCGCCTGTGATGACCTCAAGAGTGTCGCCGAAGTCGAAGCAAGGGACGAACAGGGTCTCTATGTCGTGGAAGCCGTCGGAGCGCTTGCGCATCACCGACAGCCCCATATTCACCTTCACATTTGTCCTTGTCACCATTTCTTCTAAAGCATCTGCCTGATTGCAGTTTCCACGCTCTCTTCCAGGGACTTGTCAAGTCCGTAAAGCACCGGTGCGACGAAAGAGATCATCTGCAGTACCTTGGCCTCTTCTTCCGGTATTCCGCGAGAGCGCATATAGAACTGCTCGTCCTCATCGAGTCTGCCGACAGTGGCGCCGTGCGAACACTTTACATCATCGGCGTAGATTTCCAGTCGAGGCTTTGTGTTGACCCTGGCATCGTCTGAAAGCACGATGTTGTGGTTCTGCTGATACGCTTCGGTCTTCTGGGCGTCCGGAGCCACAACAATCTTTCCGAAGAATCCGCAACTTGCCTCGCTTGCGGCGAGACCGTTGAACACCTGGTTGGAAACGCATCCTCCGACCCGATGGTGCATCGTAATGTCGAAGGTCACCTCATCTGCTCCGTTGCATAGATATATCCCTGCCAGTCTCACTTCGGATTCCTCTCCAACCAGGTCCACTGTCATCGGTATTCTGCCTGAATACCCCGGCAGCACTATCACCGTCAGGTCCAGTTTAGCCCCGGCGCCCACAACGAATCCAGACGGGACCTCCGAAGCGTAAGCATCAGGAGCATCCCCTTCGCCGCCAAGGACGAAAGCCTGCTTCAACGACTGTCCATCACCGACATTGACGCCTGAGACGATTGGTGTCGGGACATAGTCGCCGTGGTCGATGTCAGAACTGTTCAAAGCCATTGCTTTCAATTTTGTCGATGATTTCACTCCCTCCGGTAGCAACTATCCGTCCGTCCTTAAGGACGTGTACTATATTCGGCTTGACATATTCGAGGAGTTTCTGATAGTGGGTGATCACAATCGATGCCTTTTCCGGAGTGTGCAGTGCATTGACCCCGTCGGCAACCACCTTCAGCGCGTCAACATCCAGACCGCTGTCAGTCTCGTCCAGGATGGCAAGTGTAGGATCAAGCATAGCCATCTGGAGGATTTCGTTGCGCTTCTTTTCTCCGCCGGAAAAACCGACATTGACCTCTCTCTTGGAAAACTCGGACTTCATCCGGACCATCGCCATTTTCTCCTTCAGAAGTTTCAGGAAGTCTCCAGCCTTCATCGGCTCAAGACCTTCGGCCTTTCGCTTTGAATTGATCGCTGTCTTCAGGAAGTTGGTGATTGAAACACCGGGGATCTCAATCGGGTACTGAAAAGACATAAATAGCCCTGCCCAGGCTCTTTCCTCCGGCTTCATCGCTAGGAGATCCTTGCCGAGGAACTCGATGGAACCCTCTGTGACTTCGTAGTTCGGTTTTCCGGTGAGAACAGAGGACAGGGTGCTTTTTCCCGCTCCGTTCGGACCCATCACGGCGTGAATCTCTCCCCGGCGGATTTCAAGGTCTATTCCCTTCAGAATCTCCTTGTCTCCGACCGACGCGTGAAGGTCGTTTATTCTCAATAATATTTCTGTCATATATTCAAATTTTTCTCGTGGAGGTTAACATATTCATATTCAATCCTTTCCTTGGTGCTTCTCCCCGGCTTTTCCCGGGGAGAGCCATAGGGCAAGCCGTTGAGTGTCAGCGACTTGTCTCCCACGGGTCATCATCACTTGCCTTCACGGTAGAGACGGAACCAGGTCCGGAGAGACCAGATGCCGTTGATGAGGTACAGGGCGCTGACGATCGGCATAAAGACGAGGCCGGCGCTGAGGTAAAGCGTGATGTTGGCAATGTTGACCACAAGCCAGACAATCCAGCAGTCCCATTTCTTCTGGGCTGAAAGGAATTGGGCCAAAAGGGTCAACATCAACACGAAGGAGTCCAGCCAGGGGGTAGGATCCGGGTTGAATGTTCCGACTCCCCACGTGGTCCCGAGTTTGGACAGGATCCAGCCCCAGATTGCGCCGAAGACAAACACTGCGGCAACAGACCTGCTCCATCCCTGAAGGTCCAGCCTGGACACCTTGAGTGAAGAGTCGTCTGCGGAACTCTTTTCATCTTTTTTTGGATGAGTCCAGCGCCAGTGACCGAAGGCATTTATGGCGAATGAGATGGGCTGTAGAAGCATCACTGAGTACAGATGCCTCTGCCAGAACATCATAAAGAGCAGGATATTGTACAGATAGCCGACCCAGAAGTTGTATTTGCTGTTGCGGCCGGCTAGAACAACGCAGGTCAGTCCCGCGATGACACTGATGAGCTCCAGCCAACTGACGCCGGCGCCGCCCATTTCAAATGCTATGTTATGTAAATCAAATATGTTCATTTCTATCCGACTGATCCCTCAAGGGAAACCTGGAGGAGTTTGGTGGCTTCCACCGCGAATTCCATCGGGAGGCGCGAAAGCACTTCGTGGGCGTAGCCGTTTACGATGAGTCCTACGGCATCCTCAGGGCTCAGGCCTCTCTGGTTGCAGTAGAACAACTGGTCTTCACTGATCTTGGAAGTCGTAGCTTCGTGCTCCACGATTGCTGAGGAGTTGAAGCTCCGGATGTCCGGGAAGGTGTGGGCGCCGCAATTGGATCCGATCAGAAGACTGTCGCACTGGGAGTAGTTGCGCGCTCCATTCGCACTTTTATTCATACGGACAAGCCCTCGGTAACTGTTCTGGCTGCGTCCGGCGGAGATGCCTTTGCTGACTATGCGGCTCTTTGTCCCGCGTCCGATGTGTATCATCTTGGTCCCGGTGTCCGCCTGCTGGAAGTTGTTGGTCACAGCCACTGAATAGAATTCCGAAGAGGAGTGGTCTCCCTTAAGGATGGTGGACGGATATTTCCACGTGATGGCGGAGCCTGTCTCGACTTGGGTCCAGGAGAGGTGTGAGCCGGAGCCCTTGCATATTCCTCTCTTTGTCACCAGATTGAGGATTCCGCCACGTCCCAGGGCGTCTCCCGGGTACCAGTTCTGGACAGTTGAGTATTTCACATCGGCGTCCTTTTCCACCACTATCTCGACCACTGCGGCGTGGAGCTGGTTCTCGTCCCTCATCGGGGCGGTACAGCCCTCCATATAACTGAGCGTCGAACCTTCTTCCGCCACTATCAGCGTCCTTTCGAACTGACCGGTGCCAGCGGCGTTGATGCGGAAGTAACTAGAGAGATCCATAGGACACTTGACTCCTTCCGGAATATAGCAGAAACTGCCGTCGCTGAATACCGCGGAATTCAGGGCGGCGAAAAAGTTGTCTCCGACAGGAACAACGGAAGCCAGATACTTGCGCACCAGGTCCGGGTGCTCCTTCACGGCTTCGGAGAAACTGCAGAAGATGATCCCCTTTTCAGCCAAGGAGGCTCTGAAAGTCGTCGCGACGGAGACTGAGTCGAACACCGCGTCGACGGCTACGACTCCGGCGAGGGCTTTTCGTTCGCGGACCGGTATTCCCAATTTCTCGAAGGTCTCCTCAAGGGCGGGGTCTATCTCCTTCGGTCTGTCTGTGTTCTTTTTAGGAGCCGCGTAGTAGATTATGTCCTGGAAATCAATTTCGGGCATATCAAGATGGGCCCACTGCGGCATAGGCATCTGCTGCCAGCGCCTGAAGGCGTCCAGACGAAATTCCAGCAGCCAGTCCGGCTCTTCCTTCAAACGCGAGATAGTACGGACTATGTCCTCGTTCAGGCCTTTCGGGATGAACTCCTGGCCTACATCCGTAACGAATCCTTCCTTGTACTCCTGCCGGGTTATCTCTTGAAGTATGTCTTTCTCATTCTTTTCGTCCATATATTATATGTAAACTTCAAACTGCAAAGATAGCAGTTTTAGCAATATAACCGAGAATCCTCTCCCTTGAAGACCTCGGCATCGTTATTTTACAGAATATCATAAATACTTCATTTTCAGGTTAAAAAGGAACAATAATTGGTCAAAACGAAATAGAATCGGAATAAAATTTGCTTTTTATCTTTCGTTCGATTAATTTTGCGCAATTTCTTTCTGAGTATATTGAATTGATTATCAAGCCAGTCTTAGACCTTAAATCCGCTAAATATTAATTTTTGAAAAAACTTGACGGGGTAAAAAAGAGTTTTTAGTTAACGGATTTTGAAGACGACCATTTCAATACTCTTAGTCCTATTGACCACGAGTGGAATCCTGCGCGCGCAGATATGGCCCGACGCAGGTCTGCAGGACATCAGCGACACCGTTGCGATTGAGCAAACGGCGGCCGCGGTGACTTCTGTTTTCCCGACACGTGACGACGCTGTTCTGGCTGCAATCAAGACAAACGTATTGTACGATCTTCTGGCAACCCCGAACATCAGTGTGGAATTCCCTGTCGGAAGGAGCGGTCGCTGGAGCACCGGACTTGACTACAAATTCCCTTGGTGGGTTTTTGACAACAACTCCCGCTGTTGGCAGGCTCTTCACCTTGATGTTTTCGCCCGCTACTGGTTCGGCGACCGGCTGGCCAGACCTGACCTCACCGGACACTTCATCGGAATCTCCGAAGGAACCGGACTCTACGACATCGAGCCTCATCACAAGGGCTATCAGGGCGAGTTCTGGACCATTAGCCAACGCATGAAAAATAAGGGAAAATAAAAGCGAATATAATCTATATAACTACTGGTTATTAGGCAATTATATAAAACAGGTGATTTCTGATTCATTCCTTAAAAATCACTATTATTCTTCGTTTCTGTTACTCAAAACGATACTTGTTTAGGATTTATTTTGTATCTTTGTAAGTGAATATAAAACACTGAAATACAATGGGAAGAAAAAGGAAATCATTGGTGGAGAAATCCCCGTTCAAATTGCGCCGACGCAAGCTGGCAGACGGTCGTACATCCTTGTTTCTCGACCGCAGTGTGGGCGGCAGGCACGAGTACGAGTTCCTGCAGCTCTATCTCCTGCCCGAAACCTCTTCTACAGCGAAGCGCCAGAACGCACGCACACTTCGAAGCGCGGAAGAAATTCTGCATGAACGAACCGAAAACCTGTTGAATATCAAGGCAGAGGAGGAGCTGGCTGGTGCCGGAATGCTCCTTTCGGACTGGCTCCAGACCTGTTATGACAACCACGAAAAACGAGGCGCAAGAGATATGGGCAGTATCAGTAATGTAAAAAGAGCCTTGCACATGTTTCGTCCCGAGACACGCCTGTCGGATATTGACAGGCAGTTCTGTCTTGACCTGATAGACTGGTTCCGTAATACATACAAGCATCGTCTGACGGGAAAAACCATCAGCGCGAGAACCGCAGACACCTATTGCCAGACTTTCCGTACTATGCTCAACGAAGCGGTACGTGAAGGTCTTATGGACAAGAACCCCTGGAACAAACTTGAGACAATCGAGAAGATAAAGAAGCCGGAGAGCAAACGCGAATACCTGACCATCGATGAGATACGGAGCATGATTGCCGCCGACTGCCCCAACGAACTCGTCAAGAGAGCCTATCTGTTCTCCTGTTTTACCGGACTGCGCATCAGTGATGTCAGAAATCTAAAATGGGGCGATGTCAGCCATGAGAACGGACAGGCATACGTTTCAGTCGTGATGAAGAAGACCACCAAGCCACTATACATTCCCCTGTCAGGGCAGGCATTGAAATGGATGCCGGGAAAAGGAGAAAGTGAATCCGATGGTTATGTATTCGGCAACCTTGTCAATTACGGCAACGTGAACGAGAACCTGAAAAAGTGGGCGGAGGCTGCCGGAATCAAGAAACATATCTCTTATCATACGAGCCGGCACAGCTTCGCAACGATGATGCTCACTCTCGGAGCGGACTTGTACACCGTGTCCAAACTGCTGGGACACAGTTCGGTCAAACATACACAGATATACGCCCGGATAATTGACCGGAAGAAGGACGAGGCGGTAAACCTTACGGATTCAGTATTCTGAAATTATAAATCATAATACTTATATATATGGCAGTAAATGGCAAAAAGACAAAGCTGAAAGAACCTGTGAAAGTACGCACCAAGAAACTTGCGGACGGTTCCGAATCATACTATCTCGACATCTATGTGGACGGAAAGAGGCAGTACGAGTTTCTGAAACTCTACCGGCTTCCCGAAATCAATGCCCGTGTCAAGGAACAGAACCGGACTACACTGGCAGCGGTGGAAACCATCAAGTCAAAACGGATAATCGAACTGACCAACAACAAGGCCGGACTGAAGAACACGTCAGGCAGGTCAAAGATGCTGTTGTCGGACTGGATGCGGACATTCTACGAGGAACAGAAGCGCAGGGGCGTGAGAGGCGTGAAGCTGTTGGGTACGGTTTCCAGCCTTGTTTCCACTTATATAGGAAAGGACAAGGTCCGTATGTCTGACATAGACAAGGGCTTCTGTGTCGCTTTCATCCGTTGGCTCCAGTCCGAGTACAGGACTACGTGGGGTAATCCGCTGAGTCCGAAAAGCATGTCGGATTATGTCGGCTACTTCAGCACGGCATTGAACGCTGCGGTCAGGGCTGACATCATTCCCGAAAACCCTTTTATGTCGCTTACCCCGGCCGAGCGTATCAAGGTGCCGGAAAGTAAACGCGAGTTCCTTACCATTGACGAGATAAAGACCCTTATAGCTACGGAGTGTCCGAGGGAGGATGTGAAACGAGCTTATTTGTTTTCCTGCTATTGCGGACTGAGACTTGGTGACATTTACGCGCTCCGTTGGCGTGACCTGTCCAAAGACGGAGAACAATGGCGCGCGTCTGTCGTGATGAAGAAAACCGCCACACCGATATTCCTTCCCCTTTCCTTGCAGGCAATGAAATGGCTGCCGGAACGTGGGGATGCCCCGGACGACGGCAAGGTATTTAACGGACTGATTGCCGAACCTAATATAAACAAGGTATTGGCGAAATGGACGAAAACCGCCGGTATCACCAAGAAAATCACCTACCATACGAGTAGGCACACCTTCGCGACGATGATGCTGACACTGGGAGCAGACCTTTATACCACGAGCAAACTACTCGGCCATTCCAATGTGAAAACGACCCAGATATACGCTAAAATCGTTGACAGCAAGAAGGTTGAAGCCGTCAATCTGGTGGACGGGGTGTTTGACTGATATAGGGAAAATAAATCTAATCATAGCTCCCCATATTTAAGGCAATAGAAAACCAATTGCAATTAGATACAAAAGATTACCTCGATATGGTTACTTGCAACTGCAAGGGTAATCTTTTGTGTGTATATCAAATATGTCGTTTGATGCTACGCACAAAATATTACCCTATCTTGTAAAATCACCACCATTAGGGTTGTTTTTCGTGTATAAATATTGTCTGTATGGGAAAATATGCCTACCTTTGCAAAAAAACAACAGACATGGAGAACAAACTGATAGCCAGACAGGAAGAATGCAGCATACTCAAACGGTGTATGGAATCCTTTGAATCGGAATTTGTCATCGTATGTGGACGCCGCAGAATCGGCAAGACATATTTGGTCGAGCAATATTTTGGAGGGAAATACGATTTCAAATTTGTCGGAGGACACAATTTGAGAACGAGAGACCAACTCAAAAGTTTTGCGAAGGCTTTAAGAAGTTATTCCGGTATAAAATACGAACCCTTCATTGATTGGGTTGAAGCATTCGATGCTTTGGAGGATTATCTCTCAACCTTGCCGAATGACCGCCGGAAAGTTGTGTTCATTGATGAAATGCCTTGGATAGACACCAAACGCTCTGATTTTGTGAGCGCACTGGAAAATTTCTGGAACGGGTGGGCAAGCGGCCAATATAACATTGTACTGGTGGCTACCGGTTCCGCCACGTCATGGATGACCGACAAACTGTTGATGAACCGTGGAGGATTGCACAATCGTATCCGGCACAGAATCTACCTTAAACCATTTACCCTTAAAGAGACCGAGGAATATCTTAAAAGTCAAGGGGCGTATTGGGACAGATACCAGATTCTACAAGCGTACATGTTCACCGGAGGCGTGCCGTTATACCTCAAGCTGTTGTCACCGAAGC
>CAYFVE010000093.1:0-9440 GCA_964346605.1 uncultured Muribaculaceae bacterium | reverse complement strand
GATGGTTCTATCAGGCAACTTACTTTATGGTAAAATTTCTCCGGACAGCAATGATGAAGAAGGTATTTATGTCAATCGCAGTTGTGGCTCTTGTTTTTGCTGCTTCTGCTTGCAACAATGCAAAGAAGGCTGACGCTGCTGTCGAAGAGGCTGCTGAGGAAGTCGTTGAAGCTTCAGAGTCTGTAGAGGCTGCTGCTGATTCAGTCGTTGCAGTTGTTGACTCTGTTGTCGCTGAGTAATTACAGCAAAGGCTTCAGAGCCCAGTATTAAGTCCGATCGGACTTTTTAGAGCGGTGTCCGGGTCGATGGCCCAGATGCTGCAATTTTTTTATATATTTACATCAGTATGGCAAAGGAAAAGACAGTATGGTTCTGCAGCAACTGCGGCAATGAGTACTCCAGATGGATGGGACGGTGCTCAGCCTGCGGAGAATGGAACACGCTGGTCGAGAGGAAGGTGGCTTCCGGACCGAAGAAACTGTCACGCGGGATGGATTCTGTCCCTGGCACCGGCCGCGAGCCGCAGAGACTTTCGGAGATAGATTCGACCAAGGAGGCAAGGGTCTCCTTGCGCAATGACGAGGTGGACAGGATTCTGGGGGGAGGAATCGTTGAGGGTTCCCTGGTGCTGATTGGTGGAGAGCCGGGAATAGGCAAGTCCACCCTGTCGCTGCAGATTCCCCTTGGCTGTCCTGAACTTAAGACACTCTATGTCACCGGCGAGGAGAGCGCAAGGCAGGTCAAGATGCGTGCCGACCGACTGGGCGGAGACTCTTCCAACTGCCGGATCTACAGCGAAACGCTGATTGAGAATATCATAGCTCAGGCAAAGGAGATTATGCCGGACTTGATGATTGTCGATTCGGTTCAGACAATGTTCACGGAATCGGCGGATTCAACTCCCGGTTCCGTTACGCAGATCAGGGAAGTCGCCGCAATTCTCCTCCGTTTCGCCAAGGAAACCGGCATTCCCGTGATTCTGATCGGCCACATCACGAAGGAAGGGTACATAGCCGGCCCCAAGGTTCTGGAGCATATCGTGGATGTCGTCCTTCAGTTTGAAGGAGACAACCGGGGGGCATACCGTATCTTGAGGAGCATAAAGAACCGTTTCGGCTCTACTTCGGAACTGGCTGTCTTCGAGATGACGGGCAAAGGTCTCAGGGAGGTTTCGAATCCTTCGGAGCTTCTCATTCCTATGCACGAGGATGGCCTCAGCGGGACCGCCATAGCCGCAATGCTGGACGGCGCAAGACCTTTTCTGTTTGAAGTTCAGGCTCTTGTAAGTTCTGCAGTCTATGGGACCGCGCAGAGAAGCGCGACCGGCTTTGATGTCAGAAGGCTGAATATGCTCCTCGCAGTCCTCGAACGCAGGGCGGGGTTCAAGCTTGGCCAAAAGGATGTTTTCCTGAATATGGCGGGAGGGCTGAAAGTCAGCGATCCTGCTTGTGACCTGGCTGTCATCAGCGCTGTACTGTCTTCCAACTTCGATTTTGCCATTCCGGCGGACTTCTGCTTCGCCGGGGAGATCGGGCTCAGTGGAGAAGTCCGTCCGGTGGCCCAGATCGACCGCCGCGTCGCGGAGGCTTCCAAGCTCGGATTCAAGAAAATATTCATTTCGTCCTTCGCCTCTGTGGAGACAAGTCCGAAGGACATCGTGATTGTCAAGGCGGGAGATGTCCCGGCCCTAGTAAAAGCTCTATTCAGGCAATGAACAGATATTCATTGATGATTGCCGCCATAATTGCGGCTGCCGGTTGCTCCGGAAACGGTCTGACGAAGGATGAGAGGAATCTGATCAGGGAGTCCGGCGATGTGATGAGGGTGCTTGTGGTTGAGAATCCGGAGGATTCGGCAAGCCTGCGTGAACCAAGCGCAGATTTCTCCGACAAGGATCTGCAGTCTGTGGAATTCCGCATGCTCGTTTCCAAGATGCTCGGCACCGTGACGGATCCTGCACAGGACGGAGTCGGGATCGCCGGTCCCCAGGTGGGCATAAACCGCCGGATAGTCGCGGTCCAGAGGTTCGACAAGGATGGAGAGCCGTTTGAATTCTATCCCAACATCAGGATGGAGTCCCTTTCTGGGGGAATCGTTTACGGACAGGAGGGCTGTCTTTCCGTTCCCGGACGGCGGGGGATTGTTCCGAGGCATAAGGTGATCGCCGTCTCCTGGAAGGACCCGGTCACGCTTGAGACTGTCCGGGACACTATTCAAGGCTTCAGTGCCATCATCTTCCAGCACGAAATCGACCATCTTGAAGGCGTTCTCTACACAGATAAGGCCGACAGCGTGTTCGTCAATTGAAAAATAATGTTTATCTTTACCGGGATTAAACGAATAAACAAACCATTCTGAATATGAATCTTAGAGACATCAAGAAAGACATAGAGTATGTCATCGGGGCATTCATCGACGATTGTTCCCTTTTCAGCGCAGTGAACACAAAGGCTGACGATGAGGCTTTGGGCGGACTCCTCGACGAGGCGGTCAACCTTTACAACGACCTCAAGGACAAGGTAAATGCCAAGGTGGAAGGCAGCAAGGGCGCCTATTTCGCAAGCATCCGCAAGGAACTGCTTGAGAAGACTGACGCGCTTTACTCTAAGCTCAGCGAGATTGTCAAATCAAGCGAAAAGCAGGCCGCCAAGTAATATCTTTCTGGAAGATTATGTACGGGAGGGCTTCAATTAGTCCTCCCTTTTTTATATCTTTGGAACGTATAAAATAAAACGAACATGAAAGTTGCAGTAGTTGGAGTGACCGGACTGGTTGGAACCAGGATGGTTGA
Organism: uncultured Muribaculaceae bacterium; assembly: GCA_964346605.1. GTDB lineage: Bacteria > Bacteroidota > Bacteroidia > Bacteroidales > UBA932 > Cryptobacteroides. Next base: position 6,649 of record CAYFVE010000093.1, on the reverse strand, counting down.
AGTCCTCGCAGAGAGGCATTTTCCGGTAAGCGAACTCATCCCCGTTGCCTCAGAAAGGTCCGTAGGCAAGAAAATCGCTTATGAGGGAAAGGAGTACCCAGTTGTGACAGCTGAACAGGCTGTCGAAATGAAACCGGATCTTGCCCTGTTCTCCGCAGGCGCGGACATCTCAAGGGATCTGGCTCCTAAGTTCGCGGCGGCAGGATGCCGTGTAGTGGACAATTCCTCCTGCTGGAGGATGGATCCGGCAAAGAAGCTGATCATCCCCGAAATCAACGCTTCCGTCCTGACCGAAGAGGACTACATCATCGCCAATCCTAACTGCTCTACGATCCAGATGCTTCTTCCTCTTGCTCCGCTTCACAGAAAATACAGGATCAAGAGAATCGTAGTGTCCACTTATCAGTCCGTAACCGGTTCCGGAACCCCTGCGATGAAGCAGATGCAGGCTGAAAGAGATGGAGCGAAGTGGGGGGAATATCCTGCCTTCTACCACTATCCAATTGATGAGAACATCATCCCTCACATAGACGATTTCCTTGAGACAGGTTACACGAAGGAGGAGATGAAGATGGTCAACGAGACCCACAAAATCCTTTCGGACGATACGATTGGTGTCAGCCCTACCGCTGCCCGCGTCCCTGTCCTCGGCGAATTCGAGAACGATTTTACCCTTGAGGATGTGAGGAAGATCTGGTCTGAGACAGAAGGCATCGTCGTCCAGGACGATCCGTTCAACAATGTCTATCCTATGCCTCTGTTTTCTCTGGGCAAGGACTCGGTGTTCGTAGGCCGTCTGCGCCGCGACCCTTCCGTCAAGTACGGACTCAACTTCTGGTGCGTCAGCGACAACATCCGCAAGGGCGCCGCGACGAATGCCGTCCAGATCGCCGAGTACCTTCTGGCAAAAGGCCTTGTGAAGGCATAGTCATATCCATCAATCCGGTTGGAGATCATTATGTGACGGGAGAGGCTTCCAGCCTTCCCCGTATGTGTCGTAGGCGTCGGTCATCACCACGAAGGCTGTAGGATCGGCTTCCCTTACCTTCTTCTGCACCTTCTGCACTTCCTTGTAACTGACCACGATGAAGATCATCTCTTTGTCTTTTCCGGTGTAGAGGCCGCTGCTCTTGATCTTTGTGGCGCTGCGGTCCAAGTCGTTAAGAATGAAATCGTGCAGTTCTTCCAAAGGCTTGTCGCTGATGATGAAGAAGATCTTGTCGTCCTTGGCGCCTGTCAGCGTACGGGCTACGACCCGTGAAGAGATGTAGATAGAGATGATTGAGTATAGGAACAGGGGCACCATCTCTCCGCCGCTGTGAAGCCCAATGATGATCAGGCCGCAGAGCACCACGAGACCGTCCACGATCAGGATCGAGTTGCTGAACTTCAGATGCAGGTATTTGTGCATGATCATACCTACGATGTCCGTGCCTCCGGTCGTAGAGCCGTTCCTGACGACAAGGCCCTGACCGACACCGATGATGACGGAGCCGATGATTGTGGCGAGGATCAGCTGGTCGGAAAGGTCCATCACTCCACCGAGTAGCTGGGCTGGGTCAAGGCTATGAAGCGCCTCTTTCGAAGGGTATGAAAGCACCGACAGGGCGTTCATGATCAGTGGAGAGGCCAGGCTTGCCACAATGGTTTTGCTGCCGAGATTCTTTCCCAGAAGAAGGAAGGAAAGGATCAGCAGGGGGACTTCGAACATATAGTCGAAGGTACCGACCTGGATTTTCGGCACCAGATTGTGGAGGACGATGCTTGCTCCGTAGGTTCCACCGGGAACGATGTTGTACGGGTTGATGAAATAGACGAATCCTGAGACCATGATCGTACAGCCCAGGAGTATTCCCGCCCACGAGCGGATTTGTTTCTTTACCTCTTCCTGCATATTCATTTATTCAGCCAGATGTTTTTCCCAAGCCCAGGCGGACGCCAGGGTCTCTTTGATGTCGCGCTCCGCCTTCCAGCCGAGTTCTTCGTTCGCCTTCGCCGGGTCTGCCCAGATGGCTGTGACGTCTCCTTCCCGACGCGGAGCAAACTTGTAGTTGAGCTTCAGTCCGTTGGCCTCTTCAAAGCCGTTGATCACCTCCATTACGGAGAGAGGCTTTCCTGTGCCGATGTTGTAGATCTCATATTCGTGCTTCATCTTGTCGTCGAGCATTCTGGCAACTGCGCGGACGTGGGCTTTGGCGAGGTCCACGATGTCGATGAAGTCTCTCTGGCACGTGCCGTCCGGGGTCGGGTAGTCGTTACCGAAGACTGAAAGGCACTCCCGCTTGCCGATTGCGGTCTGGGTGATGAAAGGCACCAGATTGTTCGGAACGCCGTTCGGAAGTTCGCCGATGATGGCTGACGGATGTGCTCCGATCGGGTTGAAGTACCTGAGGGAAATGCCTCTGATTTCCGAATATGCCTTCACGGAGTCGCGGAGTATGTCCTCGCAAACCCTCTTTGTGTTGCCATAAGGGGAGGTGGCGTCCTTGCGCGGAGCTTCTTCGGTGACAGGAAGCTCATCAGGTTCGCCATAGACCGTGGCGGATGATGAGAAAAGGATATTCCTGCATCCGTGAGCCTTTGCGCTCTCTATGACGTTTATGAGCGAGTAGATATTGTTTCTGTAATACTTGAGAGGGGTCCCCACTGATTCACCTACAGCCTTGAATCCGGCGAAATGGATGACGGCATCTATCCTGTTCGTGGTGAACAGGAGTTCCGTGGCGACAGGATCGCAGAAATCCATCTTCACGAAAGGGATGCCTTCCTTGCCGGTGATTTTTTTTACACCTTCGAAGCACGTTTTGTCACAGTTTGACATATTGTCGGCTACAATAACATCGTAACCCGCCTCTATCAGTTCCACTGTCACGTGGCTGCCGATGAATCCGGCCCCGCCGGACACAAGAACGCAATTTTGCATAATCGAGTAATATTGGATTCCCAAATTTAGCGTTTTTTGTTAAATTTGTGAAGTATGGAAGGAATGAAAAAGACTTTTATTCAGTTCGCAGCCGCTTTTGCTGTGATTTCTTTATCTGCATTTGTCCAGGCTCCGGTCTTGAGCGCCCAGGCCAGGGCCGTGGGGAGGACCGCTGTCAAGAGCAAGGCGCAGAGATATGTCGAGCTTGTATCCGGGAATGATGTTCTCAAGTCTTCTGTTTTCGGAGTACTCGCTATGACCGAGGGAGGGGACACGGTGGCTTCATGGAATCCAGGCATCCGGCAGGTCCCGGCCTCCAATCTGAAACTTGTGACCACAGGCGTTGCCCTTCATCAGCTCGGCGCCGGTTTCAAGTATGTCACCAGGATTGGATATTCAGGCAAGGTGGTTGACGGAGTGCTTGAAGGAGACCTCTACATTGTCGGAGGAGGCGATCCTACCATTGCTTCGAAGGACTCGATAGCGATTCCCCGCAACACTTTGTTCTCCCAGTGGAGATCATTCTTGGCATCGGCCGGAATCAAGAAGATCAACGGCAAGGTCATCGGAGACGGCCGGTACTTTGACGGCCCGGTCGAGGATGACACCTGGAGCTATCAGGACATCGGCACAGCCGATGGAGCCGGTTCGGACGGACTCTGTTTCTATGAGAACACTCAGGACATCAAGGTATCTCCCGGACCGACAGCGGGCTCTCCGGTCAATGTTGTCCCCTCCTTCCCGCATCTTCCCTGGATGAAATACAACAATGTATGCCGCACCGGGGCGGCTGGAACAGGAGACAAACTCTATCTTTTCGCTTCCGAATATGTCCCCTATGCGGAAATCCGCGGCACATTCGCCATCGACCGCAGGGCTAAGACGGAGAATTTCGCCAACAAGTTCGGGGCCTACACCTGCGCCCATTACTTCTGTGAATATCTTAAGTCCAAGGGAGTGGCAGTCACTCAAGGGCCTGCAGATGTACGACTTGGCCGCATCCGCACGGATTTGTCATCTCAGGAATACGGTCCATACGCGACAAGGGTTGATGATTTGAAGATGATCGGAAGCACATATTCTCCGACCTTGAAGAAAATCGCCAGAGAGACGAACTTCAGGAGCGATAACTTCTATGCTGAGATGATGTTCAGGACCTTGGGCCGCAGGATGCATCACTCAGCCTCTTATGACTCAAGCAGAGTGGCTGTCGCTGAGGTGCTCCAGAGTCTCGGCGCGAATCCTTCTTCTGTACGGATCTCAGATGGAAGCGGTCTTTCCCGCCTTAATTACATCTCTCCGGAATTCCTCGTTAAATTCCTCTCGGCAATGATGGACAGTCCGGTCTTCGAAGACTACATAGAGACCATCGCCCAACCAGGAGAACGCCACTACGAATCCCGTCTCAACGGCGAAAAGGGATCGGTCAAGTCCCGTATCCATCTCAAGAGCGGCTCGATGAACGGAGTCCGCTGCTTCAGCGGCTACATCGAACCCTCGGTCGGCTCCAAGTCCGAGACGATCATCTTCTCCATAATGACAAGCAACTCCCTCGCCAAGGCCTCCCTCATCGACCCTGTCATCGACCGCCTCCTCACCCTCCTCGCCTCCGACAACTAGCCCCTTTTTATAGCGTGTCGCTTAAGTGGTTGACATCCATTCTTTTATAAAAAATACCCCTCTGGTTTCGGAGGGGTGATTTATGTAATTAACTGTAATTCAGCGATGTATGCGTCACGGATGTCGAGTTCTTGGCGGTGCGAGCCACAGGAACTTTGAGACCTGCCATTCGTCGGCTGATGTTTCATTCATCAGTTTCCGTTTGAGATCTGTTTTTTCTTCCTGCGGCAGGAGCACAACTTTTTTTACCTGCTTGACGATACCGCTATTCTCCACCCACTTTATCATTTCTCCGTATGCCCTGTCAGAATTGCGGTATGTCTCCTCTTTTATGTCATATTCATTTCCGGTGTTTGAGTTTATCGCCATAACTGCCTTTTCGAAACTGCCGTATAGTTCTATAAGAGATTGATAATCAGTTGCGCTATATGTTACGATGATGAAGTCGATCAGTTGCAGTTTTTCATATTCCTTCATTCCTTCCATCATCCTCCTGATTTGAGCGTGACGGAGGTACATACCTTCTGACCGGCACCATCTGACCTCCTTGATACCTGCCCTCAACTTTCTCGAAGCTTGCCTTATCACGAGTTTCCTGGAGAACGGATGGTCATTATCGCAGTAAGCCAGAAAACACCATTTCCATTCCATCGCACTTTTCGTAATGTGCCTCTCCACAGGGTTGTTATAAAGATAAGCCACCGCTGTCCTTATCTTTTTCCCTCCCACCTTTGGAGCACTGCCGAATGGTGTCTGGAACAGGCCTCCTTTCGGACGTGTTTCTTCACAGCCTCCGTACAAGTTCCTAAGGAACTCCTTCGTGTATGAATATGAGACATCTTTCTCGAACGCGCTCAATACTTCCTTAGACCCGCTCTCGGCCAGGTGGTGTGAGTGGTCATACATTATGACCATTCCGTAGGATCTGATTGAGTGCTTCTTCACGTTGATCCCATAGATTGTGTAATATACAAGGCAGTCCTCAAGGCTATAGATCATCGAACGACTTTCCTTGAATCTGACATAGATGTGATTTGGTGCTCCTTCGCGGAATCTTCGACTCTTCATTCCATTCCCCCCCCAAAAAAAGTTCAACATAGTTTTGTGTGGAAGCGGCCTGGACGCTTGGCATTTACGACCAGTCGCACATTGCTCCAACTCTGGCAAATATTGCAAAATAATCTCTTTTCATCAAGGTTCCCCTGGTTCTTTTGTGCTAAATTATTGATAATCAAAAGGTGCCCTGCCACCCAAACACTCTCAATCACATACAAAAATCACCCATCCGATTCTAGAGAGGTGATTATTGTAAATAAATGAGCATCAATCAAATAACAGTCACGGTCAATCGCCATGGCCCCGGATCCGGTGCCGTGTGGGCTTACTGGACTAAATAGTGGGGGCTGCGGAAGATGGATATGATGCCGGAGCCGGGGGCGTCCACGAGTCCGATGATGCGGCGGGCGCGGATAGGGCGGCGATCGTAGAAATCGCCGGCGGAGCTGTCCAGAGAGTTGATCCGGACAATCTGTGAAGAGTGGATGAAGCGTCCGCCGCCAATGTACATTCCTACGTGAGTCGCCCTTTCGGCTGTTGAATCGGTTGCGGCCCGGCCCCAGAACAGGAGGTCTCCAGGCAGAAGGCCCGACCAGTCCACTTCGCCCCTGTCATTGAATATCCGGACATCGTCGCCGACCTGTACCTGCTGCGAAGCGTTGCGTGGAAGAAGAACCCCGTTGGCGAAAAAAATGCTGCGTGTCAATCCGCTGCAGTCCACATTCTTTATCGAAGTTCCGCCCCACATATACGGCACGCCCAGACACCTCTCAGATGTAGAAATGAGATTCTTGCGGAAAGCATCCTCGTCTTCAGAAACAGCCTTCATATCCTTCGCCCACTTGTAGAACACATCAACCTCCTTCGCCGGGACATAACCCTTCTTTCCCGAAGGAAGTACTACGCCGACGAATTTCTTCGTCAGTACGGCCCGGCCCTCGTCATAGCCCTCATACCGGCCGGAAGTGTGGCGTATGGTCTTGTAAAGTATTCGAACGACATCCCCCAGCAGCAGTTCCGACACGATCCCGGACTTGGTGGAAGGCTCTG
>CAYFVE010000092.1:0-9497 GCA_964346605.1 uncultured Muribaculaceae bacterium | reverse complement strand
CAGGAGAAAGGCTGTAGCTGTTACGTCACATTCTGCCGGCGTTGGGGTACTCCGGACGGGCATAGACCAAGTCGGAAGAGAGGGTTATGCGGATCTGCTCCGACTTCTTGGTCGATGGATCCAGCTTATAGAGGAAGCCTCCCTTCTCGAAGACGATCAGTTTCCCGTCCGTGCTTGGAAACTTCACATCATAGTCACTGAAGTCCGTGACCTTGGAAGTGGCCTTGGTCTTTGTGTTGTAAACAAATAAATTCATGTTCATATCGCGGTCGGAAGCGAAATAAATCTCATCGCCGACCCACATCGGGAAGATGTCCTGGGCCACGTTGTCCGTGATTTTCTCCACCTTCTTCCCGTCATAGATCCAGACCTCGTCCGCCATTCCTCCACGATAGTACTTCCAGGTACGGAACTCCCTCATCACCCTGTTGTACGCAAGTTTCTTCCCGTCAGGAGAGTAACTGCAGAATCCGCCTTCAGGCAGAGGAATCTGCTCCGGCATGCCGCCTTTTATGGAAATCTTCCAGAGTTTCCCCGGAAAACCGTCTCCGGTCCTGTTGCGGTAAACAATGTATTTTCCGTCAGGGGTCCAGCCCATCACGATATTGTTCGGACCCATACGGTCGCCGAGATCGTCACGGCCGTTGGTCGGAGTGTAGGTAAGTCTTACCGGCTCTCCACCGGAAGAAGGCATGACATAGACCTCGCGGTTGCCGTCATATTCGCCGGTGAAGGCGATAGTCTTGCCGTCCGGAGAGTAGCGGGCGAACATTTCATAGCCGATGTGTGAAGTAAGCCTCCTGGCCTCACCGCCAGAAAGCGGAGCCACGAAGAGGTCTCCCGCATAGGAGAAGACTACGTCCGTCCCGTTCGTAGCCGGGAACCTGAGCAACCTGGCTTCTCCGCTCTGCGCACCAGCGCAGACTGTCATTCCTCCGAGAAGAATGATTGATAAAAGCAAACGTTTCATATTCATAAATTCAGATTATTCGAGTCCTCGTGCCCTGAGAAGCGCACCTGGATCCGGCTCCGCACCCCTGAACATAGTGTAAAGCGTCATCGGCTCTTCGCTCCCACCTCTTTCGAGCAGGATCCTGCGGAATCGGGATGCAGTCTCCGGGTCATATATTCCCTGCTGCCGGAAATACTCGAAGGCATCCTTGTCAAGGACTTCAGCCCATAGATAGCTGTAGTAGCCGGCGCTGTAGCCGGAGTTGAATATGTGGTTGAAATAGGTCGTCCTGTAGCGAGGTATGATTTCGTCCAACAGCCCCATTTCCTTGCAGACCTTCTGCTCGAAGGCAGCGACATTGGCCACCTGATCTCCTTCAGACATCCTGGCAAGGTCCTCTTCGGTCAGTTCGTGCCACTTCATGTCGAGAATCGACGCGGCGCAGAGTTCTGAAGTGGCGAAGCCCTGGTTGAACTTGCCGGCGTTGTTTATCTTCTCGACGAGGAAATCAGGGATGACCTCACCGGTCTTGTAGTTCTTTGCGTAAAGCGCCAGAATCTCAGGCTGGAAAGCCCAGTTCTCGTTGAACTGGGAGAATGTCTCCACAAAGTCGCGCGCTACGCTCGTGCCGCTGACCGAAGGGTAAGTACACTTCGTCAGAAGGCCGTGAAGGGCGTGGCCGAACTCGTGGAATGCGGTCTCCACCTCGTCAATGCTGAAGAGCCCGGGAGTTGAATCCGTCGGGGCCGTCAGGTTGCCGACATTGATGACTATAGGACGGACCTCATTGCCATCCTTATCGACATATTGTCCACGGAATTCGGTCATCCACGCGCCGCCTCTTTTTGAAGCGCGCGGGAAATAGTCCGTCATAAATATTCCGAGAAGACTCCCGTCCGCATCCTTGACCTTGAAGGCCTCTGCAGCAGGGTTGTAAACAGGAACTCCGGAGAGAGGCTCCACGTTGATGCCGTAGATCTTATGCGCAGCGGCGAAGACTCCGTTCCGGACGCCTTCCATCGGGAAATATGGTTTCGTGAGGTTCTCGTCCAGGGCATACTTGCGCTGACGCACCTTTTCTGCATAGTAAAACCAGTCCCAAGGCTGGATCTTCGCTCCGGCCTCAACCTTGCCGGCCGCGATGTCCTCGTCCAGAATCACCTGCATATCCGCCATCTCCTCCTTCGCCCTGGCATTGGAAGAGCGCTGGATCTTGTCGAGGAACTCGTCAACCGCCTGAGGATTCCCGGCCATCTTGTTGTCGAGCTGGTAGGCTGCGAAGGTGTCGAATCCGAGGAGCTTGGCCTTTTCGGCGCGGAGTTTCAGTATCTCAAGGCAGAGGGCCTTGTTGTCGTATTCATTGCCATTGTTGCCCCTTGATGAATATGCCTTGAACATTGCTTCGCGGCGGGCCCTGTCCTCGCAATTGGTCATTTCATCGGTGTAGGCGGAAACCGGCACTCCGAATGAATCCTTGAAAGCGTTGTTTTCCGCAAGAAGGTTGGTACCGAACTTCTGCTGAGCGGCGGCAATCTTCTGGTTGATCTCCTTCATACGGGTCTGTCCAACCTCGTCCAGATCGACACCATTCCTGGTAAAACTCTGGTAGAGCTTCTTGAGGACCATCTGCTGTTCCCTTGTGAGCCCGCTCTGATCCGCCTCATAGACAGCCTTTACCCTTTCGAAAAAAACGCGGTTCATCGAGATATTGTCCTCATGGGCGGTCAAGAGCTCAGTGGCCTCCTCGACGACCTTGTTCATCTCATCGCTGCCTTCGGTCTCCTGAAGATTGAAAAGGACGCTGGTGACCTTGTCCAGAGTATTGCCGGAGAGTTCATAAGCGGCTACGGTGTTCTGGAAATCAGGCGCCTCCTGGTTGTTAAGGATAGCGTCAAGCTCCTTGTTCTGTTCCTCGATTCCTGCTTTCACCGCAGGGATATAGTCAGATAGTTGAATCTTTTCGAACGGCGGAATGCCGTATGGGGTGTCCCATTCCTGAAGGAACGGATTCCTTGTCTGTGTACAGGCTGCCATCATCACGATTGCTCCTAATGCTGTTAAAGTTTTTTTCATAACCGAATCACAAAAAATGATTGAATATGCAAGATACCTATTTTTCTCGAAAAGGCAAAACGGGAGCGGGCCGTCAGAGCGAAGAGCGGATGCCGACAACCACCGTCCTTGGTCTCAGGGCATAGGCATCGTAAGATGTTGAATATGTCGATACGGAGCGGCTGGAATAGTCCTTCGCACCGAAAAGATTACGGCATTCAGCAAAGATGGAGAGGCTTTTGAGGGAATATTCCGCCTCGATTTTCGATAGCGGACAATTGGAGAAGACCATTCCGGGAACAATCTGTCGGAGAGTCGAGACTTCGCCCTTCAACATAATCCTTTTGACAGGCGAGACCCTCAGATCGCAGGAATACATGTAACTTTCGACCCTATTGCCGGTTGTGCGCAGATAGGTGTTTGAATATCCACCTTTCAAGCCCAATGACATCCATTTCGCAGGGCGCAGAGCCAGATTCAGGCTTACGTTGTCCATAACTGTGCTGTAGTCGGTGACAGAACCCTGCAGGCAGCCGTTTTCTTCGACATATTGGCGTCCAAATCCAAGTTCAGTCCGCAGGACATCGAAGAAGAAGCGCTTTACGATTGTTCCGTTCGCTCCGTACATCACCTTGCGAGAATCATAAAGGACCGGATAGGTCAGGGAAAGGTTGACAAAAGATGGGTAATAATAGACTGCGGAGCCTTTTTCGGAGGTGATTTTTCCCCAATCGAGAGTGACCGAGGCATTCAGAAGATGAGCCAGATCATTAAGATTCAATGAATATGACAGGGTTTCCCTCTTCCCGTCCGACACTATTCCGTTCGTCCAGAGATGACGGTAATCCGAGAACACAAGGCCGTCAAGCAACTGGTCCGCATCAGAATTCGTCTTGGCCATAGAGCCGTTCAGGCGCATTGATAACTTGCTGGTAATGTCATAGCGCATCGTCAGGCTCAGGCTATAGTTCATCCTTGAAACAGATCCATTATCCTTAAGACGGTCATAGCCCATATATTCATAGCCAAACGGGAACTTCAAGACAGCATATAATCGCCCGACAGAGCATTCAATAAAAGGTTCCAACCCAACCTCCGTCGAAAAGACGGCAAGGTCGTTCTGATAATCGCTCATCTGAGGGACAGGATCCACGAAGCCCGAAAGATTAAATGTAGTAAGACGGCGGTTCCTTTCCAGATCAAAATATGCCTTGCCTCCGATTGTGAAGCCATTGCCGAATCTGTCGGAATATGATATCCAGGAATGATCGGAAAGGTCCCGACAATCCGCCGTCTGAGTGATTGGACTCTTGGTTAATCCGCTTCCCTCAAATGTCAGTTGGTGGTTGTTCCGAAGGTACTTGAAATCATTGTTGATTTCTATGGCATTGTCTCCTTTCACACGGATAATCGTCCTGTAACTGTCAGATGCCTTGAATGATGGCAGATCGAACCTGTGCGAGACATCGGTCGCAGAGGATGCCGACTCGTCCCTTGTACGGAAGTTGCCGGCAAGGTCCAATGAATTGGAAATGAATAGTTCCGATGCATTTCTTTCTAGCTTGAAAGAGGATGAACCAAAAATTGTGTTCATCTTCATCTCATCGTACTCGGAGTATGAAACCAGAAGAGTGTCCCCGCTTGTGACCTGCCGCGACAATGACTCAGCTTCATTGATCCTCTCATTGAAAAAGTTGAGATTGAAACGAGTTTCCCAGCCGCGCTTGCTCCTTGACAGATGATTGAATGTTGCCGTCGCGGTCGCATTATCAAAATAGTATTCAAGCGGAATCGGAAGGACAGTTCTGGACGAATTGAAGAAGCCGTTGAAATCAGAGTCCGCAACACCAACCTGAAAGATAGAACCGCCGTTGCCGAAAATGGAATGGGCTGTCATCTCTGTCGTGATGTCCTGCCCGATATTATTCCCCTTCAGAAGAAAGAGCCATTGTTTGTCTTTGGAGAAACTGGAAAGCATAAGCTTCCCGTCATAGACAGGAGAATCACCGAAGCCTCCTGCCGCATCCACGGAAAATAGAAGAGTGTTTTTCGCATCTTCCTTCAGGACGATGTTCACCGCAGCCCTGTCAGTCTCAGTTATCCCTTCAAGAACTCTGATCGGCTGATGGTTCTTAAGCACCTGCACACTCTCTATCTTGTCCGGAGAAAGGTTCCTGGTCGCGATGCTGTAACGGCTTCCTAAAAGATCAAGGTTCTCAATATAGAATTTATTGATTGCCGAACCATTATACCTTATCATTCCGGTCTGTGTCACTTCAATTCCAGGTAGTTTAATCAGGATGTCCTCCAAAGTCCTGTCCCCGACCGACCTGAAGGCACTTACATCATAATCAACAGTGTCACCACTCTCCTTGATCGGCCTATAGACCAGCTTCGCGGGCTTTATCTCCATCTCCTTCTGACTCATCCTGATCATAATCCCTTCATTCCCGGCCTTGCCACTTATTGCCCTGGATACATTCTCATAGCCCATCATCATAACCTCAACCTTCAAATCCTCACCTGCAGACTCAAAAGAAAACTCAAATCCTCCGTCCTCATCAGTATAGGCATAATCCACTAAAGTTGAGGACGAATATAAAGACACGAAAGCCCCGGCGACAGCCGAGCCATCAGCCTTATCCACGACATTCCCCCTGACTCTATTCTGCCCATTGGCTACCAAGCAGACAAGAATCACGGTAATAATGGATAATACTCTCTTAATCGGAATCATTTAGAAGGACCCGGCAAAAAGCCTTCTCATTACTTTGGGGTTAAATACGTTAAACAATAATTATCATTGCCCCCTCCAGAAACTGTCGGGGATCAAAGGAATGTATGGCTTGGATATCGACGGGTCCATTGAATTCCCTTTGGCGTCGGTTATGGAAGAAACACGGACTCCGGATATCGTCTCCAGAGCCTGACTTGGCTCTCGGTGGCAGTAATTCATCTTTTGTTCAAAATCCTTTATCGACATTTCGGTAGAGACTTCTTTTTTGCCAGTATTAGTGTATGTGAAGACACCTTTTTCTATTCTGGGATAATCGGTCGCTTCAACGACGTTCAACAGGAAACGGAACAGACCTTCGGAATCTTCCGCACGAACTATCAGTCCAGGAGCGCCCCACAGAAGCCATGGTCCGGCATTTACAGGTATCTCAGAGGTAAACCAGATCACCCACTTTCTACCGTAATAATATGCCTCTGCCTTCTTGCAATTATAGCCTTGGATGGTCTCATTGCCAGGTTTCACCTCCCATTTCGGCAGGTTCAGAGACTCCGGCTTGCACTTGTAGATTCTCGAGAGGAAATAATCATACTCAACAAACTTCTTTGTCTTGAAATCAATCCGGATGATTCTTGTCGTCCCTCGCGGAATCTCAGAGTATTCCTCCTGAATCTGGGAGACAGGCTTCCCTTTGGATAATCCGGCTCTTGCTATCGAATCACGCAGATATCGGCTTTCACTATAGAAAATGGACTTGCCGTTCAGGACCTCCAGGCACATCGAATAATCTCCTTTGTATGTCTTTGAAGAAGGGGAATCCTTGTACTCATAGACATAATAGTAGCGATAATTCCTTGCCTCAGAAGGAATTGCCAGTACAAATAGAATGAAGAACAATACTGTTCGGACAATAATTCTTTTCATTTCTTCGGGCTTTAAGCCATATTACAAAATTCCAAATGAAAAACCTAATCACAAAATAAAAAAACTAATCAGCCGCAATGTTAACAATTTGATTTTAAGTTATTTATTTTCACCAAAACCTAATCCTGGCAAAAAAGAACCTAATCAGCGGAGTTTTATGGGTTCCACTCTAATCAGTTAATCTATATCTCTTGCGCAAAAGACATCAATGAAAACAATAGAGGCACGATCGTTTTGAATAGAGAGTAGCAAATATACCTTGGAATTATTACTCATCTCTCATCGCATCGACAGGCTTGATGTTCGTCGCCCTCAATGCCGGTGCAAGGCCTGCCAAAACGCCCAAGACGGCGAGGAGCGAGAGCACAGCGAATGCCACCCAAAAGCCTATTTGGAATGACACATCAGCGAATTCCATTTCAGGGACTCTTGAAACCACCTTCCCAACCACCGATAGGATACCCACAGAAATCATTATTCCCAACATTCCTGCAAGGACTGTCAGCCCCACACTTTCAGAAATGATCTGCGTAAGAATCATCTTCGGAGTTGCACCGATTGCCTGTCGGATGCCTATTTCAGTAGTGCGTTCCTTGACAGTCACCATCATAATGTTCGAAACACCGATTGCCCCGGCCAACAGGGTTCCGACTCCAACCAGGAGTACAAGGATATTCAATCCCCTGAAAAGATTATCAACAATGGCGAATAATTCTCATCGCCTTCTCAAGTTCCTGGTTTCCCAAGAACATATTATCAATATAAGTGGTTCTTTTGTCGTCAGGCGCCGTTCCGTGAAGGAGATTGAATGACCTTTTGTAAGCTGCTTCAAAATCCTCGTTCTGCTTTTTTGTCTCCAGGCCGTGGAAAATCATATCATAGAAACTCAGATATGCGTTCTCCGCGCGCATCCCTTTTGCTACGTTGTACGATATATAAGACTCGTGTCCCATTGACATTTCATCTGCCTCGGTAACACCTACAACCCGGAAAGGAATGTCTCCCACGTTGACGTAACGCCCTACTATCTTCGTGAAGTCTCTATCATTACCGAGAAGTTGACTTGCAGCCTCGCTGTCAATCACAATAGATTTTTTGACGAGTTTGCTGTCATTTGCGTTTATGAATCTGCCTGCAGCCAATCTAAGCCAACTTGCCGTACTGGAATATTCATGATCTGCCCCTCTGACTGCACTGGATATGGTTTCTTTCCCAAAAGACAGTGTCTCTGAAAAGTCCAACATTCCGTAAACTCTGTCAATATGGTCGCTGTACTGACTTGAGAACTCCATATCCTTTGTGGAGAGATTTATTCTTGTACCTTCCATGATACCTTGGTAAGGAATGCTAGTGCGTCCTCCAAAGACCCTCATAACGTACATTATCTCATCTCCCGCATTGCTCAACAACGCATTCATCAGGCCATTGCCTGTGCCGAGAAGAACGATAATGATGAATATCCCCCAGCTTACCGCAAAGCCGGTAAGGGTGGTACGCAGTTTATTCTGCCGCAGCGTGCTCCATATTTCGTGAAAAAGGTCGAGCATAGGTATTCTTGTATTCGGCAGTCAATCAGTCTCTTATTCCAATATTCTTTCATCCTTTAATTTCCTCTTAAGAAAGGCCTTATCCGTTTTGGTCAAATCGGATCTTTGGATGCCATTTGTTGCAATTAGAAAAGAGTTGCCGTTAAATAGCCTAAACTCGTAGCAAACATCTAATGGATAAATATAGCCGGAGGAGTCCTCTTTTGTATTAATGGTCAAAATGTAGTGCTCAGCCCCACGCTCGTCATAATACTCACGTACAATTTTTATAATTTTATCTTCTTCCATATTGAGATCCACACGAGTGTGATTACATTCGTTTTCTTTTTCAGCAAAGACAAAAGAAGGCTTTCCATCAATATAGTATTTGTGAATATACATCTTCCCCCCTTTTGCCAACCTTTGAAACTTTCTATGGTCTAATTGTCTGAAAAGGTAAACATAGGCATCCCAGATGTTTTTACGAGAAAAAGAGGAGGCAATGCTGTCTGATTGCTCTCTAAGTGATATTTCACGACAGACACCACCTTCGATAGGGTTATTCTTTATTATAACAATACTTTCACTCCCGGTTTTTTCCATTTCAAGATTATTACTTTTGTCATACTTTTCTATTATGTAATCGAAAGAATATTTCTTGCTAAGCCTGAATTCCACAAATTTCTTTCTTACAAGTTTGTAATATTCATCCCATCTGCTAATCGCATCGACTTCTATTGCTGACGCGACAATTTCATTGGAAGACAATTGTAACGCAACGCTTTCTTCTCCACTACAGATTGTCAAGTGATTGGATGCAATGCCAGCCATAGTTGCATATAGAACATCCCCAGTTTTGTATTCACTACTCCTTAGAACAAAAAATCCAGTGGAATCACAGTTCCCTATGCAGTTTTCATTGAGATAGACAAAGGCATATTCCGCCGACTCCCCGCCGATACGAACCGATATTGTCAAATCTTGAGCAGACAGGCTATAAGCACTGAAACAAAATAGAAAGAAAATAGAACTAAGAATTTTCATTTTAGTGTCGTTTTAAAACTGATGTTAAGTTATATCAACCTGTAAAGGTCATAGAAATCATACTCCGAGAATCCAATGGTTGGTGCGCTATTAGTAGAATTTCGTTCTTTTGACATCGCAAGACATTTTGCGATTCCTCCAATTTCAGCTTTCCCCGGCCTGTTGGAGGAATTCTTTTTTTATCTATATCAAAGATATAAATATCTAACACCAATAGTTCGTTAATTTTATAAAAGTTACGCCACGGCGCGAACGCCGTAGAATA
>CAYFVE010000091.1:1202-9602 GCA_964346605.1 uncultured Muribaculaceae bacterium | reverse complement strand
TCAGGTACGCATACGCGGTATTTCCTCGAACGGATCAAGCGATCCTCTATATGTAGTGGACGGACGCATCACAAACAGCATCGCCGGAATCGATCCGAACGACATCGAATCGATGGAAGTGCTAAAGGACGGAGCCTCCGCTGCAATCTACGGAGCGAGAGCAGGCAACGGCGTGATCCTCATAACCACCCGCAGGGGTCAGGGAGACGGCAGGATCACCTACAGTTACCAACTCACATCCCAGAGCCTCAACCATATGCCGAAGGTGATGAACTCAGAGCAGTATATGCAGTACTATCTCGAGGACGGCCGCTACAATCTGGAGACCTTCTACCGCAACTGGGACTTCAAGACCAACACGGACTGGCTCGACTACTCTTACGAGAACTCCCTGATGCAGCATCACAATGTCACCCTCCAGGCCGGAAATGACAAGGGGTCCCTCTACGTCTCTGGTTCTTATCTGAACAACAACGGTATGTTCGTGGGAGATTCCGATGTCTATGAAAGAATCACCGGAATGGTGAACGGTTCATGGAAGATCAAGCCATGGCTCGAAATAACGACGAACAACCAGGTTGAGAAGTACAAGTCCCGTTCTGTATCAGAGGGCAGCGACTACGGCTCTGCCGTGCTTTCCGCCCTTGAACTCGACCCTCTCACACCTACCACCTACACGGAGGAGAATCTTCCTTCTTTTATGAGGGACAACCTCAATATCGGCAGGTCACTCCTAAAGGACGAGAACGGCAACTACTACGCCGCCTCGGCGTTCAACACTTCAGAGAACGTCAATCCCCGAATAATGAGGGACCGCGGGTATTCACTCTCAAACGGATTCAACATCAACGGATCCAGTGCCATCAACTTCAAGCCTTTCAGGGACTTGACCTTCACCTCAAGACTCGGCTACAGATTCACATCCTCAGATTCTTACGGCTACACCCTGAACTACTACATCAACACCAACGCCTACCAGAATTACATCGATTTGAGCGGCAGCAGCGGCAACTCCACGTACTACCAGTGGGAGAATTTCGCCAACTGGATGCACTCTTTCGGGAAACACACCTTCACGGCAATGGCAGGTATGTCCTTCTCTGAGACCAGGAGCTACTCGATTTCAGGTTCCTATCAGGGAGGAGACGATGATCTCGGAGTGGCCCAGAACGACCCTCTGTTCTACTACTTCGCCTATGTAACACCAAAAGCCACAAAGACTGTCTCAGGAGCGGAGCCAAGATTCTCCAGAACGCTTTCTTACTTCGGCAGGATCGGTTGGAACTATCTCTCCAAGTACTACGTTCAGGCTTCATTCCGTGCAGACGCCGCAGACCTTTCCATCCATGCCGTGTCAGCAGGATGGACAATCTCCGAAGAGCCTTTCTACAGCGGATTGAAGGGGGTGGTTCCGTTTATGAAGTTCCGCGCCAGCTGGGGCCAGAACGGATCTACCGCATCCCTTGGAGGCTACCGCTATGCCAATGTGATTGCCTCTGTCGGCAACTATCCGACAGGAAATGGTCTTGAATATATCATCGCATACGCGCCTTCATCGACGGGCAACCTGGAACTCAAATGGGAGACTTCCGAGCAGACCAACGTCGGAGTTGATATGAGATTCTTCCGGGACAGGCTGACCTTGTCCGCGGACTGGTACCGTAAGGAGACCAAGGACCTCATCGTCAGCGGTATCACTCCTTCCACGGTCGTCGGTGTGGCCGCGTCTCCGGTAAACGCAGGAAATGTCGTCAACAAGGGTCTTGAATTCGAACTCAAATGGAAGGACAGCATCGGTGACTTCAACTACGGCATAAGCGCGAACCTGGCCACCCTGAAGAATGAGGTCACGTATATCCACGAATCTCTCAGCGACGGCATCGACGGAACAGGAATGAGAAATTACGGCACGATTACCAGATTTGAGAAAGGAATGCCTGCCTGGCATTTCTACGGGTACAAGTTCATAGGAGTCAACCCTTCAAATGGAGACGCTATGTTCGAAGACCTCGACGGCAGCGGCGACATCACACAGGCTGACAAGACAGACCTCGGTTCAGGCATTCCAAAAATGAACTACGGTCTCACCTTCAACGCATCCTGGAAGGGTCTGGATGCAATTCTCTTCCTCACGGGAGCTTACGGGAGCAGTATCTACAACTGCCTCACAGTAGTGGACTATGCATCCAACAGACTCACCTACTACACTGAAGACAGGTGGACTCCGGAGCATACGGACGGCACGATGCCTGCGGCAAGCGCTTCCAACTGGCAGCAGTTCCTCACCTCCAGCGGTGTCGTCTTTGACGGCAGCTATATGAAAATAAAGCAGATCCAACTAGGCTACACCCTGCCTTCAGACTTCACGAAGAAATTCAAAGTGGACAACCTGAGGATCTATGGTTCGCTGGATGATTTCTTCACTTTCTCCGACTATCCCGGATTTGACCCGGAGGTCACAGGCGTGGGAAATTCGCTTGGAGTCGACAAGGGAACATACCCTACTTCAAAGAAGGTTGTATTCGGCGTCAACGTAACATTCTAAATCCTGGAGCAATATGAAAACAATGAATATAATGAAGACTCTTGCCGCAGGTCTCATAGCCATAGCGGCGGTTTCCTGCAGCGACAAACTTGACATAGATCAGCACGGTGTGCTGAACTACGACACATACTACAACACTGACGAGCAGATCAACGCGGCTTCAGCAGCAATGTATCTGGAAGTGAGAGGTTGGGAATACAATGTACTCCTGTGCAAGGCTATGCTTTCCGACGACTTCATCGCCGGAGGCGCGGCCAGAGGTGACAACACCGACCTCGAACGCCTCAACGAATTCACGTTCGACGCTGAGCAGGATTACATCCAGAGTATGTTCCAAACGTACTATACACTTGTTTACAAGGCGAATGTCATCCTCGGTCACTTCGATCCGGAAGGGAATTCAGTCGCCAGGATGGCACGTGCGGAAGCGAAGGTCCTCCGGGCGTTCGCCTACTTCGACCTGGTCTCCATGTGGGGGAATCCTCCTTTTGTTGACCACGAACTCGTACCATCCGAATATTCAAGGCCGAACGGCACAAGCGATGAACTCTGGGGCCTTATGGAGCAGGATCTAAGCGAGGCCATCGCCTCTGGAGACCTTGCGGAGAAGACTTCCGTCAACGACAACAAGACCTGGAGGGTCACAAAACAGTTCGCCCAGGCTCTGCTTGGAAAAGTCTATCTGTGGCAGAAGAAGTATTCAGAGGCGGCGAAACAGTTCGACGCTGTCGTCTCCAGCGGGAAATACGCCCTCTTCACAGGGGACTTTGCAGATATGACCCGTGTAGAGAACAAGCACAACTGCGAAAGCCTTTTCGAAAGCAACCGTGTCCACGATGACAACGACATGTACCAGAACTTCAGCATGTACGCCCTGATGATCGGTTGGCGCTTCGACAAGATGTCATATCCTGCAGATATGCCGATGGTCGCTACAGGCTGGGGCTTCCGCGTGCCGACAAAGGATCTTTACGACGCTTTCGTCAAGGACGAAGGAGAGGACGGCTACCGTCTCAACCACACTTTGAAGACCTATCAGCAGATTCAGGACGAGTTCGGAGTCAAGGTCAAGGCCGGACAGTCAATCATCAGCGAGGGTTACTTTATGTGGAAAGGACGTCCGCTCAAGGCTGACCGAGGCGGAGGCAGCGACTGGATCAACGCCTGCAACACTCTCTGGATGAGATATGCCGAGGTGCTTCTGTGCGGTGCCGAGGCTCATTTCGAAGCCGGCAACACGGCGAAGGCCGCTGAATATACAAACCTGGTCAGGGGCCGCGCTGGACTGTCCCCTTTAGGAACTGTCACCCTCGACCAGATCAGGCTGGAAAAGAGGCTCGAACTCGTGGGAGAAGGACAACGCTTCCAGGACCTGCTCCGCTGGGGTGAAGCTTCAGCAAAGATGTCAGGCAACGGCAGGCAGTATCCGGTACTTTCAGACAACGGCACAGTCTCCTATCAGACCTGCAACAACACAGATCCTGGATTCAAGTCCGGAAAGCACGACTTCCTTCCTTACCCGGCGACCGAGATCAGGCTCAACTCCGAGATCAGGCAGAACCCGGGTTATTAATCTTAAAATGAACAGTATATGAAAAAGAAGCATATAAATACACTGATCGCGGCATCAGCGGCTTTAGCCCTGATAGCCTGCACCAGGGAGTCTGTCATCGACGACCTTCAGGGCATCTACACCGCGCCTGTCGTTGAAGAGATGACCACGCTTGTAAGTTCTGCCGCAGACAAGGCTGACGGCAAACGCATCTTCACAATCAATCTCAAGTCAGAAAACGCCGAGATGTCAGCCAGCCTGGTCGGCAACAATTACTTCCTCTCTCCAAATACCTACAGCCCTGCAAACGAGGCCGCCGCAAAGAACGGCAACTATTTGCTCGGAAAGACAAAAATAGGAGGAAAGAATGTGGCCTCCGGCTCGCTCATCGTGAGCAAATCAGGAGACGCGAAGGCATATTCGCCGGATGATGTCTATACTTTCGACGGAATGTTCTTCTGCGAGGACGGCACTCCCTACAGGGTGAAATGGTCCGGCAATCTTGTCTACGAGGAAGACAAGGAAGCGATCAGGCTCGTAAAGGTCCTTTCAGCACAGAGCAATCTTGCAAATGGGATTGCCACGCTTTCGATGCAGCTCGCAACGGAAGACATATCTTCCGCGTACGATCCCGCCACTTATTCGACGACATATTCAGGCGAAGGCTACTACCTCGCCCTTGACATCTACAGCGCGGACGGCTACCTGCACGAAGGTACCTACAAACCTTGCTCCGTCGGCGGAAGCGTCGGAGAGGGTGAATATGGAATCGGCTACGACACCCAGATGTGGGGAATGACCTTCACCAACTGGGGAACCTGTTGGTGGACTGTCTCCAATGGAAGCACTTCAGCTGAAAAGATCCTGACTGGAGACATCATCGTGAAACAAGAAGGCGGCAACTGGGTCATCACTGTAAACAATGACATCACGTGGGCCGAATTCAACGGTGCGATTCCGGCCCTGACCGGAACCCGGCTCTCCTTGCAAGAGTCCGAATAATGAACAAATCCTAGAAAAAGAAATATGAAAAAGTTTACACTTATGGCTGCAGCCCTTCTTATCGGCACAGCAGCATTCGCACAACAGGCCATCTGGGGGGTGCCGCAGATCAAGTCTCCTGAAATCAACTCAGACGGAACCGTGACATTCAGATGCCTTGCTCCCAAGGCGGTCAAGGTCCAGATCACCGGCGACTTCCTCCCAACTCAAACTATGAAGACCGAGTACGGCGATTTCGATATGCCGGGCGTCGGAGAATTCAAGGAAGGACAGAACGGACTTTGGGAATTCACGACTCCTGATTCTCTCGCACCTGAACTCTACCTCTACAATCTCGTGATAGACGGAAACACAACTCTCGATTTCAACAACCTCTGGATCAACAGGGATGTGCGCAATGTGCAGAATATGCTTCTGATTCCGGGCGGAAGAGCCGACTTGTACGCCATAAATGACGTTCCACACGGAACTGTATCAAAGGTCTGGTACCCCAGCAAAGTCGCGGGCTTCGACCGCAGGATGACCGTTTACACCCCTGCGGGATATTCGGAGAACACAAAGACCAGATATCCTGTGGTCTATATCCTTCACGGAATGGGAGGAGACGAGGACGCCTGGGTGACCGAGGGGCGCGCCACACAGATTCTTGACAACCTCATCGCGCAGGGAAAGGCGAAGCCTATGATTGCAGTCTTCACCAACGGCAACATTAGTGTCGATTCCGCGCCTATGGAGAGCGGCCAGGGCTACAACGACCCTACCGCACAGCTTCCGAAGTCGATGGAAGGGACCTTCGAATCAGCCTTCCCTGACGAAATAGTCAAGTTCATCGACAGCCATTACCGCACGATAGCTAAAAAGCAGAGCCGCGCCATCTGCGGTCTCTCGATGGGAGGATTCCACACAATGTACCTAACGCTGAACAATCCGGATATGTTCAACTATTCAGGAATGTTCTCTGCGGCTGTGGGGGTAAGCGATCCTTCAATCTCCCCTGTTTACCAGGATGTCGAAAAGAAACTCGCAACCTATTTCAGCAGGAAGCCGGCCCTTCTCTGGATAGGGATCGGCAAGACCGACTTCCTCTATGCATCCAACAAGGAACTCAGGGAAAAGCTTGACGCCGCAGGCTATCCGTATGAATATATGGAAACCGAAGGAGGCCACATCTGGAAGAACTGGAGAATCTACCTCAGCGAGTTCCTTCCGAAACTGTTCAGATAGCAGGAAACTGAATTCACCATAAGCTGCCGCCCCCGTATCTGCTTAAATGCAGAAGACGAGGGCGGCAGAATGGTATCTGTAGTTGATCAGGTGTCAGATACGTAACATAAAAAAGATAAATGATGCAAAATATTATTAAAATTGTTACATTAGGCCAAAATTAGACTAAAATAACGACCAATGACTCTTTCGAAGAGACTGATCCTATCTCTCCTGATAATGATCTTTGCTGCATCCTGCGCCTTTGCGCAGATGGCCAGGCTGTACAATTTAGAGTATGGCCTGCAGAACAGCCAGATAAATCAAGTCTATCAGGACAGCAGAGGATTCATTTGGGTATCCACTGAAAACGGACTGGCCAGATTCGACGGAATGGATTTCGAGACCTTCCATTGCAACGGCGGTGCGGAAGGACTCTCCAGCAATCTTGTACTCTGCACCCTGGAGGACAGTGAACGCACATTTTGGGTGGGCACATCGATGGGACTCCAGACTTTTGACAACAGTACAGGAATGTTCACGAAAGTCAATCTAAACGATTCCTCCGTTCCAAGTTCTACCCAGCACGTAACCTCGATCGCAGAAGTCAGAAGAAGGCTTTCCGAAGATCCTGAAATCTGGGTGGCCGGCTCCCAGCACGGAGTCTATCCGATAGACATAGAGACACACGAAGTGATCTATGAGAAACGCAACGTGCTTCTCAAGAATATTCCAAACACATTCATCAGCAAGATTTTCCAGGACTCCAGAGGAATGGTATGGCTTGCGTCTGAAGTCGGAGGACTCACTATTGTCAGGACAGACGGAACCAGGGTCGGAGATTTCGACAGGATCACGGAATGCGTTCCGGAAGGCATACTTGTTACCGATTTCGCCGAAGATCCACAGAGTGGGGACGTCCTGATCGCAACTCAGAACAGCGGACTCCTCATCTATCGCTCGATAGCCGGAAAAATCGAGGCTTCAGCAGACCAGTCCACAAAGCGATATGTGATTATGTCGCTGCTCCACAACCGCCTGAACAATTCTTTCGGCAACAGATCATTCGTGGTCGGGACCGAGAACAACGGAATGCTGTTCTACGATATGGCCAGGGACGAGCTAAGCGGACTGACTTTCCAGAACATTCCGTTCAGGACCACGAGCTGGAAGGTACACAGCCTGATGGAAGACAACCAGGGAAACATATGGGTAGGAGCTTACCAGAGCGGTATTATGGTTATTCCGAAGTCTATGTACGGCTTTGAGTACACCAGTTTCGCAAGGGACGGCAGAAGCGCCACCAACAATCCCTGCGTCACGTCCATCCTTCAGGATCCGGCTGATAATTCACTTTGGATAGCAGCGGACGGAGGAGGCCTTCTCCATCTGCACGAGAACGGCAGGAGAGAATATTTCAATGCTTCTAATTCCGGACTCAAAAGCAACTCCATCCAGAGCATTTCAATGGACAGGCACGGAGCGATCTGGATAGCCACCTTCGGCGCCGGGCTGTTCAGAATGGGGCCGGACAGGGTCATCAGACAATTCAAGGAGCAGGACAAGCTGGGAACTGAAAAGATTATGGCCCTGTGTTACGACGGGCGCAAGGACAGGATTCTGGCCGGAACGAACGGGAACGGCCTCAGTGTCATCTCCACGACAGATGAGATCATCAAACTCACCCTTTCGGAAGATGTCAACAAATGGATAAGCTCGCTGTTTATCGACAGCAAGGGAATGCTGTGGGTGGGAACGTACAATGGTCCTCTCAGCTATGACAGCGAGACCAGACAACTTGTGACTTACAACGTCAACCTGCTCGGAATGCGGACCAGGGTCTATAGTTTCTGCGAAGGCGATCCCGGCATCATCTGGATAGGGACAGGGGAAGGTCTGGTCGAATTCGACAGGACAAAGAACACTACAAAGCTCTACACCGAGGAGGAGGGGCTTTCCAGCAACGTCGTCACGGGAATTCTCCGCGGCAACGACGGAATCCTTTGGATTTCAACATCAAACGGCCTTTCAAGACTCGATCCTGGAAAAGGCGAATTCAAACGCTACTACTCCTATGACGGTCTCCAGGGAGACGAAT
>CAYFVE010000091.1:0-1179 GCA_964346605.1 uncultured Muribaculaceae bacterium | reverse complement strand
ACAGGGCGACTTTCGGTGCGGAAGACGGAACCCTGTTCTTCGGAGGAGTCAATGGAGTCACTTACTTCAAGCCGGAATCCATCAGACAGAAGGAACATCCTATACCGGACCTGTACCTGACAAGGCTGCGAGTGCTTGACAGTGTTGTCGAATATGACAGCACCAAGACCCGGAACATCCTTGACAACCATATAGAATATGCCAAAAAAATCGTCCTGAAGAACAGGGAGAACACATTCTCACTCAACTTCACCGTACCTGAGTACACCAACCCTATGAAGATTGTCTTCGCATACAGGATGGACAAATATGACCCGGTCTGGCACAACACCTTATCAAATGTGCGCACGGCATCTTATACCAATCTTCCGAGCGGAAGATACAATCTTACCATAAGGGCTTATCTCGACGGTGACGAAGAAAACAGCACCACACGGACGATTTCGGTCAGGATTCTCCCTCCGTGGTACCAGTCCTGGTGGGCGGATATCCTGTATTTCCTGATTTTGGGAGGAATAATCCTGTACTCTGTCCTGACCTACAGGATGAAAAAGAAGCACGATGCTGAGATAGAGGAAAGCAACATCAAGGAAATGAAACTCCAGATGTTCACCAACCTCTCGCACGAAATCAGGACTCCCCTGACCCTTGTGATGTCCCCTTTGAAACAGTTCAGAGAGACGGAGACAGATCCCCAGAAAAAGGAGATATACAATCTGATGTACAGGAACACCCTGAGAATCAACCGTATGGTCAGTCAGTTGATGGATATCCGCAAGATAGACAACGGTCAGATGAAACTCCATTTCCTGGAAACCGACGTGGTCTATTTCATAAAAGACATAATGAAGTCCTTCGACAACCTGGCTGAAAGCAGGAGCATTGACTTCAACATAATTCCTGAAGAAAGGGCGGTAAACCTCTGGATTGATCAGGGCAATTTCGACAAGATCATATTCAACATCCTGTCGAATGCATTCAAATACACTCCCGAAGGCGGAATGATCACTGTCAGGGTCACCGACGGTCTAGCCAACGACGGCAGACTCGGACCTGAGATAAAAACAATGACCATTATAGATATCTTCAACAGCGGCCGCCACGTCGAAGAAGAGTCCCTCGGCCAGATCTTCGACCGCTTCTTCCAGACCGACGTAATGGATGCCAAGGTTGGTTCCG
>CAYFVE010000090.1:0-9647 GCA_964346605.1 uncultured Muribaculaceae bacterium | reverse complement strand
GGTCCTTGTAGAGCATTACAGTAGCGCCCTTGATCGGTTCAAGAGTGTTGCAGTTCCTCACAACGCCGGTAACGAACATCGAATCGATTTTTTCACCTGTGGAGAACCAGGTGGTGTATCCGGGAAAAGCATTGCCCTCATTGTTGTCAACGACAGCTCCTGTAAGATCAACAGTATAGGTCGTGTTCGGCTTGAGGTCCTCTTCGAAAGAGACGACGATGCTCTTTCCTCTGATCCTGGATTTGGGCGTCTTTTTCTGAGGAGGGGAAAGGAAGATCGACTTGGCGTCTTTGATTTTGACATATTCATCAAAAGTGAATACTATCTCTGTACCGTGAACCGGAACCCGTGTGGCTCCCGGAACCGGATGGATTTTCGTGATGACGGGGGGTATCGTGTCTTTCGGCCCGCCAGTCGGTGCCTGCGTCGTGTTCGCGCAGGAATGGGAGAAGAACGACAGCACCATCACCGCGGCCGCTGGAAACAAGGGGAAATATCTTGACAGGAACTTTTT
This sequence comes from uncultured Muribaculaceae bacterium, assembly GCA_964346605.1. Taxonomy (GTDB): domain Bacteria; phylum Bacteroidota; class Bacteroidia; order Bacteroidales; family UBA932; genus Cryptobacteroides. Next base: position 9,133 of record CAYFVE010000090.1, on the reverse strand, counting down.
CATCATAAAACTGAATGAATACAAAAATCAGGCTCAGATGTCGGTTCTGACAACACTCTGAATGCCTTCAATGGAACTGAGCTTGCGGATCATACGCTCCAGCGCCGCCTTGTCGTGGACGGAAAGGTCGATGTAGCCTTCGAATATCCCCTCCTCGGAACTGAGGTAAACCTTCCTCATGTTCACGCCCATAACCAGCGAAATGTACCTTGAGAACTCATTGAGGAGACCCATTCGGTCGATGCCCCTGATGGAAAGCCTGACAGGGAAGGACTGCCTGTCGTCCGCAGATTCCTCCCACTGAGGCACGACGACCCAGTCTCCGTGTCTGGAAGCGATGCTGTCCGCAACCGGACAGGTCTTCTTATGGACCGTGACAGTTCCGTCCGGCGACTTGATGCCGATGACAGCATCTCCTGGGATAGGACGGCAGCAGGAAGCTATGACATATTCATCCTTTCCCTTTTTTACGGCCGGGGCATCCTTCTTCTTTCCGAACCATGGGAATGACCAAGAACGGCCCTTGTCCACCTTTTCGCTGACAAGGACTTCCGATACATCGTCGAGCCTGATCAGGCCCATCCCGATTCGGAAAAACATCTCATCCGCGCTTCCTCCCTGAATCTTGTAGTGGTCGATAAGAAGGCTGAGGGTGTCGTTGTTCATTCTGTAGCCAAGGGCTTCAAGCTGTTCCGAAAGGGTCTTCCTCCCAGTCTCGGAAATCTCCTGCTTCTGAGACTTGAAAAAGTCGATTACAACATTCCTGGCGTGCCTGGTCTGAAGGAACTGTAGCCACTCGCGCTTCGGCTTTTCATCCTCAGCCGTGATGATCTCAACCTGGTCTCCTGTCCTTAGAACGTGGGAAAGCGGAAGAAGCCGCATATTAACCTTCGCAGCGATGGCCTTGTTGCCGATCTCTGTGTGGATGCTGTAGGCGAAATCCAATGCTGTGGCCCCCTTCTTGATGGTCTTCTGGTCTCCCTTAGGGGTGAAGACCGTTATTTCGCTGCTGGTAAGGTCGTTATGGATGATGTCAAGAAGCTCGAGAGCATTGACGTCCTGGCTGACAAGTATCTCCTTGACCTTGACCAGCCACTTGTCCATCTCGCTGTCGTTCTCACTGATGTAGCCCTCCTTCTTGTAGGACCAATGCGCGGCGATTCCCTTTTCTGCGATATCATCCATCCTCTTCGAGCGGATCTGAACTTCTATCCAGATGCCCGTGTCACTCATCAGGGTGCAGTGAAGCGCCTCGTAGCCGTTGCTCTTGGGATGCTTCACCCAGTCACGCACACGGTCCGGCTTATAGCGGTATATTCCTGTGATGATCGAGAAAATATGGTAGCACTGGTCGCGTTCGCTTTCCTTGGAAGAAGATTCCGGAGTGAAGACTATCCTCAGAGCATAAAGGTCGTAGATCTGCTCGAAGGTGATGTTCTTCGTCTGCATCTTGTGCCAGATAGAATAAGGGGTCTTAACCCTTTTCCTCACTTCAAAGTCGAAGCCTGCCTTGTTGAGAGCGGATTCTATCGGAACGATGAATTCATCGATATCCTTCTCCTGACCGGAAACATTCCTGTTCACAAGACTGGTAATCTGATTGTAGGCGTCAGGCTCCTTGTATTTCAGCCAGATGTTCTCCATCTCGGACTTTATTTCATAAAGGCCCAGGCGATGGGCTAGGGGAATGAATACGAACATCGTCTCGCTCAGGATCTTGTCCCTCTTGTATTCCGGCATGAACTCTATCGTCCTGCAGTTGTGGAGCCGGTCCGCGAGCTTGATAAGGACCACTCGCACGTCGTCATTGAGAGTCAGCAGTATCCTCTTGAAATTCTCCGCCTGTATGCTTTCCTGGCTGACGTCTGCCAGTTTCTTGCTTCTGTCCTCATTGTCGAGCACATTCTTGATCTTGGTCAAACCTTCGACAAGACTGGCGATCTTCTCTCCGAAGAGGTTGCGGATGTCATCCACCGTGTAGTCCGTATCTTCCACGACATCGTGCAGCAGAGCGGCAGAAATCGACTTGTAGCCAAGTCCGATGTCACTGACAACAATTTTCGCGACTTCAATCGGATGGATGATGTACGGACCGCCGGACCGTCTGCGAATATTCTTGTGGGCTTCATTCGCAAAGTCAAAAGCCTTCTGGACTACGTCCAGTTCCTTCTGATTCGCACATCGCTTTTCAGCCGCGGCCTTAAGCTGGGCATAACACTGACGGATCTGTTCGTAATCCTGTTCTGTGAATTTAGAGAAACTCATACTTCTTCCAAATCATTAACACATTCTTCTGTTTCTTCCTGTTCGTAATTCTGGTTGTTCATCTGCTCCACCTTCTGGAAAGAGTAAGAGAACTGCGCGCCGTAAAGGATGATAAGCCAACCGAACCTCAGCCAGATCATAAACAGAGGCAGGGCAGCGACAGCACCGTAAACGGCATTCAATTTCATCACCATCACCTGTGTCTCCAGATAAAGGCATTGGAGGACAGTGAAGGCTATTCCGGCCCAGATGGCAGCCTTGAATGCGAAACGGTAGCCGACGTGCACGGCCGGAATGAACTTATACATAGCGGACAGGGTCATCACAGCAACAGCGCCGAATATGCACCATCCGAGGAAAGACTTGATGTAGTTCGTAAGACCGAGGGAATTAGGGATAAGGTCAAGGACGTGAGAATAAACCACGGTACCCGCAAAGAAGATCAGGATGACGAAAGGAATCAGTATCATTATGATGATGTCGATTCCATAACTCTTGACGGCCTTCCTCCTTGGCTTCCTTACGTGCCAGACGTTGTTGAATACCTTTTCCACCCGGTTCATCATCCAGATGACAAGCCATACGAAAGACAGGGCGGTAAAGACACCGAAAACTCCGGACTTCGCGGATTTTATTATATTGTCCGCACCGTTCATCAGCACATCTATCAAGTTCTGGTCGATGTTCGCTGAGTACAAAGCCTTGAGCAGGAGCTGCTCCAAACCGAATCCGCTGGTCACGGCGAAGCAGACTGCGACAAGCGGAACCGCAGCCATCGTGCAGAAATAACTCAATGCCACTGACTGGAATCCAATCTTCTCGCTGGCGAAATTCTTGAGGGCATCCACAACAATCTGAGTGTCCTTTACCAGACTGGCATTGACCTTGGAAATCTCCATCCAATTGGACTGCCAGATGTCGTGGGTGACGAATTTCTTCGCCCACCTGATATCCCTGCGGATTCTGAATATGACTTTATCTGCCCACCCCATATCTAAAACAATGTCAAATCTTCACTTTCTTTTTCTATGCGCGGCCCCGGCAGCATAGCAAGAAATTCGTCCTCTGAAATCACCTTCACACCCAACTCCCCAGCCTTCCTGAGCTTCTCCGGGCCCGGCTTTGAGCCAGCAAGAAGAAAATCTGTCTTCCCGCTCACAGAAGAACTGTTCCTGCCTCCGTTTGTCTCGATCAACCTCTTCATCTCGTCACGCGAAACGCTGAAATTGCCGGAAATAACAATGCTCTTGCCTGCCAAAGAGTCAGAAGACACCGTCCCTGTCTCAATCGAGAACTGAAGACCAGCAGCCTTCAGCCTTTCGATTTCCTTTAAATGTCCCGGGTCCCGGAAATAGTCGAATACGCTCTGCGCGATCACTTCTCCGACATCCTGCACCTCCATAAGCTGTTCCTTTGAAGCTGAGGCTACTGAATCGATATCCCCGAAATGGCGGACTATCTCCCTGGCCGTCGTTTCTCCGACAAACCTGATTCCAAGGGCGAACAGCACGCGGTCGAAAGCAACTTTCACCGAGGCGTTCAAGCTGTCCAGGAAACGCTGGGCCGAACGTTCCTTCCATCCGTCGAGCATAAGAAGCTGGGGCTTGCCCAGAGAATAGAAGTCGGCAGGCGTTCTGACGAGTCCCAGACTGAACATCTGATCGACCGTAGCATCACCTGCCAGCACATTCATCGCCTTCCTGCTAAGGAAGTGCACAAGCTTGCCTTTTATCTGTGTCGGGCAGCCATCTGAGTTTGGACAAAACCATCTGGCTTCATCCTCAGCCTTGACAAGGGGCGTTCCACAATCCGGGCACACTTCAGGAAAAACGGGTCTGGCGGCGCCTGCCGGTCTCTTGTCAAGATCAACATCTATGATTTTCGGAATGATTTCCCCTCCCTTGATCAACTTCACCATGTCTCCGACCCTTATGTCCATCTGGGACATATAGTCCTCATTGTTAAGGGTCGCTCTCTTGACTACTGTTCCGGCCAGAAGAACAGGACTCAGGTTAGCTACGGGTGTGACGGCGCCCGTACGGCCGACCTGGTAGTCGATAGAAAGAAGTTCGGTCAGAGCCTCTTCCGCCTTGAACTTGAAGGCAACGGCCCATCTTGGGGACTTGGCCGTGTAGCCCAGAGCGTCCTGATAGGCCAATTCATTGATTTTTATGACTATTCCGTCCGTCGCGAACGGCAGGGACTTCCTCTCCTTGTCCCAGAATGAGATATATTCCTCTATCTCTTTGATTCCACGCACGATGCGGCGTTTGTCAGAAACCGGCAGACCCCATGATCCGGCAGCGTTGAGAGCATCATGATGAGTCTCGAATGAGATGCTGCCGGCAGGGATATGGTAAAGCGTACACATCAGGCCGCGCTTTCCGACTTCTTCCGGATCCTGGAGTTTCAGGGAGCCGGAAGCGGCGTTTCTCGGATTGGCGAAAGGGGGCTCCTCGTTGTCGATACGCTCCTTGTTGAGCCTGTCGAAAGACTCGTAAGGCATCAGGATCTCGCCCCTGATTTCGAAATCATCCGGCCAGCCGGAGCCCTTCAGACGCAGGGGGATATTGCCTATCTTCCGAACGTTGGCCGTCACATCGTCTCCCACGATCCCGTCGCCACGTGTCAAGGCCCTGAAAAGCCTGCCGCCGCGATAGGTGAGGCAGATAGCGGTCCCGTCGAACTTCAGTTCGCACGAATATGTGAACCTGGCGTCCCCAAGATCCTTTTCTGCCCTCCTGACGAAATCTTCAATTTCGGAAATGTTGTACGTGTTGGCGAGGGAGAGCATCGGGTACCTGTGGGGGTACTGCGCGAAACCTTTATCAAGATCGCTTCCGACTTTGCGGGTCGGAGAATCCGGACTCTGAATATCCGGAAACAGACGCTCCAGATCCTCAAGCTCGTGCATCAGGCGGTCATACTCGATATCGTCCATTGTCGGAGCGTTTTCGACGTAGTACTTCCTGCTGTTCTCCCAAAGGATTTCCCGCAGCTCCTCTATCCTGATCTTTGCCTGCTCGTGATTCATTTCAGTCACCAATACTTTAAAGATTACAAATTTAACGAAAATTGACGTATATTTTCGGGAAATGGATTAAATTTGTACCCGTTAGTCAGATAGATAGTATTACTCATAAATCAATTAAAAAATGAAAGATTCAATAATCATCCTCTGCGGTGGCGGTCCGGCCCCTGGTATGAACACAGTCGTTTTCTCTGTAGCAAAGACATTCCTTTCAAACGGTTACCGTGTAATCGGCCTTCACGAGGGCTACACAGGACTTTTCCATAAGGACGCACGCATAGAGGACATTGACTTCCACAGGGCGGACTCTTACTTCAACAGAGGCGGATCCTATCTTCAGATGAGCCGTTTCAAGCCGACCGACGAAGACTTCGAGAAGAACTTCAACCTCGACCTTTTCCAGAACAACAACGTCAAGCTCCTCGTAACCGTCGGTGGAGACGACACCGCTTCCACAGCCAACAGGATCGCCAAATTCCTTGAGGCGAAGAATTATCCAATCCACAACATCCACGTTCCGAAGACAATCGACAACGACCTTCCTCTTCCTGACAACGCCCCGACATTCGGATTCAACTCAGCGAAGGATGAAGGCGCCCATATCGCACGCACGGTTTACGAAGACGCGCGCACTTCCGGCAACTGGCTTCTCATCTCCGCGATGGGACGTTCTGCCGGCCACCTCGCTCTCGGTATCGGCGAAGCCACCCACTGCCCGATGACCATCATCCCGGAGATGTTCAACAAGACTGAGATCTCTGTTGACAAGATAATCAAGCTTACCCTTTCAACCATCATCAAGAGACAGATCCTCGGCATACATTATGGTACGGTCGTAGTAGCCGAAGGAGTGTTCCACGACCTGGCCGCAGACGATCTCAAGGCCACGGGCGTCCATCTGACCTATGATGACCACGGCCATCCTGAGCTCGGCAAGATCTCAAAGTCCGTTCTTTTCAACGACCTCCTTGACAAGGAAGTCAGCAGGCTTGGCCTCAAGGTCAAGACCCGCCCGGTTGAGATCGGTTATGATGTCCGTTGCCAGGACCCTATCGCCTACGACCTCTCATACTGCACCGAACTCGCGATGGGAGTGTACGAACTCTTTATGAAAAACGAAACCGGATGTATGGTCTATATCGACAAGAACGGTAATCCTAAGCCACTGTACCTCAAGGATCTCCAGAACGCCGAAGGCAAGATTCCTCCTAGAAGGGTAGAAATAGAGGGCGGTATAGCCCGCAACTACTACGAGCATATCTGCAACTACATCACTCCGGAGGACTACGAGGCCGCCAAGGCAATCGTCTCCAACCCTGAAGATTTCGATTTCAAGAAGATTCTCAACTGGTAATATATTCAGAGATGAAAGAGTTGTTTGTCACGATGTGCGCAGCGGCGATGTTCACCGCCTGCGGCGGTCCCAAAAAAGGACCCGAATCAATTGTCATCTACTATTCGCAAGGTGGAACAACCGAACAAGTTGCCAAACTGATTCAGGAGAAGACCGGAGCGGACATTGCCGCCATCGTTCCTGAGGCGGCCTATGACGGAGATTTCCAGGCGACAATCGAGCGCAGCCAGAAAGAACGAACGGAAGGGACCCTTCCTGCGATTCTGCCTTTGGAGAAGGACATCGCCGACTACGACATCATCTATATCGGCTACCCGATCTGGTTCGGAACATACGCCATCCCTGTACAGAGCTTCCTGAAGGATCTCCAGGTTGAAGGGAAGACAATCATCCCGTTCTGCACCTTCGGCAGCGGTGGACTGGAGAGCAGCACGGAAGACTTGAAGAAGGCCCTTCCGGGAGCGACTTTCCTCGAAGGCTACGGTGTGCGCGCGGCGCGGGTCGCCAAGGCATCAGAGGAACTTGACAGATTCCTGGTTGGAATCGGAGCCGTCAAAGGCGAAGCGGAACAACTACCTGCATTCGGAGAGTCTTCTCCCGTCGCGGAAGAAGACATCGCTCTCTTCAACGAGGCCTGCGGTGACTACCAGATGCCTCTCGGCGTCCCGGTGGAAGTGGCGAAAAGGAATCTGGCCGACGCTACTGAATATAAGTTCGAAGCCGAGTCGCCTGGTCCTGACGGAAGCGTATCCAAGTCAGTGATCTATGTCGTAAAGGGACAGGAAGGCCGCGCTGAATTCACCAGAGTGGTCAGGTAGAGCTCAAATCTCTGAAACTGAATAGTCACAGGAACGAACGGAGATGGCCTTCAGGGTCGTCTCCGTTCTGTTTATACCTAAGGAGGAAAAGGCTTCGGTTGGAATGTGAACATCCATCCGAACATCAGAATCCGAGAAATTAAGCGCAAACAGAAGCGTACGTCCCCCGAAAGAGCGAAGGAAGACAAAATGCCTGTCCGGATTGTAGCCAAAAGAGCCTTCGTTGCAGTAGTTCAGATCATACAGGGCACCCTTGGCCACAACATCGTCAGACGCCTTCATCATAAGCGCGGAACGCCACCTCTCCAGCAGGTAGGACTCATTGTCCTTCAAACCTTCTCCTGTGTGAATATATTCCCGGAGTCTGCAGATGCTCCCGATGTTCCACCAGTCGAAGATGGATGTCCTTCCATCCAGGCCGCTGAAACCCTCGGCGTCCATTCCACGCTCACCGATCTCCTCTCCGAAATAGAGCATAAACGGAGCCGTGTTGAGGAATAGTCCGGCGGCAAGGGCAGCGAAAGTCCTGCCTGCATCCCTGCCGAAGAAATCGGAAGCGAAACGCTGCTCATCGTGGTTCTCAAGGAAGTTAAGCATTTTAGGCTGAAGACCCTGCAGGAACTGCCAGTTCCAAGTGATGCTCCTGGCGGTTCCACGGCCTTCGACAACAGACCTTACGGAATCGTAGAAACCTGACTTGTCGTAGAGAAAATCAAATCCAACATCCTCGATATACTTGGAATACAATTCCTTGCGATAAACTTCCGCAATGAATTTCACAGCCGGGAAATCCGACTTTATCCTCTCGATCAACCACTTCATAAACTGCCACGGCACCATCTCGACCATATCGCATCTGAACCCGTCAACGCCTTTGAGACACCAGTACCGGACGATTTCGTACATCCTGTCCCAAGTGGCGGTATGGAAATCGCAAAAATTCAAGCGGATTGTCTCATACCAGTCATTCTCTCCGGGAGCAGGGGAGAAGCAGTTCCCCGATGCCTTGGCAGGATTCTCGTAGTACGCTTCCGCTCTACGGGCATCTTTGATTGACGTAAGGTCAAGAGCCTGTCCAGGATAATAATAGAAATCATTCTCAGGTCTCCAATGGACTGTCGGATCGTCCTGTGAACCAAGTATGCCGGTAGCCGACGGAAACCTCAGCCCCACGCGTCCGTAATCCCTGGACACGTGATTCGGCACGAAGTCGATGATCATTTTCAGTCCGGCCTCGTGGATTCTTCTTGACAAAGACTCGAATTCATCCATCCTATTCTCCGGATTATCAGCCAGATAAGGATTGACATCGTAATAGTCGACAATAGCATAAGGAGAACCGGCGGCACCTTTGACGACGGCAGGATTAGAGGAAGGGCAGCCGGGGTAGGAGACAGTCGTCGCATGGCGTATCACGCCTGTGAACCAGATATGGCTGACCCCCAGGCTTTTCAGGTACTCGAACGACCGAGTGTCAAAATCCTGGAACCGGCCTTTCGGCCAAAGTCTTGGAAGAACCTGATAGACTATCATATCAGAATCCAATGATCGATTGTCCCTTGTTCCGGTCAATGAAGCCGAGCAGGCTGTCAGCCTTGTAAACCTTGAGGAACCTGCCGTCCCTGACACAATCCAACCTGCTGATGGCGTCGAAATCAATCAGAC
>CAYFVE010000089.1:0-9833 GCA_964346605.1 uncultured Muribaculaceae bacterium | reverse complement strand
GTTGTAAGTATTTGAAAATTATAGAAATATTAAATTTTTAACGAACTATTGATTCTTACAAGATAGTAACAATACAGATAAATATGGCTTTCCTTGCTTTAGTTTTCGCTTCAAAAAGTCTCAAAATGATTCCAGAACCTGCAACATTGCATTTTAAGCAGGAACCCCTTTTAGATTTTGTATACAAAAACTTCAGGTTTTGGAAAGATTCTTTTTTTTGAAGGATTGTGTATATTATTTGAACGAAATCGTGCACTGTTTTAACTCATTTATGACTATCTTTACAATCAACTGCAATCACCACTTGAAATTAAAAACCAATTGTGAATTATATGAAAAACAAAAATGGATTCATAGGAGCGATTGCTGCTGCTGTGCTTGTGCCTGCTGCGCTTATCGTCTCTGTTGCAATCGCTAAGGAGCGGGACAATGCTCCTGCGCGTCCTGAAGGACCTTGTGACATTTATGCAAAGGGCGGAGCGCCTTGCGTTGCTGCCCACAGTTCGACCAGAGCGCTTCTGGCCTCCTACGACGGGCCGCTCTATCAGGTTATGCGCCAGTCTGACGGCAGGACGCTTGACATTGGAGTCGTCAAACCGAGCGCAGGCGATCCGGGAGGCTATGCGGATGCCGTAGCGCAGGACGAATTCTGCAAGGACACCTACTGCTGGATCACGATTCTCTACGACCAGTCAGGGAAAGACAACCATCTATATCAGGCACCGAGAGGAGGCTTCAGTGGTCCGGCTATGGGAGGCTACAACAATGTCCCTATGGCGGACTGGGCTCCTGTGACCGTAATGGGCCACAAGGTTTACGGGGTGTTCATAGCTCCGGGTATGGGCCTGCGCCAGAACGATCCGGTCGGGACGGCGGTTGACGACCAGGCTGAAGGACAGTATTGGGTGATCAGCGGTCACCACTACAATTCCGGCTGCTGCTTCGACTACGGTAATGCCGAAACCGACAGCCGCGACGACGGTGACGGTACGATGGAAACCACATATTTCGGCAATCAGCCTGCCTGGTACTACGGTGACGGTCCTGGCCCTTGGATTATGACGGACCAGGAGAACAATCTGGTAGGCTGCGTCAACGAAGATCCAAACGACAAATATTGCGAAGGACTGGAGTCGATTTCGTGGAGGTTCGTGACCGCAACCGCGGACGGTGAGCCTCATCACTGGCGCTCAATGGGCGGGAATGCCCAGGAAGGAGACCTCAAGGTTTACTACGACGGAGGCCGCATCAAGAATGAGCGCAACAGTTACGACCCTATGCGCAAGCAGGGAGCAATCCTTCTCGGAAACGGAGGTGACAACAGCAACGGCTCTTCAGGCACTTTCTATGAGGCAGCTATGACCGCAGCGGGGACTTTCCCGACTCAGGAACTGAATCAGGCGATTCAGGCTAATGTGGTTGCGGCGCGATACGACGTGCAGCGCCTTGCAATCACCGCGGCCGACAAGACGGAGACCCCTGCGATGGTCCAGAGTTTCGCTCCGGGTTCAACCCGCAACACGGCTGTCACTTTCGTAAACACCACAGGAGAAGAGATCTGTGACCTCGTCCTTGGAATCGAGGTTCCGAAGGGCTGGAAGGCCACCCTTCTTGGAACGGACGAGCCTGCGAAGAAGGTAAGATACACCGTGGCTCCAGGCCAGACAGTAGCCGCCATCTTCTCTGTCACATCATCAGCGCTCCCATTCAATGGTGATCTGGTTGCCAGGGCAGACTGGACGGCCGGGGGCAGCGCTAAGACCGAAAGGGCAGTTGAGAAGGTTCGAAACACCCCTCAGGTGAAGATCAACGAGTTCAGTTCATCCGACTCTTTCATAGAATTGTTCAACGATGGCGATGAAGCTGTCGATCTTTCGGGATGGACGGTGACCCATCACGCGGCTAACATCCCTTATTTCTCAAACGTGAAGGTCCCGGCCGGAACCAGGCTCGGAGCCAAGTCATACTATCTTCTCGCCATGTCCGCTTCAGGACTCGCCGTCGATGCTGCAAAGGGAGACGATATCATCTTCATCCGTGATGTCAAGGGCATAAATCCAGGCGACGAAATCACAATCGGGACAGGGAAGAATGCGGAAAAGCGCATCGTAAAGGCGGTGAATGCCCCTGAACCGCAGGCAACCCCGGCAAGTCCGTTCGGTTTCGGAAGGAATATGGTAGCCGCAGGAATGCCGACGACCATCTGGCAGCCTCTTCCAAGCGGCCGCGGAGGCCATGGAATCGAGATTCCTGCCGGATCCACGAATATTCCTGTGACCAGTGCCCAGTGGTTCAAGGCCGGTGACAAGATGGCCATCGGCTACGGCACTACAAAGGGCGCGGCTGTCTCCAATTCTATGGAAAAGTACGAGGTGGTCACGATCACGTCGGTAGGAAAGCCAGGAACACAGGGCTATCTCTCGATGGATGCCAAGCCTGGCGACAGGAACATCAAGGTCTCTTCAACCGAGAACATCTCAGTGGGAGACAAAATCCGTCTGGACATAGACAGCGAAGGCCACGGAATCGAGGTAGTCACAGTTGTCAAGGTCGGCACCGCCTCTGTACGCAACACCCTGAACGGACCTCTCAGGCCAGACGAGGACCCTGGCACCGGAATCACCATCAAGGAGAAACTCAAGTATCATCACTCTTCGAATATGCCGTACAGTGTCAACGGTTCAGGAATATCCTTCAAGCCGGCTACCAGGCACGTCCATTTCAGCAACGAGCCTGTGCTTGCCCTTGTATATTCGATCGAACTCGATTCACCTCTTGCAGGCGCGCATCCTGTAGATGACGTAGTGTTTGACGCCAACAGCAAGGCTGGCTATCAGGGAGGGACTGTACCAGACCAGTACTTCGGAGGCCCCGCGCTTGGAGCCCAAGGCAACATCACCCTTCGCGATGCATCCGGCAATGTTGCTGACGCAGTCAATTTCGGCCTTGTGACCGATCCTTGGCTGGGAGAGGGGTGGCAGGCTGAATCCGGCTTGGAAAAGCCGGGCAATTTCGCTCCGGCACCACAGGCCCAGCGCGGATTCTTCGGCGCTCCGGTCTCTGCCGTTGCGCCTGCTGTCAGCACAGGACGCTATCCTGACGGCAACGATACTGATGACAACAAGAATGACTTCCATCTCCAGACATTCCTGACCCTTGCCGCTCCGGCAGCGCCTGGGGACATTAACATCAAGGTCTCTTCAGTGGCGGGCCTTCAGATAGGCAAGAAGGTTCTCCTCGGAAACGGAGCCGACCGAGAGGAGGTCCAGGTCGCGACAATCGGCACTGCGGGGGCCACGACCCTGGCTTCCGCTGCCAAGGCAGGAGACAGAAGCATTTCAGTCGCATCAGCGCAAGGCCTTGCCGCAGGCCAGGAAATCCTGATAGACGGACAGAAGGCCACCATCTCCAAGGTGAATGCGACACGCCGCTGGTGGGGCCGTCAGAATGCTGAACCTGATGGACTCGAACTGACCGCTCCTCTCAAGAAGGGTGCCGGGCGGGGAGCCGATGTCACTGGAACCGGCGTCTCTCTGGCATATCCTGTCAAATCATCACATTCCGTCGGCGCTTCAGTTGTGGACAATCCGACAACCCCGGGTAAGCCAAACAGATATTGATTGAATAAGACGGACACATATCGCGCCGGAGTGATGACGCTGCTAAGCGCCATCGCTCTGGCTTTTTCGATTTATCTGACAGTTCATTCCCTGGCGGATTCTTCCGCAGGCTGCATTGCCGGCTCTTCTTGCGACTCCGTACTCGGCAGCCGATGGTCAAAGCTTTTCGGAATCATTCCCGTCGCCGGACTTTCAGTCTGTCTCTACACCTTGGTCTTCACCTGCTGCTGCTTTCTTTTTAATGAGAAGTCCGCGGAAATCAGCGACCTGTCGTGGAAGATCCTTACACTCGCCTCTGGCGCGATCATAGGTTGCGCCATCTGGTTCTTCTTCTTGCAGGCCTTCAGGCTCAAGGCATTCTGCCCAATCTGTATGGCCACACATCTGACAGGTGTAATCCTGTCTTTCATTGTTCTCCGGAGGTTCTCGCGTCACAGGCTTCCTTGGGCCGCTTCCGGTGTCTTAGCCGCCGCTGCAGTGGCTTTGATCCAGTCCTTGGTCCCTGCTGAGACAAAGGCTGTGACGGGATATTCACCGGAACCCCTTCCTGTAGTCCCTCTGAACGAGGCTCCGATGATAGGGGACCGCAATGCGGCTACAGTCATCGAACTGCTTTTCGACTATCAATGCTCCCACTGCCGAAAGGTCCACGGTATGCTTGAGGACTATTCCGCTGCGCATCCGGACGTCGCCTTCGCCCTATGTCCTTCTCCTCTTGAGGCATCTTGCAATCCTTATGTTCCGCGCGATGTACAGAATTTCAAGGGTTCCTGTATAATGGCCAAGGCTGCCCTTGCGGTGTGGTTCTCGGATCCTTCCGGCTTTTCTGGATTTGATGAATGGCTCTGGAACAACGGAAATCCCGAATCCGCTATGGAGGAGGCCGGGCGTCTGATAGGAAAGGAAGAACTTCAGTCTGCCCTGAACGATTCCAGGATAACGGACTACCTGGGCATATGCTCCGAAATCTTCGGTCGGACGGTCACCTCAGGCAAGGCCGGAATCCCTCGTCTCATACTTGGTGAAAAATGGATCATCCCTGAAGTTGATACTTACGATGAACTCTCCAACGTGATAAATGAACTGTTACAATAAATGAATATGAGAAGAATATCCCTTGTCCTGGCATTGGTCATCTGTTCCATTGGAGCGAATGCAAGGATCACAGTAAGCGAAAAACAGTCCGCAGGATCCTTCCCGCTTCGCGGAGCGAAGATTCTTGTTTCGCCAAGCGAGCAGACCGTCGTTCTCAAGGCGGCTCAGATGTTCGCAGGAGACTGCGAGGCCGTTTTCGGGACCGGCGCTGCCGTCGGACAAACCCTTGACTTCAAGGGAAATCACGTCGTGGTCATCGGAACTCTTGGCCACAATGATCTGATAGATGGACTCGTTGAGGCGGGAGCAATCGATGTCTCCGCAATCCGCGGAGGATGGGAACAATACCTTCTCACTGTCGTTGACAATCCTGTGAAGGGTATCGGCAGAGCTCTTGTGGTGGTTGGATCTGACCGCAGGGGAGCCGCATACGGAATCCTTTCCCTTTCGGAAGCCATAGGAGTGTCTCCTTTCGTCTGGTGGACAGATGTACCAGTCGGGCATAAGTCCAACTACTATGTCAGCGGAACCGAGGTATCAAAGTCTCCTTCCGTAAAATACAGAGGGATATTCATAAACGATGAAGACTGGGGCTTGAAGCCTTGGGCGGCATTCAACTATGAAAAGGAACTTGGTGACATCGGTCCGAAAACCTATGCGCGGGTCTGCGAATTGATTCTCAGGCTGAAGGGGAATATGCTTGCTCCGGCGATGCACTCCTGTACCGGCGCCTTCTATTCGCACCCGGAAAGCAAGCTCGTCGCCGATCAGTACGGAATCATCATCACGACGTCCCATTGCGAGCCTCTTCTGCTGAACAATGCGGCAAAATCCGAGTGGGATTCCGACAGGGACGGTGACTGGAATTATGCCACCAACAAGGAAACAATCATTCGTAAGTGGGAGGATCGTCTCTCGGAAGCCTCTCAGTTTGAGAATCTTTACACCGTCGCAATGCGAGGAGTCCACGACGCCGGGCTCCGAGGCAACCTCCCTATGAACGAGCGTGTGCAACTGCTCAATCAGGTGATCAGTGACCAGCGTTCGATGCTGGAAAGACATATCGGGAAAAAGGCTGGGGAGATACCTCAGATCTTCGTTCCTTACAAGGAGACGATGGACGTCTATGAGAACGGCCTGCAGGTTCCGGAAGACATTATCATAGTCTGGGTGGACGACAACTACGGGTATATGAAGAAGGTCAGCGGCATAAAGGAAAAAGGGCGCAAGGGAGGCTCTGGAGTCTATTACCACATATCCTACCTTGGTGCGCCTCACGACTATCTTTGGCTGAACACCACACCTCCTGCCCTGATGTACGAAGAACTCAGGAAAGCCTACGATGAGGGCGCCGACCGTTACTGGCTCCTTAATGTCGGGGACATCAAGCCGGGAGAACTCGCTCTCAGGACTTTTTTCTCGATGGCATGGAACTTTGACGGCTATGGCTTCGATGATGCCAACAGCAGCCAGCCTGAATTCCTCGCAGGGATTTTCGGCGAGAAATATCTTTCCGACTTCCGGTCCATCCTTGATGAATACTACCGCCTTGCGTGGTCACGCAAACCTGAGTATATGGGTTGGGAACGCGAGTGGGATTCCCCGGAATATACCGGCCTCAAGGATACTGAATATTCTTTTGCTAACTATAGCGAGGCGCAGCGCAGGCTTGCGGATTATCAGAAGATAGCGGACAGGGTGAATTCGATCTCCGGGGAACTCCAGCCAAAGTATCGCGACTCTTTCTTCGAACTGCTCCAATATCCGGTCAACGGTGCATTCCAGATCAACCGCAAGTTCCTAATGGCGCAGTTGAACCACGAGATGACCTTTGCCGGAAGATTGGAGGAGGCTGAATGGGCGGCTTGTGAGTCGGAGGCTGCATTCAAGGCGATTGAAGACCTTACGGCGGCCTACAATGTTTGCGGTGACGGGAAGTGGCAGGGAATAATGGAGCTTGCTCCTGCGTTCAACGCCCTTTATCAGAATATGCCGGAAGTAATCCATCATCAGGGCGTTTCTCCAAATGCAGTGGACCTTTCCGTAAAAGATGAGCCTCATACTGGGTGTATGGTGCTGGATCTGATTGGATATTCATCCATATCCGGAGATGCTGAGATAGTGGAGGGACTAGGTTATGACTGGAAGGTAATTCGTCTTGGCCATCCGAAAAACGCCAATACGACAGCCGCCGTCAGGTACATCCTGCCGAAGATCGATGCCGACACAGTCAGCGTGACAGTGTACTCAGTGCCGTTCTTCCCAAAGAACGATGAATCCGGCAACCGCTATTCCTTCTCCTTTGACGGCAACGAGTCTGTGATTGCCAATGAATTCATTGAATATTCCCTCGGTTGGAAAGACCAGGTCCTTCAGAACGGAAAGGAACACAACATCAGACTCGCCATTGACCGCGATGCGACTTTGCACGAGATGGTTTTTAAAGGAATCGATCCAGGAATGATGGTGCAGAGGGTAGTTGTCGATTGGGGAGGACTGAAGAAAACATACATAAAGTAAGAATTATTTATCAATCCAATAGCATGAACATTTCAAAAGTATTTTCAGCTCTTTCGGCGGCTCTTCTGGCCGGGGGCTGCAGTTCCGGGGTTACGGTTCCGGAGCAGGACGGAAGCGATCTCTGGTTCGCCAATGCTCCGTCCTATGAACAGACGCTATCAGGTGTCGAGACAAGAGTAGATTCCACCCTTGAGCAGGAAGAGTTCCACATTTTCGATGCTGATGGAAGAAGAGTGATAGCAGGAGGCTCTGAGAATGCCGTCCGCTACGGAGTTTACGCCCTTCAGCGTGCCGAAGTCCTCGGCAAAGCCGGCAAGGGTATGGACATCAGGGAGAAACCTGCCTACAAATACAGGATCCTCAACCATTGGGACAACCTGGATGACACGGTTGAAAGGGGATATGCCGGACTTTCTATGTGGGAATGGACTTCAGAGAATATCCCGGAAGCAAGAATCCGCAAGTATGCTGAGCTCTGCGCATCTGTCGGACTCAACGGTTCTGTGCTCAACAATGTGAATTCCAACCACCTGATCCTTGATGCCGGACACATAGAGCGCATAGGGAAGATTGCGGACATCCTTCGTGAATATGGAATAAGAACTTACGTGTCGATCAAATGGAATACTCCTATTCTGCTCAGCGGAGTGAAGAGCGGAGATCCTCTGGACCCTGAGGTCCGCAAATGGTGGAAGGACAAGGCAGAGGAGATTTATTCAAGGATTCCTGATTTCGGAGGTTTTCTGGTGAAGGCAAATTCCGAGGGCCAGACCGGTCCGCAGGATTACGGACGCACTCATTCGGATGGAGCGAATATGCTGGCTGAGGCTGTCGCTCCTTTCGGTGGTATCGTTATGTGGAGGGCCTTCGTCTATGCTCCTACCAGTCCGGACAGAGCCAACCAGGCGGTAGAGGAGTTTCTCCCGCTGGACGGCACGTTCGCTGACAATGTAATAGTCCAGATCAAGAACGGTCCGGTCGACTTCCAGCCGCGCGAGCCTTTCAGTCCGCTCTTTGGAAAACTCCGCAATACCAATATGATGGTCGAATTCCAGATCACGCAGGAATATCTAGGCTTCTCCAACCATCTTGCCTACCACGGCGTAACCTTCGAGGAGTGCCTTGACAGCGACACCTATAGCAACGGTGAAGGATCTACCGTAGCAAGGAACATCATAGCAATCGCCGGTGTTGCCAACACAGGCCAGGACGACAATTTCTGCGGCTACATCTTCGGCCAGGCAAACTGGTATGCCTTTGGCCGTCTGGCCTGGAATCCTGACTTGGGTGCAGGAGAAATCGCCGATGAATGGATCAGGCAAACATTCAAGGTCCCATCCGGAATGTCTGAAAAGGCATTTGACAGGAAGTTCGTGGAACCTGTCAAAGAAATCATGATGGATTCCCGTGAGGCAGTCGTCAACTATGAGATGCCAATAGGTCTTCACCATCAATTTGCGGGTACTCATTATGGCCCTGGCCCTTGGGAACGCTCTGTACGTCCGGACTGGTCTCCTTTCTACTATCATAAGGCAGACTCCATGGGAATCGGTTTCGACCGTACCCGCAACGGTTCCGGCAATGTCGACCAGTACAACGAGCCGCTTGCCTCTGAGTACAACGATCTGGCCACTTGTCCTGAGAATCTCCTGCTTTGGTTCCACCACGTTCCTTGGGACTACAAGATGTCAATCGGCAACACTGTATGGGATGAGATCTGCCTGCACTATGACAAAGGCATCTCCCAGGTTGAAGATTTCCTTGCGACCTGGGACGGTCTCAAGCCTTATGTCAGCGAAGACATATTCAATGAAGTGGAGAGGAAGCTTACCATCCAGTACAACGATGCCCAATGGTGGCGCGATGCCTGTGTAGGGTATTTTCAGACCTTCTCAAGGCGTGACCTGCCGGCTTCCGTACGTCCTTTGAACATATCGATCGACACTCTGATGCGCAAAACTATCAAGTCAGACAGGCTGGGTATGCCGTATCACGATGAGAATCTCAAACCAGTACTCGTCGGGAGAAGGATGCCAAGGAATTTCAATGAATCAGGTTTAAGTTCCCACTAGAAATGAAAAAAATCTTTGCAGCTGCTCTTGTGCTGCTGACGCTCGTTCCGGCGGACGGCAAGGTCCGTCTGCCCAAAATCATTTCCGACTGCATGGTTCTGCAGCGGGACACCGAACTCAATGTCTGGGGTTGGGCTGATCCGGGTGAAAAGATTACCGTCAGGTTTGACGGAAGGCATTATTTCACGGACACGGATCCTTCCGGTCGTTGGGCCGTAAAGATGGACTCTCATAAGGCTGGCGGGCCTTATGTGTTGGAAGTCAATGAAATAATCCTTCGGGACATCCTCGTCGGAGATGTCTGGCTGCTTTCCGGCCAGTCCAATCAGGAAACCCCTGTCGAGAGGCTTCTGATCCGGTACCCGGAGATCAATTTTTCCAACAACCATATGGTCAGGATGTACAAGGTCCCAACGCAGGACACTCCTGGAGTCCTTCAAGAAGATATTCCGGAAGGGGAGAGGTGGCACTTGGCTGTCGCTTCAGATGTCTTGAACTGGAAGGCTCTTGCATATTTCTATGCGAT
>CAYFVE010000088.1:0-9898 GCA_964346605.1 uncultured Muribaculaceae bacterium | reverse complement strand
CTCGCAGCTCAACAGTTTTCAAGACTGCCGTAATCGACCACTCTACCACCTCTCCAATATTGTTCCTTTGCGGTAAAGGTCTGCAAAGATAAAGATAAAAATGAATCCTGCAAAAAAAAATAGGGGAAATCGGTAACCTGAAAAAGCAAAACAACAAAAAAATCACACAGACCGGCACAGCCGGCCAAGTGCGGAGTCAAGCGCCCCAAGGTCAGCATCCGTAGTCGCCCAGCTTGTGACGAAGCGACACAGGATATTGCCGTCAGCCATCGGCTCCCAAACTTCGAATGCAACCTCATTCATCAGGCTTTCCTTCAGCTCCTTAGAGAGAATCACGAACTGTTGGTTGGTCGGAGAATCGACGCCGATCCTGATTCCGTGGCGTCTGAATATTCCTACGACCTTTTCCGCCATCTCGATGGCGTGGGCGGCAATCCTGAAATAGAGATCGTCGGTGAAGAGAGTGTCGAACTGGATTCCTAGCATCCTGCCCTTGGCGACCAGGGCGCCGTGACGTTTGATGATGGTCAGCATATGCTTGGGAGCAGGAATATTCGTAAAGACTACCGCCTCACCGAACATAGCGCCCACCTTTGTTCCGCCGATGTAGAAAACATCGCAGTGTCCGGCTATGAACGGCAGGTCCAGATCGCATTTGGCCGACATCAGGCCGTAGCCGAGACGCGCTCCATCGATGAACAACTTCAGTCCGGAATGTCTGCAGACCTCATAGATTCCATCAATCTCCTTCCTTGAATATATCGCCCCAAGTTCAGTAGGAAAGGTCAGATAGACAACTCCGGGGCGTACCATATGCTCGTTTGTCCCGTCGGCCTCGAAGGCGCTCATAAAACTGTCTATCGCTTCGGCCGTCAGTTTGCTGCCTTCTCCCTGCACCGGAATAACCTTGTGGCCGAAGGCCTCGACGGCTCCGGATTCGTGGACATTGATGTGGCCTGTCGGTGCTGTCAGCACACCCTCATAGCTCAGGGCGAGAGCATCGATGACGGTGGCGTTGGCTTGAGTCCCTCCCGAAAGGAAGAATATTTCCGCATCAGGTTTGCCGCAGGCCTTGCGTATCTTTTCCTTCGCGCTGTCGCAGTACGGGTCGGAACCGTAGCCTGAAGTCCTGTCGTCGTTTGTCTCAAGAAGCCTTTTCAATATTTCCGGAACCGCGCCGTTGTTGTAGTCACTTTCGAATGAAACCATTTCTGCCTGTCTTATATACAATCGACAAAAATACTAAGAAAAACGTTAAGTTTCACTTGATAAAAATAATTGGTATATTTACACCCGAAAACTTGTGTTCAACTTATTAATCAACAAATATGAAGAAATTCCTTTACGTTGCCGCGGCAACATTCGTGATGCTTCTTGCGACAGAGGCCAAGGCCCAGATGTCCATCGCCGCCGGTCTCCAGTCCCAGTCTGAAAAATCAACTTTCGGAAGTATCTCTGAGTCTCTGTCGTTCAGCGGTCTTATGGCAGGAGCCTTTTACAATGTTCCTTCAGAATCCGCGGTTTCATTTACGACCGGGCTGTATTTCTCCTACCTGACCTGCAACGATGCCAAATGGCTCAGGCCGGACGGCGGATCTATGTTCTCAGGATCTATGGATCTTACTGAGTGGTACGTCAATATTCCTTTGAACTTCAGGTACAACTATGAAGCGTCGGCCGGTTTGATATTCTTTGCGTTTGCAGGACCTGTGTTAAGGTACGCGCTTTCGTCAGAGTATAAAGCTGAAGCTTACGCCTCTTCAAAGAAACAGATAATAGACAGATTCGCGGACGGCTCCAATCTGAAAAGATATGACATTGCCGCAGGCGGCGGCATCGGTCTCGAGTTCGCTGAAATGTTCCAGTTTTCCGCCGGCTACAAGGCCAGCGTCCTGAATCGGTCTTCCGGCAATTCCGAGAAGGTCTCGAACGGCCTGTTTACCCTCACGGCCGGCTATATGTTCTAGCCTAAGGACCTGAGCGCTCAGTCTTCAGTCCTCGTTATCTTCGCTCCGAGGAGACACAGACGGCCGTCGATGTCCTCGTAACCCCTGTCTATCTGCTCGATGTTGCTGATCCGGCTTGTTCCCTTCGCGGACATAGCCGCGATCAGCAGGGCGATTCCGGCCCGGATGTCCGGTGAAAGCATATTCCCGGAACGCAAGCGGAATTTGTGGTCGTGACCGATCACGACAGCCCTGTGAGGGTCGCATAGAATGATCTGCGCTCCCATATCTATCAGGCGGTCGACGAAGAACAGCCTGCTTTCGAACATCTTCTGGTGGATAAGCACGCTTCCTCGGCACTGTGTGGCGACGACGAGGAACACGCTCAGAAGGTCCGGGGTGAGTCCCGGCCACGGTGCATCCGAAATGGTCATAATGGAACCGTCCAGGAATGAGTCAATGACGTAACTGTCCTGCTCCGGTACGAAGATGTCGTCTCCCTTGCGCTCCAGTTTCACACCGATTCTTCGGAAGCATTCAGGAATGATTCCCAGGTTGTCGTAGGAGGTGTTCTTTATAAGGATCGAACTCTGGTTGAGGGCTGCCATACCGATGAAGGAACCGACTTCTATCATATCCGGAAGTATCCTGTGGCTGGCTCCGCGGAGGGATTCAACCCCCGTGATGGAAAGGAGGTTGGATCCTATGCCTTCGATTTTCGCACCCATCGCTGTCAGAAGGCGGCTCAATTGCTGGATATATGGCTCGCAGGCTGCGTTGTAGATCACCGTCTTCCCTTCGGCGAGCGATGCCGCCATAAGGATGTTGGCGGTTCCGGTGACGGACGCCTCGTCCAGAAGCATATACTTTCCCGCCATTTTTTTCCCTGCCGGAAGAGACAGGTGATAGGCTTTGATCCCAGAATCATATTCAAGGGAGGCTCCAAGGCTCATCAGCCCTGCAATGTGGGTGTCAACCCTGCGCCGGCCGATCCTGTCTCCGCCCGGTTTCGGGAAGAATACCTGGCCGAGGCGGGCGAGAAGAGGACCTGCCACCATCACAGATCCGCGGAGTTTCGAGCATTTGGAGACGAAGTCCCCGCTCAGTATGAAGTCTTCATCAAGGCAGTCTGCCTGGAACGAATATTCACCCTTGGCGACCCGCTCCACCTTGACTCCCATATCTTCGAACAGCGACAGCAGATTCCTGACATCCAGGATTTCCGGGACATTGCTGATCGTCACTTTCTCTCTGGTAAGGAGAACCGCGCTGATCACTTCCAGCGCTTCGTTCTTGGCTCCCTGCGGAACAATCTCTCCGCTCAGCCTGTGACCTCCTTCAATGATGAATGAACTCATGTTAAATATGCTCTATTTCCGGCTCAAGTGTTATTCCGAACCTTGAGCGGACGGATTCGATGATTCGCTTTTCCAACCCTGAGATTTCTTCCGGAGATGCCTTGCCGGTCGCGTTGACGATCACAAGGGGCTGCCGCCAGACTCCGACATTCTCTTCACGGAAGTTTTTCCATCCGCATTTTTCAATCAGCCAGGCAGCGGGAATCTTTACAAGCCCCTCCGATTCGAAGCGGGGAACCTCCCCGAACCCTTCCTCCCGGGCAATCCTTACGACTTCTGAATATACCTCCTTTTCTACGAACGGATTTCTGAAGAAACTTCCGGCGCTGCCGGTTACCGCCGGATCGGGAAGTTTCCTGCGCCGGATGCCGATGATGGTTTCTCTCATGATCCAGGGGGTCAGATTACGGTCGTCGTCGATTTCCTCGCGCAAATGGCCATAATCGAGGATGGGAGAAAATTCACCAGTAAGGGAGATCGTTACCGCTGTGACGATAAGCCTTCCTTTGGCTTCTTGCTTGAATATGGATTCCCTGTAGGAATAATTGCAGTCTTCATTGCTCAGTGTGACGATCTTGCCGCGTTCGATGTCGTAACATTCCACTTCCTTGATGACATCCTTTGCTTCCCTCCCGTATGCCCCTATGTTCTGGACTGCAGCCGCTCCGACTTCTCCGGGAATGAGCGACAGGTTTTCGATGCCCCACAGCCCCCTTTCAGCCGCCCATTCGCACAGTTCATCCCAAATCACTCCCGCTCCGGCCCTTACGAGATTTACGGAGCGGCCGGGAATGAAAGGCTTGCCGTCCTGAGCGCCGTTCAGGAGTTCTATGAATTTTATCCGCGAATGAAGGATTGTTCCGGGAAAGTCTCCGGTGAACAGCAGGTTGCTTCCTCCTCCGATGTGAAGGAACGGCTTTGGGAAGCCGCCGGAAAGGATCTCCTGAAGTTCCTCCACGGAGTCATATTCGATGAAAAACGCTGCCCTCACGTCCATCCCGAACGTGTTGCGGTCCTTAAGGCTTATGTTCCGGCGGATTTCCATCTTTCAGGTCAATTAGTGCAAATATACATCTTAATCTCATTAAGTCAGCACCTGATTGTCAATTGTCTTCAATTGTTTTGCGGATTTTGACAAGGGGGTTTTCAAATAGTCATCTTATTCATATATTTGAGGATGTGGAATAATCGCATCAAAAAAACACTTTTATGAAATCAACCAAATTCCTCTGGCCGCTTCTGGCCATCCTTGCTTTTGCAGGCTGTAAAGAAAACAACTGGAAGAAAACCGCTGACGGAGTCATCGTAAGGGTTGAACGGAAGGTTGATGATGGCCCTTCTTTGGTCCGCCTTCAGGTCAAAGGGGACAGGCTCATCAGGGTCACCGCGACCCCGGAAACAAGATTCGCCGACAGGAAGAGCCTCATCATCGTGGCTTCCGAAGCGAAATCGAAGTTCTCAGTCAGCGAGACTGACAGCACTGTCGTTCTGGAGACCCCGGCGGTCTGTGCAGCGGTACGCAAGTCCGACGGCTCGGTCGCGTTCACCGACAAGGGAAGCGGTTCGATGCTTGACGGCAACAGGATGAGCTTCACTCCGATTTCCATAGAAGGAAGGAATGGATATTCTTCCAGGCTCGAATTCGACTCGCCGGAAGACGAGGCATTCTATGGACTTGGCCAGCAGCAGTCCCTTGAGTTCAACCACAAGGGTGGCAACGAAGAACTGTTCCAGTACAATACCAAGGTCTCGATTCCTTTCGTGGTCAGCAGCAGGAACTATGGAATCCTTGTGGACAATTATTCCCTAAGCCGCTGGGGCAACCCGGATCCGTACAGACAGCTATATCAAGAGTTCAAGGTCTTTGGGAAGGACGGTTCCGAAGGTGGACTGACCGCGACCTACGCTCCCGCCGCAGGCAATCCTATGACCAGGCAGGAGGACTCCCTCTACTATGAGACAGAATGGGCGGTGAAGAATCTTCCTTCGATGCCTCTGAAGGGGGCGGAGGTCACATACGAGGGCTTCATCGAGGCACCGGAGGACGGGGACTACCACTTCATACTTTACTACGCCGGCTTCCAGAACGTGACTGTCGGTGGAAGGGAGGTGGTTTCAGAGCGTTGGAGACCGGCGTGGAATCCTAATTCCTATAAGTTCACCGTAGCGTTGAAGGCAGGTGAAAAGACTCCTTTAAGGGTTGAGTGGAAGCCTGATGGAGACGTCTCCTACATCGGACTCAGAGTAGCGCCTCTGCTGAGCGTCGAGGAGCAGAACCGGTTCTCCTTCTGGTCTGAGATGAGTCCTGAAATGGACTACTACTATATTTCCGGACGGGACTACGACGAGATAATCTCAGGCTACCGCACCCTTACAGGCAAGGCCCAGGTGATGCCGAAATGGGCTGCGGGATTCTGGCAGAGTCGCGAACGCTACAGCACGCAGGAAGACCTTGTCAGCACGCTCGCCGAACTCCGGCGCAGGAATATTCCTGTGGACAACATTGTCCAGGACTGGCAATACTGGCTCGACGACCAGTGGGGAAGCCACGAATTCGACCCTTCCCGCTATCCGGATCCGGAGAAGATGCTGGACGATGTCCACGATATGCACGCCCGCTTCATGATTTCCGTCTGGCCGAAATTCTACACTAACACGGAGAACTACAAGGAACTCAAGGCCGGAGGCTATGTCTATCCGCTTGCGGAGCAGGACAGTCTCAGGGACTGGCTGGGTCACATCGAATCTTTCTATGACGCCTATTCGGAAGGTGGGCGCCGGATGTTCTGGAAGCAGATGGACGAAAATCTCTACTCCAAGTACGGCAGGAAGATAGACGCCTGGTGGATGGACGCCAGCGAACCGAATCTTCGTGACTGCCTTCCAATGGACTACCTCAAAGCCCTGACTACCCCGACGGCCCTTGGTCCCAGCACTGAATATCTGAACGCCTATGCGCTGGTCAACGCGGAGGCTATCTATAACGGACAGCGCAGCGTCGATCCTGACAAACGCGTCTTCCTTCTCACCAGAAACGGATTCGCAGGCCTCCAGAGGTATTCCACTTCCACTTGGAGCGGAGACATAGGAACTACCTGGATCGATATGAAGGCTCAGAGGGCTGCCGGTTTGAGCTATTCGAGGCGTGGCGTTCCATTCTGGGGAATGGACATCGGAGGATTCAGCGTTATGGACAAGTTCTCTAACGCCTTCCAGATTTTCGAGAGGACAGGAAAGGTCAATTCGGACCTGGAGGAATGGAGGGAACTCCAGACAAGGTGGCATCAGTTCGGGGCCTTTGTGCCTCTCTTCCGCGCCCACGGCCAGTGGCCTCGAAGGGAACTGTGGAACATCGCCCCTGAAGGAAGCCCGGCATATTCAAGCATCCTTTACTATATGCGGTTGAGGTACAGGATAATGCCGTACATCTATTCGATGATGGGAGCCGTCCATTTTGATGATTACACGATTATGCGAGGCCTTCCTATGGACTTCGCCTCGGACCGTAAGGTTGCAGACATCTACGACCAGTGGATGTTCGGCCCGGCGTTTATGCCTTGTCCTGTCTATGAGCCCAAGGCTGTCTCACGTGAGGTCTATTTTCCTAAGTGTGAGGGTTGGTACGACTTCTATAGCGGCAGGTTCATCGCAGGTGGGCAGACTATTTCGGTCGATGCTCCTTACGAGCGTATGCCTCTCTTTGTCCGCGCTGGTTCGATCGTTCCTTTCGGTCCGGAGATCCGGTACAGCGACGAGAAGCCTGCCGAGTTGATCGATCTTTTCATTTATGCGGGAAAGAACGGCCAGTTTAATCTCTACGAGGACGAGAATGTCAATTACAACTACGAGAAGGGTAGTTATTCGTTGATCCGCTTCATCTATGACGACGACAGCGGTACGCTTACGATAGGCGAGCGTGAAGGTGATTTTGAAGGTATGCTCCTGAACCGCAGATTCAATGTGGTGCTGGTAACGCCTGAAAACTCTCTGTCCTTCACAAAGTCCCCTGAAGGAAAGTTGGTTGAGTATTCCGGAGCTGCGATTAATGTAAGACTTTTCTAGATTTGAAAAAATTTTACTATTTTTGGAATTGAAAACTGGAACTAGATTTAGTTTCGACTGATAATTAACTAAAAATAAGCAGCTATGACATTACCAAGGAATTCTGAGAAGGTGATCAGAATGGCTCTCGCCATCGCGATTGCTTTAGTTGTGAGTGCGCCGATGCACTCGCAGGTGCTTAACAACATTGCCAACAGGGCAAAGCAGGCGGCTAATACAAAGGCGAGCATCACTGCCGGAAAGGCGATCAACAAGTCTCTGGACAAGGCTGAAGACGCGGCTAAGGAAGGAGTGAAGAGCGCGGCCAACAGCGCGAAGAAAGCCAGGGCCGCAAAGGGTGGGACAATCTACTATGTCAGCGAGGAAGGCAGCAACAGGAATGACGGTCTCTCGCCTGAATCTCCGTTCAAGAACATCCAGAAAGCGATCGACGAGTGCGCTCCCGGTTCAACCATCTATGTCGCTGAAGGCAATTATTACGGTCTTCTCAAGAGCGGGACGATTCACGTGACGAAGCCTGTCTTCATCTACGGCGGATTCAACAGCGATTTCTCATCAAGGAACCTGCTCAAGTACCGTACTATGATCCAGCCTTCCCCTGAATCCAACGGTACGATGAAGCAGGGAACGGTGATGCTGGAAGTCAAGGATGAAGGGTCTGACATACTTTTTGACGGACTGATATTCGACCGTGGATATTCCGTTTCCTATTATTCCGGACAGGATGAGGAGAAGAAGGCTCAGCCTGAAGGAGTGGAATCTCCGAGGATGAACCCTATAGGAACAGCCGGAATCGGCGGCGCCGACCTGACCGAGAGAACATTGACAAACGAAACTTCGATTCTCTATCTGAATGGTTCTAGATGCGATCTCACCATCAACAACTGCGCATTCCTCAATGCCCCGAACTTCTGCATCCTCGGTTTGTTCGCTGGAAGAATCGATGTCAACAACTGCATCTTCGTCAACCAGCGTATGGCGGCTTTGGACATCCGCGGCTCTGATGCCAGGAAGAACACCGTTATCAACTTCACCAACAACACCGTCCTCTTCACGTGGTCGCGTCTCGCTGACTTTGGAGATATGGGCTACGGTTTCCGTTTCATACCAGGCACGGATTGCACAGTTTCCAACAACATCATCGGCTGTTCCATCTTCGCCGGCATCGACTACACCCACGTGGATTCCGACAAGGCCCGTGAAGCGGCAAGGAAGACCGTCGTGGAGGACAATATCTTCTTCCTGAACAGGAAGGGTGACCTCACTATTCCTGGCGGAGGAAATTTCATCTATGTCAACAGCGTCGATTTCGACGATGTCGATTACCTCGACAAGGCTTCAGGCAACAAGACCGTGAAGGACGCCTCCATTTTCAAGGACAGGATCGACGATGCCTACCTCAAGGGTTTCATCAACGCGAACTACGAGGAATCTACAAGCTACGATCCTAATTCGGCTGTCAATACCTTCCGTCAGGCTTTCGGAATGAACCAGGTCGGCACAATGACTTCTAAGAGTTCTATGTTCGCCAACCGTTACCGTTGGGAGAAAGCGCTCAAACTCTTTGGAGCGATGGACGGCTACGGTGCCCAGCTGCCGGAGTGAAGAAGATAATACTATTCGAGTTTCTCGTCGTTCTCTGTATGTCCTGTGGGGAGCGGCGGGAACTTGTACGCTCCGCCTACTGGTGGAGCACGACCTTCGGACCAAGCGTTCAGGAGCTCGAATTCCTGGATGTCCATAACGTCAGCAGGCTTTATCTCCGCTATTTCGATGTTGTCGTCGATCCAGACGGCGAAGTGATGCCCAACGCAACCCTGAAGTTCAATGACAGCATACCTGAAGGGTTGGAAGTAATCCCCACCGTCTTCATCGTGAATGAATGTATGCGGAAGGATGTTTCAGATCTTCCGGGTAAATTATCTAAAAGGATTCTCCAGATGAACGAGACCAATGATGTCTTCGGAGTCAGGGAGATTCAGATTGACTGCGACTGGACCAGGACTACTCAGGACGAGTATTTCGCCTTCCTGAAGGAACTTAGGAAACTGCTCGCCGGCAAGGGACTGTCCCTGAGCGTAACGATCAGGCTCCATCAGCTGAACCTGCCTGCACCGCCAGTTGACAATGGAACTCTGATGATTTACAATACCGGGGATGTCACAGATCCCGAATGCGTCAACCCTATACTCCATATCGACGACATCAAGGCCTATCTGCCAAAGGTGGACCGCTACAGGCTGCATCTCAACGTAGCTTATCCGATCTTCGGATGGAAGGTGGTTTACAGGGACGGAAAGTACGTCGGAATTCTCCATTACGAAGGTGAGTTCCCTGTGGTCGAAACGGATGAGGTCAGGAACTATCGTCCTGATTTTTCCGAGATAATGAGGGCCAAGCATGCCTGCAGGAACATCGAAAACGAGATAATTCTCTTTGACCTCAATGACAGGAACCTGAAAAATTTCCAACAGAATGAATCAATAGTTCGTTAAAAATTTAATATTTCTATAATTTTCAAATACTTACAAC
>CAYFVE010000087.1:0-10005 GCA_964346605.1 uncultured Muribaculaceae bacterium | reverse complement strand
CTCCCTGGCCTGGTATTCAGAGCCTGCACCAAGGATGATTTTGAATATTCACTATGGCGTGAATTCTTCAGGAACAGTTTCAACAGGGAGAGGGCAGCGAATCTTCTCGGGGAATATCTCGACGGCGCATATCCTAATGCCGCCTATATGGAGTATGCCCTTATCGCTGACAGCTACCGGTCCGACGCCCGCACCGCACGGCTTGAGGAATATGTCCGGAAGTACAAAGGAAAGGCGATATCCCTTTATGCCAGGGGCCTTGTCCTGAAGGACAGGCGAGACCGTCTCGAAAATGACCCGAAGTCCACTTCTGAGGACTACAGGGCGCTTTATGAAGATTGCAAGGCCTTTGAGAAGGAACGCAAGTCCTACACTTCGGGTGTGGACTCAAGCGTTGCCGGCTCTTACTACGACATCCTGTGGATGATATCCGGCCTTGAGAGCAAGGATGTCTGGATGGACTTTGACGGAGACAAGGCGATAGTCAGGCTCCGCAATCTGAACAAGGTGGATTTCCAGATGGTTCTGAACAAGAAAGGAGCCAAGCCGCTTGTCAAGAAGACTCTGGACAATCCTGACGGCAGGTTCTATGTCTATGACACCATTGAGGTGAAGATTCCTGTCTGTGACGACGGAGACTATGTCGTCACGGCGAAAAACGGCAAGGTTGAGGCAAGGAACCATTATTTTCCAAGCGGAATATCGATAGCCGTGAAGGAGGACGATGTCTTGAGATTCTATGCGGCTGACTGGAAGTCGGGGAAACCGATTGAGAAGGTGGATCTCGAACTCAGACGCTCCGGACGGACTGTCGAATCAGTCAAAGATGTCGTGGTCAATGGATTTACGGAGATTCCCGAACCTGTCCGCAAGGCATTCAAGGGGGACGCTGAAAATTCTATCGTGGCGTCATACGTTGATGAGGGAGGCTTCCACCGTACTTCCCGGGAGTTAGGTATCTACAGAATGACGCGGATGGAATCCTATGATGAAAAGACTTCCGTGTACTGCAGCATATTCACTGACAAATCCGCCTACAACCCTGGGGAAACCATCAAGTTCAAGGCTGTTGTCTATGAAGGCAGTTTCAGCAAGGGACTCCAGGCCCTGAAGGCAGGGGAGTCCGTCAAGGTCACTCTGGAGAACGCTGAAGGCAAGGAGGTCGGAGCGCTTGATCTCAAGACCAATGAATATGGCTCCGTGGCCGGAGAATTTGAACTTCCTGTCGGAGAAAGGAATGGTTCATTCACCATCCATGTCAGCCGGAAATATCGTCTTTCCTCCAAGTCTGTCATTGTGGACGAATTCATCCTTCCAACCTATGACCTTGAATTCGAACGTGTCGACAAAATGTACTTTGCAGGCGATACCGTTGAGATAAGAGGCCGTCTTTCAAGCTACAGCGGCCATTCGCTCTCTTCGGCGGCACTCACATACGAAGTGGAAAGCTACGGAACGGGCATCGCCTCCGGGACTTTGGAACAGTCCCCTGACGGTTCTTTCGCGGTATCGTTCCCGACAGGGAAGGACCATTATCTTTATAGTGTCGTTGTCAAGGTCACTGATGCCACAGGAGAGACCAGGGAGTTCAGCACCATGCTCTACATCCTTCAGAACATAAACATAGGTCTCATTCTTGAGAATCCGGATGAAGGCAATGTTAAGCTTGTGCCACCTGATTGGCATTCCTGCAGCCTGCTCTCTTCCGGAACCGCGGACATCAGGTTCGAGGTCACGAACTCCCAGGGCGTGGTCGTTCCGCTTCCTCTCACCTATGATCTCAAGGACGATGAAGGCAACACAGTATCTTCCGGTTCCGTTCTTTCAGGGGAGACTAAGGGGCTTCCCCTTCCGAAGTCGGGGAAGTATTCATTGACGGCGAGTGCAAAGGTGAAGCCTGAACACGATGACAGAGAGATCACCGCCTCTCAAACCATAGAACTGCTCAAGGTAGCGCCGGATGAAAGGGCCATTCCGGCTACTGTTGAGAATTTCTTCAGAGTACTCGGCCCTTCTGCCAAAGGAACGTTGAAGAGCGGAGAGGACATCGTCCTTCAGATAGGAGCCGGAAACGGTCCGTTATGGGCGGTGGTTGAACTTTATGGAGACAAGAGGCAGAGCCTCGACCGGAGAATTGTATTCCTGAATGGCAAGGCGGGCGAGGAAGGATCGATTGAGACCATTGTTTACAACTACAAGGAGAGCGATCCAAACGCTCTATTCCTGAGTGTGTTCTATTTCAGGAACGGAGAAAACTACACTTTCAGGCGTTTTTTTTTTTTTTTAAGGAATGAACTTGAGATTCCTTTGAGTTTCACCTCGTTCAAGGATATGGCTCTTCCGGGCAAGGAGTATTCCTTCACCCTTAAGACGGTCCCCGGCGCGGAAGCTGTCGCGGCCGTGTTTGACAAGAGTTCCGAGACCATCCGTCCGAACAATTGGAACAACTTGCTGATCCGGCTCTCTGATTTCAGCGCTGCCGATGTCAGCATTTCAGCAAGGAATGGAGGCGTATTTGACTATGCGGATGAGCAGGTTGTGGTGGGCTATGGAAAAGCGTCCTTGGGCGCCAGGATTTTCAAGTCAAGGGCTCCTTCCGTTGCCAGTGCGGATATGATGGACAATTATGTGGTAGAGGAGGAGTCCTTGCCTCAGGCTGATGAACTGGCCGGGGAGATACCTGTCCGT
The DNA here is from genome assembly GCA_964346605.1 of uncultured Muribaculaceae bacterium. Taxonomy (GTDB): domain Bacteria; phylum Bacteroidota; class Bacteroidia; order Bacteroidales; family UBA932; genus Cryptobacteroides. Next base: position 7,317 of record CAYFVE010000087.1, on the reverse strand, counting down.
TCGGACTTCTCTTCGTCACTTGCCTTCGAACCTTTCCTCAGATCAGATGACGATGGATGCATCACCTTGAAATTCAGGACTTCGGATAAATTGTCCACCTTCGTAGTGCAGGCCTTCGCCCACACTCCTCAAATGCGGAATGCTGTAATTCGTCAGGAGATGAAGGTTTCTGTTCCGGTCAAGGTGTCCGTAGTTGAACCCAAGTACCTTTACAGAGGAGACAAATATGTTCTCCACGCTTCAGTCTCCAACAACACCGGTGCTCCTGTTTCAGGACTGGCGGTACTTCAGACATATCCATCAAGGGACTACATTAAAGGAAAACCTTATTCGACTCAGTCCAGGAAACTGACCGTTCCGGCGAAAGGCTCGGTTGAAGTGGAGTTTGAAGTCAATCCGAAGGATTACGACGAAATCGGGCTTAAACTGTCATTCGCCGATAACGCCAAGACATTCTCGGACGGTATGTTCGTCTCTGTCCCAGTGTCCGCATCGAAGCAGACGATCACGGAAGCCCATTCCGGAGTGGTTCTGGCAGGAATGGATGAGAAGAAAGTTCTCAAGCGTCTTCAGTCGGAGTTCACCGGTACCTCATACAAGGGTGCGGAGTACAAGGAAATCGATATCCGCCGTATGATTCTGGACGCCATCCCTTCTAAGGTGGAACCTCAAGGTAAGGATATTCTTTCCCTCACAGAGTCCTGGTATGTCCGAAGAGTCGCCGAGCATCTGGACTCCCGTTTGACCGGAGAAGTCACCGATGCCGAACTATGGTCCAAGATCAAGGCTTGCATCAACGCTGACGGCGGCTTCGGCTGGTTCGAAGGGATGCATTCCTCTGCCGTGATTACGGCCGTCGTGCTTGAACGCTTCGCCAAACTCCGCGACGCCGGACTCGACATTGGAGACTTCGATCCCGAAGCTTCGGTGGTCTGGCTTGACCGTACCCAGTTCCTCCACTCGGACAATTCACTGAGATGGTGCGGCTGGCTCTCGTACGCTCAGTACGCCTTCGTGCGTTCGATGTATTCTGAGATTCCTTTCGATGTGGAGACCGAAACCAGGAATCAGAGAAAGGAGTATTCGGAAAACTTCAAGGATTTCAAGAAATACATCAAGAACTATCTGGTCCCTTCTGAAAAGGACGGCAGGGGAATGAATGGAGAAATCCTTAACAAGGCACGCAGAATCAGCACCCTGCTTAACCTTGTCAATAATGAGGGTGGTGTGGATTTGGCGTCTGCGTGGGGGGTGAAGTTCGGTTCCGCCCGGAAGATGAACGAATCCGCTGCCGCTGACGCAGTTTCCCTCCTTGAATATTCAGTCGACCATCGAAACGGCGGAATGTACTATCCGAATGCTGTGATGCCGTGGCGCGGTCTGCTGGAAAGTGAACTCTACGCCCATTCTTCGATTTGCGACCTTATGACCCGGATGGTGTCGGTCCCTTATCTTGCCGCAAATCTGGAAGTTCCTTCCGGAACAGCAGGCCCGTCACGAGTCTCCGACGGCATCCGCATCTGGATGATGCTCCAGAAAGAGACACAGAAATGGGATGACGACCCGGCGTTCGTGGATGCCATCAATTCTGTGATGTCCGGTTCTGAAGAGGTCCTTGCTACGAAGGTCATCCTTCTGACTAAGACCTATGAAAAACCGTTCTCCGAGATCAGCGCGGCAGGCAACGGATTCACGATTGAAAGGCACTTCTACAGAGAGGTCAAGGACGATAGGAACCGGATCATTATGGAAGAGATATTGCCAGGAGCTCCTGTCCGCGTCGGTGACAAGATAATTGTCGAGTACAAGATATGGAATGAGGAGAACCGCAGTTTCATCAAGGTTGCAGCGCCTCGTGAGGCTGGCTTCAGGCCGGTTAAGCAGCTTTCCGGCAGCTATGGCTGGTGGCTCAAACCGCTCAGAATTGATAATTACTTCTCATTGACACCTCAGGGCTATCGCAATGTGAAGTCAGACCGTACCGAGTACTACTTTGACATCTATCCTGAGGAGAAGACAACGATCACAGAAGAGTTCTTCGCAACTCAGGAAGGTGTGTTCTCCGCCCCTGTTGTAACTGTTGAATCATTGTACGCCCCTCATTACAGGGCTAACGACAAGTTCGGCGGAGCCGTCAGAATAGACTGAACGGCGCCGTCGTAACTTCCATTATTCCATATCCATCAGGACAGGGAAGATGTATTTGTAAATCAGGTTCTGCTCAGCCTGCAGGTCAGATGTGTCCGCCGTGACTGCGATGACTGCATCAGTATCCGGCAGAACCATGATGTACTGTCCGCGGGCTCCGTCTGCACGGTATGCATTCATCGGACAACGCCACATCTGGTAGCCGTAGCCGAGCAGGAATGAGCAGTTTTCAGGAGTGAGTCCCTTGGCTTCGACTTCATCAGGTCTGGTGCCGGCCGGAACTGAAGGTACCTGATACTTTGATGCTTCTTCCACCCATTTCCCGCTTATGATTATCTTGCCGTTCCATTCGCCTTTCTGAAGAAACAACTGGCCGAACTTGGCCATATCCTCTGTCTTAATGTATAGTCCCCAGCCACCGGTGTTGATGCCTTGAGGGCTTTCCTGCCATTCCGGCTTTTCGATTCGCAGAGGTTCGAACAGGCGGGTGTTGAGGAAATCGACTAGTTTTTCTCCGGTAATTTTCTGCACAATTGCCGAGAGCATATAGGTTCCCATTGAGTTGTAACAGTACCAGGTGCCAGGAGTCTTGGTTACAGGATGGGCCAGGAAGGTTTTCACCCAGTCTCCGTCTCCGCGTCCCGGTTCGGTCTCGTGTCCGCAGTTCATCGTAAGAAGATCTCTGACCGTCATTGACTTGAGGTTGTCTGTGATTTCCTCCGGAAGATCCTCCGGAAAGAAATCAATTACTTTGTCGGTCAGTTTCAGCTTGCCTTCATCTACCAGCATTCCGACAGCCGTAGCCGTAAAGGACTTGCTTACTGAATGCATAACGTGAGGGATGTCAGGCGCGGCTTCACCGAACCAGTTCTCATAGATGACTTTTCCGTGCTTCAGGACCATTATGCTTTCAAACCTGACATCGTCATTTTCGGAGTCTTCGGCCAGAAGGGAATTGATGGCTTCTTCCAAGGCCTGGGTTGTTTCTCCCCTGTAGAGGGAACCGTTTTCATCAAGGATGCCTTTATTGGATCCGCACGAGGTGAAAAGGAGTACGAGCGTCATCGCTATGGATGACAGGAGGTTGAATGTCCGTGTCATATGTGTGATTATTTGTGGTTGTCCGGGACGGTCTTTCAAAGGTATGAAAAAAAACGAAAAATAGTTTGCAGAATTAAAAAACTGTAGTACCTTTGCAATCCCGAAAGAAAACTACGGGATTTGTTCGGGAGCTTAGCTCAGTTGGTTCAGAGCGTCTGCCTTACAAGCAGAGGGTCGGGGGTTCGACTCCCTCAGCTCCCACAAAAATCAGCCTTTCCGGCTGATTTTTTTGTTCCCCCATTTTCAATCCACTTCTATTCTGCGGCGTTCTCCCCGTGACACCCTATTTCCCTGCGATCGACCACCGATGCGTGACCCGTATCTTATTGATTAATAATCAATAACGAAAATCACCCCTCCGGTTCTGGAAGGGTGATTTCTGTAATCGACTGTAATTAAGCGACGTACGTGTCACGTACCTTGTATCGTCCTGAAAAAAGTTTACCAAAAATGTAAGCTTTTATGGATACTAAATGCTGCGGGAAAGATATCTCGGAACTAATCACAACGGATAGGACTCATTGGCACCCAATCAGAACGAATCGTAAACGAATCGGACAAAATCGCGACACGTGCTTCACCGGAGGCTTACTTTTAAACCAGTCCAAAACTTTTAGTGGATAGTAATTAAGATGCATAACGCGTTAATAATCACATTATTAGAAAAGCTTAAACATTTCCCGACAGTCCCTATTGTAAAGCAAAGAATGGTGGAGCAAGAATCGTCCGAATACTTCACGACAGGATTGGACGTACCGAGGCATTTATAAATCTTTGCTTACCACCCTGCGTAGAACTCGATTATCTTTGTGCGGAAGAGGTACTCGAATTTGGTTTGGAGACATTGTGACTGTGCCTGAAAGAGGTTGCCGAGGGCAATCTGGTAATCGTAGTAGGTGGCGGCCCCCGCCCTGTATTTCTCTTCCGTCTGGCGCAGCGCTTCCTCGAATTTCGCAACGTCAGTTGCCAGCAGGTTGTATTTTTTGTAAGCAGTGTTCGCGCTCACGATAGCCTGCTTGATCTCTTTGGACAGGGCAAGCTTTGTACGAGCCAATTCAAATTCCGCCCTGTTGCAGGCCAGCCTTTTCTGCCTGACGGAATTGGAAACGTTTATCGCGCTAAGAATCGGGATGTTCAGCGACAAGGTGACGTAGGAACTGATGTTGTCCTGCAGCTGGTCGCGGAAATTGTAGTCCTCGCCGCTGTTTTTCATTCGGGCGTTTGAATATGTCGAGCCGTAGCCGGCATTCAGTTTTAGGGTTGGGAAATAGGCCGAGGACACTATGCTGACATCCCTCTTCGCGATGTCCAGCGCAAGTTCTCCCTGCCTGATTTGCGGCATTCTGAAAGCGGATGAAGTCACGTCGGCCTCGTTCCACAACCTTGGCTGGATGGCATCATATTCCTGGCCATCGGTCGTGATGTCGAAACTTTTCCAATCTTCAATTTCAAGCAGTTCGCACATTGAAATCCTGTCAATGTCAAGACTCCTCTCTGCGGTCGAAAGTTCTACGAGCGCATTTGTGATGTCGACCTGAATGCTCAGCAGGTCACCCTTTGTGGCGACCTTATGTTCAAGTCTATTCTGAATCCGGGCCTCTTGCCTGCGCAGCATCTCTATCTTGTTCTCGCATACAACGATTGTCTCCTTGTCGAGGACAAGGTTCATGAACAGTGTCGTCACGCTTAGAGTCAGGTCGTCCCTGGTCTTTTCCGTCTCCAATAGGGTCGATTGCAGGTTCATTTTCGCTTTTTGGATGTTGTGCATCCTGTCCAGCCCGGAGAACAGCGTCACCGAGCCGCAGACGGCTGCGCTCATGTCATACACAGTTCTGTTGGTAACGAACTCGTAAGTCGTAGGGTCAAGCACGCGACCGGTGGAAAGGTTGTTCTGGTTGGAGATTGATAATGAAGGAATATATTCGTTCGTGGCACCCTTCACCGCCAATTCTGCTGCCTTCTCCACATTCCGCCCCAGCTTCATTGCAAAGCTCCTCTCCACCGCCGTACGAACGCAATCAGAGAGTGAATACTTCTCTTGAGCACATATTTCAAAAGAAAATGCAATAAAATAAAACAGAAACGCCGTGTATTTTGTGTTGTATATCACTATCTATTATTTACAGGCAAATCCTTTCCCTTTCTCCAATAGAAAACGAACAACGTTATATTGCAAAGAGAAAAGAAATAATCGCAGCCGTTGCCCGTTGTTTGCTATTCTATTCCACCAACAAATTGTAAACTTCGTTAATCAAGAACAATATCGCTAGAATTATCCAAATCATTTGTATTATTCTTTACATCTGATTTGTTTTCTTTCTAAACTGTTATGGTATTCCCCTCCTAAAGCTTAAAAACAGATTCAAACTATTCGAGCTCTTTTAGTTTCTTTACACAACTTCGGAAGAAAAAAATTCCAAAAGCGATAAAGAAAATGCTTACTCCCCACATCAACCAATAAATTGAGTCCAGATTTTGAATTCCGGACGTAACAGCTAAATATAAAATATAAACGAAAATAGCTACCCAAATGAAAATTGAAATTAGAGTTGAAACTTTTCGTGCTAATAAATAATTCTTATATTCTTGTTTTACGTTCATGACAATATGGCACTGGTGCCCTTTAAGTTTTTTAATATCAGTAATGAAGCGGCAGCAATACAGTTAATAAGCAGATGCATAAGAACAGTTGCTGCATATCCCTTCTTCCAGCTTTTTCCATATACCCTATACGTATATATATAAATAGGCAAAATACAACCCCATAAAAAAAGCATAGCACATATATCCTATCGAGAAACGGTGTTCAACTGCAAATAACAACGCAGATACCGTAATCGAGAATAAAACGCATGACTTTCCGGTACACTTATTTGTTATCTTGTTGGAAATCTCAATTGGCAACACTTGAAACAAAAGGGTCTCGATTAATGGAGCAAGCACCAATGCAACGAATATGATAGATGAAATGGATACTCCTTCTGCTAGATTTATATTAACCCCCTCTTCAGATAAATCAGGTATAAAGAACCCGATAAGAATTTTCCATAGAAACCCTATTAAAAAAAATCTACGAAAGGTATTCTTCGGATAGTTCTCCACTTGCTGCATAGCCACCTGTTTGTCTTTTTATAACCAAATTTTTGATAGTTGGGGCAAATCTTTTGAAAACAAAATACTCAATAACATCAGCAATTAAGAATCCCACCATTGTCGCTAATACAAGAAAAGGTAGTAGAGCATCTTTGGTCGCAAGCGAAGTTTTCAACAATAACACTAGAACTCCTACAATTATTATTGAAAGGAAACGTATGCCACACCTAAAATAAACTGCGCCATTTTTTATCATATTGCAAAAATAGAATAAAACTGGGGAAATTTTGTCATGTCTTTCCCCAGCTATTATACTATCGAGCAGAATTGCTATCCTATGCACACAGCCGCATCTAACTCTCCTCCGTAGTATTCTTCCACCTCATTTTGTTGCAAGCCGTTATAAATAAGCAAACCAGCACACATCCCCATAGCTACATCACCAAGCTCCATAAGCACTTTTAACACTGGCCACCATGGGAATACGCCACCAGTAATGCTAACAATCTCATTGATAGATACTTCTTCAAGGCCAAGAGCCTTAATTTCCATTGTTTTCATTCTACTAAGAAATAAGAATAATAAAAATGAACCATGACAACACGAGGAATCTAACTCTCCTCCGTGCTATCGGTATTCGTTTCCACTAACTAGAAAGTGACTATCCTATACACAATGCGGCGTCTAATTCCCCTCCGTAGTATTCATCTACTTCCTCTACTTCTTTCCTTTCATCTGCACATTTTGCTGCAAGGAACCCTACTAAAAAGCCTGAACCAAAACGCATAATCCAATCCAGAATTGGCCCAATTGGGAAAGCTCCGCCATCAGTGGACATCGTTTCCTGTACAGTCATCTCTTCAAGGCCAAGGGCCTTAATTTCAGATTGTTTCATAAAGTTTTTAATTTTAAATGTTAATAATCATGTGTGTCCGGTAAAAGTTCCGGACGGTTTATATAAAGTTTAACAATCAA
>CAYFVE010000086.1:0-10046 GCA_964346605.1 uncultured Muribaculaceae bacterium | reverse complement strand
AGGACTGGAGCCGCGCAAGCCTTCCTATTCGAATTGGGACGGCCTGGACGGACACGTCGGAGGACATTATCTTTCGGCGCTTGCAATCAATGCCGCGACAGGAAGCGAAGAGTGCCGCAGGAGGATGGAATATATGGTCGCGGAACTGAAACTTGTTTTGGAGGCGAACAACTCCAGGGGAGAAGAGTGGTGCAAAGGTTATATCGGAGGCGTGCCGAACAGTGCAGCTGTATGGGACTCCTTCCGTAAGGGTGATTTCAGGATTTATTCGGGTACCTGGGCCCCGTTCTACAACATCCACAAGATGTTCGCAGGTTTGAGAGATGCCTGGCTGTACGGCGGCTCGGAGACTTCAAGGGATCTTTTCATCCGGTTCTGCGACTGGGCAGCAAGCATCACGTCGGGATTGAGCGATGAGCAGATGGAACAGATGCTTGGAAACGAGCACGGTGGAATGGATGAAATGCTGGCGGACGCCTATGCTGTCACCGGTGACAGGAAGTACCTTGAATGCGCACGCCGCTTCGCCCACAAACAGCTTCTGATTCCGATGGAGAACCATCAGGATGTCCTTGACAACCTCCACGCCAACACCCAGATCCCTAAAGTTGTCGGCTATCAGAGAATATCCGAACTCGACGGTGACGCAAGGTACCACGACGCCAGCCGGTATTTCTGGGAGATCGTCTCAAAGGAGCGCACGATCGCCCTTGGAGGCAACAGCCGCAGGGAGCATTTCCCGACCAAGGAGACAAGCATTGACTATGTCAATGACATCGACGGACCGGAATCCTGCAACACCTACAATATGCTTAAGCTTACCGAGTTCCTGAATCGAGCGGAACCTTGCGGCGAGTATGGCGATTTTTATGAGAAGGCCCTCTTCAACCATATTCTCTCCATTCAGCATCCGGAGCACGGAGGCTATGTATATTTCACTTCCGCAAGGCCCCGTCACTACCGCAACTACTCGGCTCCCAACGAGGCTATGTGGTGCTGTGTAGGAACCGGGATGGAAAATCACGGCAAGTACGGACAGTTTGTCTGGACGCGGTCAAAGGGGAACTCCCTTGATAAGGATGTCCTTTTCGTAAATCTTTTCGTCGCTTCCGAACTCAACTGGAGGGAAAGGGGACTGGTCCTGCGCCAGGCAACATCATTCCCATATTCAGAGACTTCCCGGATCGTGGTTGAAAAAGGGAAGGGCGACTTCACCCTCAAGATCCGCAAGCCTTCCTGGAGCGAGGGCTTCAAGGTAAGGGGAGTGGGCTTCAATGCGGATGAATATGAAGACAGCGGTTTCGTCTGCATCACCCGCAAATGGAAGAAGGGCGACAGGGTTGAGATTACTATGCCGATGCACGGAAGCATCGAGCACCTTCCGAATGTCCCGCAGTATGTCGCCGTAAAATACGGCCCGGTCCTTCTTGGAATGAAGACCGGAACAGAGGATTTGAAATCCTTGATCGCTGATGACAGCCGCTTCGGCCAGTACGCTGACGGCACGAAGCTTCCTCTCGACAAGGCACCTATCCTGCTTCCTAAGAACATCGATGACATCGCCGGCGACCTTGTGCCTGTCGCTGGAAAACCGTTGCATTTCAAGCTTGCGACGAGGATGGAGAACGCCATTGGCGGTGAGCTCCAGCCTTTTTTCGAGATTCACGATTCACGTTACATGATGTACTGGCTCGCTCTTGGCGAGCAGGAGCATAAGGAATATCTCCAGAAACTGGCCGATGAGGAGCGGGAAAGACAGATTCTTGAATCAAGGACAGTTGACAAGGTTTCTCCGGGAGAACAGCAGCCGGAGACGGATCACGGTATGGAGACTGACCGGAGCGAGAGGGGGAACACGGAAGGCGTCTTCTATCGTGATGCAAGGAACGGCCACTATTTCAGTTATCTGATGCGTACAGGCGGCCATTCAGACCTTATGCTCCGTCTGAAGTTCTGGGGACAGGACGAATGGCGCACCAGTGAATTCGACATCTTCATAGACAACACCCTTCTGACCAGCGTCAACAATTCCCGCCGGTGGCGCACCTCCCAGTGGAAGACTGAAGATTACCCTATTCCTGCAGAACTTCTTGAAGGGAAGAGCGAAGTAAGGGTCAGATTCGCCGCTCACGATGGAAGGCAGGTCGGTCAGATCTACGAAGTCCGGCTTGTAATCAAATAACTTGAAATATTATGCGAATAATGTCATTTGCCACTATTCTGGCCGGGCTTTTTGCCTGCAGCAACGCAAACTACAAGGATCTGGACGCCGATGCGTTCGCCAATAAGATTTCTGAGGAGGGGGTAGCTCTGGTGGATGTCAGGACGGCAGAGGAATTTGCCGAAGGCCATCTGGCCGGAGCCGCCAATATCGACTGGTACCGTGAGGACTTTCTTCAGAGATTCGAGTCCGGGTATTCAAAAGACACCCCGCTTGCCATTTACTGCAGAAGCGGCAGAAGGAGCGCGGAGGCGGCTGCAAAGCTGACGGAGGCCGGATATTCAGTTTTCAATCTTGCAAGCGGCTACATCGGATGGACCGGAGCCGGAAAACCTGTGACCAGATACGAGGTCGAGACTTTCCGTACGGAAGACGGTGAGCCTGTCGCCATCACCCTGATCAAGCACGGCACGCTTGCGGTTTCCTACAAGGATATTTCAATTCAGATCGACCCTGTCTCGGAGCACGGAAAACACACCGACTACGCCTCGGAGTTCCCGAAGGCTGACATCATCCTGATAACCCACGAGCACGGTGACCACCTCGATGACTCTGCGGTAAAGGCCCTTGAAAAGGACGGCACCAGGCTTATCCTCAATCAAAAGAGCGCGGATCAGCTCAGAAGGGGAAAGGTCTTGCGGAATGGTGAGAGCGTCTCGATCGGGGAAATCCGGATTGACGCTGTCCCTGCTTACAACACGACTCCCGGTCGGGAGAACTTTCACCCTAAGGGCAGCGGGAACGGCTATGTACTTACGATAGGAAGCTTTCGAATCTATATCGCCGGAGACACCGAGTACATCGATGAGTTTTCCGGGATTAAGGATATCGATGTGGCTTTGCTTCCGGTCAATCAGCCTTACACTATGACAGTGGAGCAATGTGTCAAGGCTGCTGAGACCATAGCGCCAAAAGTGCTGATTCCTTATCACTTCGGCCAGACCGACCTTTCAGAATTGCCAGGCAGGCTTCCTGAAATCAAGGTCCTGCTGAGACAGATGCAATAGTAAATCTAATATAATACCGAAATGTTCAACATTGGAGACAGGATGCCTCATTTCGAGGCTCAGGACCAGGACGGGAAAATCTTCCGTTCTGAAGACCTTGCCGGTAAAAAAACCGTTATCTACACTTATCCGAAAGACAGCACTCCCGGATGTACCGCAGAGGCATGCAGCCTTGCTGACAACCACGAAAGGTTCCTTTCGATGGGCTACACCATTGTCGGAATAAGCAAGGACTCAGTGGAATCGCACAGAAAGTTCGCGGACAGATACTCCTTGCCGTTTACGCTCGTTTCCGATCCTGACCACAGCATCCTGGAGTCCCTGGGGGCCTGGGGAGAGAAAAAGAATTACGGTAAGGTGACGACAGGCACCCTCAGAAAGACTTTCATCTTTGATGAGACTGGAATATGCATTCGCATCATAGAAAAGGTTGACACCAAAAACGCCGCATCACAGATACTTGAATAAGATGAAAAAGAATCTTCTTTTCGCTTCGGCTGTTATTGCAGCCGTTTTCATTGCTGAAGCCGAATCATCGGCACAGTTCGGATTTCCGAGAATGAATATGGATAGTCTGAACGCCCTTACAAACGCGGACTATTCCAGGATGAAGGCTCAGCTCGGCCTGGGTGAACTCCGACCGGGAAAGGACGGCTATTCATCCGACCCGGCCATAGGAGCCAATTATGACGAACTCATTGCCAACCCTTATCTGGTTTATCCAGACCCTCTCCAAACTTTTGACGGAAAGAAGGTGGAGAGTTCGGAGGATTGGTTCAAGATCAGGAGACCTGAACTCCTTAAGGAATTCGAGGACAACTTCTACGGGCATATTCCATCTGATGTCCCCGCTGTCAATTGGGTCGTTGTCAAAGAAGAGAATCAACTGATCGGTGATATACCTTGCATCACCCGGCAGCTTCTCGGAGTGGTGGACAATTCTTCCTGCCCGGACATCAAAGTAGAGATCAAGGCGGAGGTTTCCTGGCCGGAGAAGGCGCTGAAGGATCTTCCCGTGATCGTCGAGTATGGTTTTATGATGGGGAATATGCCTCAACGCAGTTCATGGAAGGAAATGGTTGTGGAGCGTGGCTGGGCTGCCTGCACAATAGTTCCGACATCCTATCAGGCTGACGGAGGCCACGGTTTGAGGCAGGGCATCATCGGACTCTGCAACAAGGGTGGTTTCCGCAAACCTGATGACTGGGGCTCTATACGCGCCTGGGCCTGGGGCGTTTCCAGACTGATAGACTATTTTGAGGCAGAGCCTCTGTTCGATGCATCTAAAGTGGCTGTTGAAGGCAACTCCAGATATGGTAAGACCGCGTTGGCGACCGCTGTGTTTGACGAACGTGTCGCTTCTGCCTTCGTCTCTTCATCAGGCAAGGGAGGGGCAACTCCTTGGCGACGCTACTGCGGAGAGACCGTTGAGAATTTAGCTGCAAGCAGTGAGTATCACTGGATGTGCGGCAATTTCCTCAAATATGCGGCAGATCCTTTGAATGCCGGTGATATGAAGGTGGACCAGCACGAGTTCATAGCGATCTGCGCTCCTCGTCCTATCCTTGTTTCGACAGGTACCTTTGAAGCCGACCATTGGCAGGACCTTAACGGAATGTATATATCCTGCACGCTTGCATCCCCTGTCTATGAACTGCTCGGAGTTGAAGGACTGAAGTTCGGCTACGGAGAGCCTGTAGAGGACAAGGGAATACGTCCGAATGTGTTCCCGGGAATGAATGTCGGCCTTATGGGCGGGCGTCTTGCTTTCAGGATGCACGACGGAGGCCACGAACCTGGTCCAAACTGGCCGTATTTTCTGGATTTCTTCGATCGTTTCGTGGTGCGTGGAAAATAAGATGTTATCTTTGTGCCCTGAATCTTAGGTAAAATATGGATAGAAACAAGCGGATTATCCGCACGAGCATCATAGGAATAGCCTCGAATGTATTTCTTGCAGTTTTCAAGGCCATTATAGGTGTGTTGTCAAAATCCGTCGCAATCGTGATGGATGCGGTCAACAACCTTAGCGATGCGCTTTCTTCCGTAATCACGATCCTCGGCACAAAACTGTCTGAACGTCCTGCGGACCGTATGCATCCCTACGGCTACGGACGTGTGGAATATTTCTCGGCGATAATCATCTCGATCATCGTCATAATGGCCGGCATCACTTCGCTGATCGAATCTGTCAAAAAGATTTTCAATCCGACTGTCCCTGAATATTCCACAGCCACGCTGATCATAATAGTCGCAGCTATCATCGTCAAACTTGTCCTGGGGAGATATGTCAAGGCGGAAGGGAAACGGCTTAAGAGTGATTCCCTCATTGCAAGCGGTTCAGATGCCCTTTTTGATGCCATCATCACATTATCGACCCTCGTTGCGGCAGTGATTATGCTTCTTTGGAATTTTTCCATCGACGGCTATCTGGGTACCGCCATTTCGCTGCTTATCATCAAATCCGGCATAGAAATGCTCCAGTCTCCGATCAACGAGCTTCTCGGGAGCAGGGTGTCGGAAGAATTGGTAAGGAACATCAAGGAGGATGTCGCAGGATTCGATGGCGTGGAAGGAGTCCACGATCTGATCATCCACACATACGGTCCGGAGACAATGATCGGCTCGCTGCACGTCACCGTTCCTGACACCATCACCGCATCGAGGATCCATTTCCTGGACAGGAAGATCGCCGAATGCCTCTATGCGAAGTACGGAGTCATAGCTACTGTCGGAATCTATGCGGACAACACCGGAGACACGCCTGTCGCCAGAATGCAGCGTGATGTCCTGTCACGTGCGGCTGGCAATGAAGGAGTCCTTGGAGCACACGCTTTCTATGTGGACTTCGACTCCCGGACCGTCTCGATAGATGTTCTGATCGATTACGATGTCAAAGATGCAGATGACCTTAAGAACTGCGTTATGGATTCCTTGAAGAAGGTCTATCCCGACTATTCCTTTGACATCGTCATCGACTACAACTACTCGGACTGAACCAATAATGCGGCCCGAACCCGGAAGTATTCAATATGACTTTCCGGATTCGGGCCAATTGCTTAAGGGTTGTTCCCTTGTCTGTTATTCTACTGGGAAAAAATCTTCTTTCCCTACTCCGCAGACAGGGCATACCCAATCTTCAGGGATATCCTCAAATGCTGTTCCGGGAGCGATTCCTCCCTCTGGATCTCCGGCTGCTGGATCATATTCGTATCCGCAGACACTGCATACATATTTCTTCATTTTCTTTGGTTTTAATGTTTTACAAATATAGTCTTTTTTTAATAATGGAGACTTTCCGTCTTGTTCTTCTGACAATGACCGTGCCGTTTGCCTGAAACGCTGAACTTTGTTATATTTGTAGAGATTCTGACATTATAATGCAGTCACGAAGGAAATTCATCAAAATAGTCACCGCAGCCGGAGCAGCTCTGGCAGCATCGGCTGTTTTTCCTGATTCGGTACTGAATGCTGCTTCTAAAGATAAGTCAAAGATGAAAGTTCTGATGATAAACGGCAACCCTCATCAAAAGGGCAATACAGCGACCGCCTTGGAAGAAGTCGCTGCCAGGCTCCGGAGATTCGGAATCGAGAGTGAAATCCTGTGGATAGGAAACAAGCCTGTCAGAGGCTGCATAGCCTGCGGAGCCTGCAGCAGGAAACCTGGGAGATGCACATTCGACGATGATGTCTGCAACTCCATCTCGGAGAAGATGGGGGAGGCGGATGCTTTGATTGTCGGCTCTCCAGTCTATTACGGTCAACCCAACGGAGCGCTCCTTTCTGTCATACAGAGGATGTGTTATTCAAACGGGTCAGCGATGAACGGAAAGCCTGCAGCCTCGATCGCTGTCTGCAGAAGAGGCGGGGCGACAGCTGCCTTCCAGACGATGAATATGCCGTTCCAGATGCTGAATATGCCGGTAATTTCATCCCAATATTGGGCAATCGCCTATGGCCGTACTCCAGGTGAGGCTGCGCTTGACACGGAAGGGATGCAGACGATGAGGACTCTTGCCAACAATATGGCAGCCATTCTAAAGACCACTGGCGGCAAGCCGGCTCCAGGTATGGATGAAACTCCTCAGCCGATGCATTTCATCAGATAAGGACCTTTGCCATCCGGATTCACATATCCGTTCTGTTATAAGCCTGCGCCTGGTATCAAGGCGGCGGCAGCGCGGCTGATCTCCCATATTGATGCTTCCGAAGAACTTCGCGTATTGTTCGGAGACGGAAAGATGATGGGGGTCCTGGAAGTTGATGGCGGTGGATTCCTCTATGCCTTTTCTGGCCTCGCCGGAGGAATGTCCCACATTGAGGGCTTTGTTCCGCCGATTTTCGACCTTACTCCTTACGAGGGCCACTTCAAAACAATGGAAAGGGAGATCAGCGCTGAGCAGGATCCGCACAAGAAAAAGGAAATGTCTGCCGAACTCCAGAACTGGCTGTTCGACCAGTACGTTGTCAGAAACGCAAGGGGAGAATCCAGATCCATTAGGAGGATATTCGCTGACCGAGGACTCGTTCCTCCTGGAGGTACCGGAGACTGTGCCGGTCCGAAACTTCTTCAGCACGCTTATCTATGTGGCTTTAAGCCGGTTGCTATGGGAGAATTCTGGTACGGGCTTTCCCCTAAGTCCGAAGTGCGCAGAAGCGGATCCTTCTACCCTTCCTGTTCCGGAAAGTGCGGTCCTCTGTTGAGCTATATGCTTGAGGGTCTCGATGTGGAACCTAATCCTCTGGATGCTCCCTTTGAATTTGAAACAGAACCGGAAATCAAATTCGAGGATGATTTCATCCTGGTTGTGAGAAAGCCTTACGGTATGTTGTCCGCAAAGGGAAAAACCGCCAAAGAATGTCTTGAGGAATGGCTTTTGCGCAAAAAGGGTGTGAAGGTGTATTCCTGCCACAGACTTGATATGGACACCGCAGGACTTATGGTTTTCGCGAAAAACCTTGAGGTTCAGAAGGAACTTCGCCGACAGTTTGCAGAGAGGGAGGTCGAGAAGACATATCTTGCCAAACTATGTCCGCCTTCTCCGGGCTCAAGAAAACTTACTGAGGGCCATCGGGGGACTATCTGTCTGCCTATGGCACTGGACTATCACGACCGTCCGAGACAGATGATTTCAGAAGACGGGAAGAAGGCGGTCACTGAATATGAAGTCCTGAAATTAATGCCGGACGGGACCGCCACTGTACGGTTCAGGCCTCTGACCGGCCGGACGCACCAACTGCGCGTCCACTCCGCCCATCAGGAAGGGCTTGGCAGACCTATCGTCGGGGACCGTCTCTACGGAGGTGCAGATTTCGAGATCCCAGGAGCGGATTCGAATCTGAATCTCCTTGCGGATTTCCTTTCATTCCGTCATCCGGTTTCGGGAGAGATTCTCAGGTTCAGCCTTTCTATCTGACCTCCTTCAGCACATTATGGACAACAGCAGTGGAGTCATCCAGCCTGAGACGGAGCCATTCCTTGACCTTGTTGATCTGAGCGTCTTTCAACGGCTTTCTGGAATAAGCAATGACGACTGTACAGTCGTGAACATTGAGACTGTCATCCACTGACGCTCCTCTGGTTATCGATATATCGTCCACTTCAGGGTAGTTGTAACGGATTTCCCTGGCAAGTGTCCTGTAGTTGATTCTCTTTCCTCTCAGTTCGTCAAGCTCCTTCTCAAGGGCTCTTATCTGTATGTCCTTCCGGGTTATTTCAGATTCGGAGCGGTCGTATATTCCTTGGAGAAGGCGGTCTGTTTCCATCTCCACAGAGCCGAAAGCCTGCTCGCGGATCTCAACCCTGTCGGCCGGAATCCCGTTGTTGACAGCGGATTCCTTCAGAAGGTCGAGTTCTTTCTCCGTAAGTTTGTTTCCGGCGTAGAAGATCTCTGCCCTCCGTTCGGGATTCGTGGTGATCTTGTAGTCGTAGATGTATCCTTTGGCAGTGTTCCTGTTCTCTGAAACGAAATTCTTGACATTCCTCTTGAAGTTATTGTCCTTGACCATCAGAATCGCGCTCCATACGCTTGGGATAACGACCGCAAGAGTGATCAGGGTCATTATTGTCCTCGTCTTCTTCTCCAAAGCCGTGTCCTGGAATTCTTTCTCCTTGAATCCAAGGTATTTTGTCATAAAATACGTGGCCAGGATGATGAACACGCAGTTGATAAGGAAAAGCAACATCGCTCCCAGGAAGAAGTTGAGATTGCCATTCGCAAGACCGTAGCCTGCCGTACAGAGAGGAGGCATAAGGGCTGTCGCGATTGCGACTCCTGAAAGCACCGTACCGTGCTCTTTCCGGCTGTTCTCGAGAATCCCGGCCAGTCCGCCAAAGAATGCGATGAGCACGTCGTAGATCGTAGGCCTTGTCCTGGCCAGAAGCTCTGTCGGATTGACCAGGTTCAGAGGGGTGATCAGGAAATAGAAAACCGCGGCGAAAAGGCTGATACCGACCATTACCAGAAGATTCTTGACACCGTCCTTGAGAAGGGACATCTCATTGGTGCCCAATGCAAGTCCGATTCCGATGATTGGTCCCATCAGCGGTGAAATCAACATCGCGCCGATTATGACGGCCGTGGAGTTGACATTGAGTCCTACTGACGCGATGATGACGGAAAATGCGAGAATCCAGACATTCGGTCCTCTGAACCAGATGCTTTTCCTTATCCTCTCCGCGGCTTCCTTTGTGTCAATCTGATCGGATATGAAAACCAGATCTTTCAGAATGTTCCGGATATTTTGTCTAGCCATTTCAGGTATCAATAGTTCGTTAATTTTATAAAAGTTACGCCACGGCGCGAACGCCGTAGAAT
>CAYFVE010000085.1:0-10114 GCA_964346605.1 uncultured Muribaculaceae bacterium | reverse complement strand
AGATCCGGCCATTTCCCTATTTCCGAGCTGGCCACTTTCCGCAAGTACGGCAGCCGCCTCCAGGGCCACCCTTCGATCAGGAAGGGACTCCCGGGAGTGTTCCAGGCAGCAGGCTCCCTTGGACAGGGTCTTTCAGTGGCAGTCGGTCTCGCCATGGGAAAGAAGGCTGACGGAGACAAACACACCGTCTTCACACTATGCGGTGACGGCGAGTGCGAAGAAGGACAGATCTGGGAGGCTGCGCTCTTCGCCGCACACCACAAAGTTGACAATCTGATCGCGATGACAGACCGCAACGGCCAGCAGATCGACGGCACAACCGAGGCTGTCGGCGGACTTGGAGATCTTGAAGCGAAGTGGAAGGCATTCGGATGGGAGACCATAACGGCCGACGGCCACGACATTAACGCCATACTCGCCGCCTTCGCCAAGGCAAAGGCGGCTGAAGGCCAGGGAAAACCGATTATGATTCTCTTCAACACTGAAATGGGTCACGGAGTTGACTTTATGGCAGGTACCAACAAATGGCACGGGAATGTCCCTAGCGAGGAACAGGCGGGCATAGCCCTGAGTCAGCTTGAAGAGACATTGGGAGACTTCTAAAATTCGAAAGCATTATGAAAAAATACACTGATAAAGGAAAGAAAGACACCCGCAGCGGTTTCGGAGAGGGTCTTCTCCAGGCTGGAAAGGCCGACTCAAGAGTAGTAGCTCTCACCGCTGACCTCAAGGGCTCGCTGAAGATGGGCGATTTCGCCGCAGCATTCCCTGAAAGATACTACCAGTGCGGTATCGCTGAAGCAAATATGATCGGAGTCGCCGCCGGAATGGCAATCACCGGAAAGGTTCCTTTTGTGGGTTCCTTTGCGGAATTCGTCACCGGCCGCGTTTACGACCAGGTCAGGATGGAAGTCTGCTACGGCAAGGCAAATGTCAAGATCGCTTCATCCCACGCCGGAATCACCCTGGGCGAGGACGGCGCGACCCACCAGACGATGGAAGACATAGCCCTTATGCGCGCACTTCCCGGTATGGTCGTGATCAATCCTTGCGACTGGACCCAGACAAAGAACGCCACGATGGCCGTGGCGAAATACGAAGGACCTGTCTATCTTCGCTTTGGAAGACCGAGCGTCGCCGACTTTATGCCTGACGAGCCGTTCGAGATCGGCAAGGCCTATGTCCTCAATGAGGGAAAGGACGTCTCGATTTTCTGTACCGGCCATATGGTCTGGGAAGCGCTCAAGGCAGCCGAGGCCCTCGAAGCTGACGGCATCTGCGCAGATGTCATCGACATCGCCACGATCAAGCCTCTCGACACCCAGGCCGTCATCGCCTCTGCAATCAAGACAGGCGCTGTAGTTGTCGCTGAAGAGCACAATATGGCCGGCGGACTCGGAGAACTGATAGCCGGTGTACTCGCAGCATCCAGCCCTAAGCCGATTGAATATGTCAACGGAAAGGACGAGTTCGGACAGAGCGGCACACCTGCCGAGCTTCTGACAGCTTACGGAATGGACGCCGCCCACATCATCGATGCTGCAAAGAAGGTGATCAAAAGGAAATAGTTTTTCCTTTAATTTCATTGAAAACGGAAAAACTTGAGAGACGTTTACGTTTCTTAAGTTTTTTTCCGTTTTTGTTGCATACTTTGCGGCTATGAAAATAAAGGAAATTTGCGCGGAGGAACGTCCTCGGGAAAAGATGCTCGCCAGAGGAGCGGGAGATATGAGCAATGCGGAACTCCTGGCCATACTCATCGGCTCAGGAACGAGGAAAGCGAATGTGCTGGAAGTTGCCAACAGGCTTCTGGCAGTAAACGGAGGCAGGCTTTCAAAAATCGAAGGGATGGACGCTGCAGAGATGAAATCGATTGACGGCATAGGTGACGGCAGGTATGCGGTGATTGCAGCTGCGCTGGAGATAGGCAAACGCTGCTGCCTGGAGGATCCGGAAATCGAAAAAGTCCCTCTGACCAGCGGAGAGACTGTTTACAGGATGCTCATTCCGAAACTCAAGGGGCTGCTCCACGAAGAGATCTGGGTAATCTTCCTGAACAGGGCGAACTACATTATAGGCAAGGAAATGATCAGCAGAGGAGGCACAAGCTCGACGGTTGTAGATGCGAAGATAATTGTCAAGAAGGCTTTGGACAAACACGCAAACGCCATAGTACTCATCCATAACCATCCTTCCGGAGACCCGCGGCCAGGCAAAAGCGACCTGGAGAACACTGAACGACTGAAAAGAGCGGTCAACACCTTTGACATCGCGCTTCTGGACCATATCATCATTTCCGACGGCTGCTGGTTCAGTTTTGCGGACGACCGTGTCGTAAAACGATGAGGTTTCGGATTTTATTTGGCCGGGATGAAATATTTGGCTAAATTTGATTTTCGAAATAAGTTTCGAAATTATGAGAGTCATCAATCTTGGAGAGAACAACTCCGTTCTCAACAGCATCATTGCGCAGATGCGCGACAGAATCGCCCAGAAGGACAGCCTCCGTTTCCGTTTCAACCTCAGAAGGCTGGGCCACATCTTTGCCTATGAGTTGAGCAAGACGCTCGAGTACACCCCGAAAGACGTAGAGACACCCCTCGGCACCGCGACAGTCAACACCTGTGATGACGAGATTGTCGCCGCTACCATTCTTCGAGCGGGGCTGCCTCTTCACGAGGGAATCCTGGATGTCTTCGACAATGCGGAAAGCGCATTCATCGCAGCCTACAGGAAGTACGACAAGGGAGATGATTTCCACATCAACATCGAGTACTGTTCCTGTCCCTCCATCAGCGGCAAGACTTTGATTCTGTCCGACACGATGCTCGCTACCGGAGCCTCTCTGGAGATTGCCTACAACAGGCTCCTGGACCAGGGAGGGCAGCCCGAATTCACGCATTTCGTGTGCCCGATCTGCAGCATCTACGCCATCGAGTACATCCAGAAACACTTCCCGGACAATACCTGTCTGTGGACAGCGGCGGTAGATGAAGAGCTCACAAGCCATTCCTACATCGTACCAGGTTTGGGGGATGCGGGAGACCTGGCCTACGGAGCCAAACTTTAATATATAATAGCAAGGAGGCTAAAGCTCTTTCCTGAGACGCGCCTTCGGGATGTCCAACTGGTCACGGTACTTGGCGATGGTACGGCGGGCGACTTTGTAGCCGCGCTTGTTCATCTCTGCCACGAGCTGGTCGTCTGTCAGCGGCCTGCGCTTGTCTTCAGCATCGACGCATTCGCGCAGGGATTTCTTCAACTCGCGTGTTGAAACTTCCTCGCCATCCTGATTCTCAAGACCTTCCGAGAAGAAATACTTAAGAGGGAATATTCCGAAATGGGTCTCGATGTACTTGCTGTTGACGACTCTTGAAATCGTCGAGATGTCGAATCCAGTCTTTTCGGCGATGTCCTTGAGCACCATCGGCCTGAGATTGGATTCATCACCGTCCATAAAATAGTCGTGCTGATACTCCAGAATGGCATTCATAGTGCATTCCAAAGTGTTGTGCCGCTGCTTCAGCGCCTCGACGAACCATTTCGCCGAATCCAACTTCTGCTTCACGAAAGTGGCGGCTTCCTTTTTCTCGCGCTGAGATGAGCCTTGCGCATCCTGCAGAAGTTCAGCATACTTTCTGTTGACTCGGATTTCCGGGATAGAGAAACGGGGCATCGACAGCTTCAGTTCTCCGTCTTCGATGTCCAATATGAAATCAGGGACAATCTGTTGGGCCTGGTCATTGTACGAATCGTCTATCTGGCCGCCTGGAGCGGGATTAAGTTTCACGATTCTGGCCATCACGGCCTTCATCTCCTGCTCGGAGAGACCCAGCCTGTTTATTATCTTATGGAAATGCCTGTTTGAGAACTCATTGAAGAAATCTCTGAGAATCGTCCCGGCAAGCTGGACCTCCCTCGTCTGCTTAAGGGACCTCAACTGAAGGAGAAGGCATTCCTGAAGGTTTCTCGCTCCGACTCCCGCAGGCTCGAACTCCTGGATGACAGCGAGCATCCTGAGGACCTCTTCCGGGGTGGATTCGATGTTCGCCCTGAAAGAGAGGTCATCCACGATACTGTCTATGTCCCTGCGGAGATAACCGTCCTCGTCCAAACTTCCGATGACGAAAGCGGCAACATCGTAGTCGTGCCTTGAGAGGTTGCGGTACCCGAGCTGTTCCATCAGGCTCTGGGTGAAACTCTCCTTGACCGAGAAAGTGTTGTATTGAGGGCGCTCGTCCTTGCCGTAATTGTTGACCTTCAGTTTGTAGGATGGAATCGGATCATTCTCGTCAATCTCATCGATCGAGACATCCTTCGGCTCATCGTCATCCCTGTTCGGGTCAGGAGTGTCATCCAGCACAGGATTCTCCTCAAGCTCAGTCTTGACACGCTGCTCCAGCTCCTGAATCGGCAGTTCGATCAGTTTGATCGTCTGGATCTGAAGAGGAGATAGTTTCTGCTGCTGTTTGAGTTCCAGTCCTTGCTTGAGCATAACCTAGAAATTGATAGGATAGTTGATGGTTTCCTTGACTATGAACGCTGTAGGGAAAGAACCCTTGACCTGCTGAAGAAGCGCAAGGGCCTCTGACTTCGTACGGAAGTCCCCTACTGTAACCCTGAAATACGGGTTCGTGTACGTCCTGTAGGCGGAAACATTCGGGAACATACCCTTGAAACGTCCGAGAGCAGCCTCTGAAGCGCCTCTTGAATCCTGCTTGTTGTCGTTGAATATCCGGACGCGGTAGCCCGCGGATCGTCTTGAGGAGTTGGATGCCGTCTGGCTGTTCAACGCATTCAGGATAGCCTGGGACTGATGGACAGTCACATCGGCCTTCGATCCCTTTGCCTTGGAAGGAAGGAGGTTCATTATGGATTTGCCGAGCAAAGTCGAATCGACAGCGGCGTCCTGAGCCGAAGCGCTGAAAGCTGTCCCGCAGAGCAGGGCGAGCAATGTAATAAAAGAATAGAAGGTCTTCATTTTCATCAGTTTTATTCTTCCATCATTTCCTTGAGGTCCAGATCCTTGAATGTAAAGGTCTTGCCAATGCCGTTCTTCAGCCTGACCTTCGCCTCTACATCTGTTGTCAATCCTTCAAGGGAACCCTTCCCGGCGATTCTCATCACCTGAAGGAGACTTATGCCTTCACCCAGAGTGGCCGTACAGGGAAGGTCATAGACCTTCGTACATCTTGGATCGATCCGGATAGAGTCCGCCGTGTACGATGCGACATCCTCTCCGTTGTACTTCACTATGCCGGAAAGATCAGTCACCATAAAACCGAAGGAAGGGTTGTCAATCCCGATGGCAAGGACAGCATCGACCGAACGGAGACCCCTGAGCGAGTAGGACTCCAGGCCACAGGAGGTAACCTTGATGTCCTTTATCCTTGAGATACCGGAACATCCAGGAACCAGGGCAAAGGCCATAAGGGCAACAAGAATGCCAAAAAAATATCTTCTGACTTTTTTCATCCGATTTCATACATTCAGATTTCACAAATATATGAAAAAATACTTATTCACGGAAAATCCATATCTTTGCAGCACAGACAAAAAATCATTGATGAAAAGAAGAATCTACATAGAAACCTACGGCTGCCAGATGAATGTCGTGGATTCGGAAGTCATCTTCTCCATCCTTTCAAAGGAAGGTTACGAGCGCACCGAATCAATTGATGACGCCGATGTCATCCTCGCCAACACCTGCTCCGTCAGGGACAACGCCGAACAGAGGATATGGGGCCGCATCGAGCAGTTCCACAAGCAGAAGGAGAACAGGCCGGAAGTGGTCGTCGGGATCGTCGGATGCATGGCGGAAAGGCTGAAGGACAAACTGATAGAAACCAGGAAGGTGGACCTTGTCGCCGGCCCTGACTCTTACAGGACAATACCGGACCTTCTCAGGAACATAACTCCTTCCACACCGCAGATAAACGTGCTGCTATCACACGAAGAGACCTATGCGGACATCGTTCCGGTCAGGACCGACAGAAACGGAGTCTCCGCTTTCATCTCCATAATGAGAGGATGCAACAACGTCTGCTCGTACTGCGTAGTTCCTTACACAAGAGGGGCTGAGCGCAGCCGCGACCCGCGGAGCATAGTTGAAGAGGCGGAAGACGTCTTCGGAAAGGGATACAAGGAAGTCACCCTCCTTGGTCAGAATGTGGATTCATACCTCTGGAAGAAGGACGAAGAGACAGTCTCTTTCCCGCAGCTGCTGGAGATGGTGGCCGGAATAAGCCCTGAACTCAGAGTCCGCTTCGCCACAAACCATCCGAAGGACATAAGTGACGAACTGATCGAAGCGATGGCAAGGCACGATAACATCTGCAACCATATCCATCTTCCGGTTCAGTCCGGTTCAGACAGGATCCTGGAGAAGATGAGGAGACGCTACACCCGCGAATGGTATTTGGAAAGAGTCGGAAAAATCCGCGAGATGCTGCCGGGGTGCGGTATCACGACCGACGTGATCGCCGGGTTCTGCTCCGAAACGGAGGAGGACCACAAGGCTACCTTATCCCTGTTCAGCGACGTCGGATTCGACTATGCCTATATGTTCTATTATTCAGAGCGCCCGGGGACGCTGGCCGCAAGGAACTATGCGGATGACGTGCCGGTTGAAATCAAGACAAGGCGCCTGAACGAGATAATCGCCCTTCAGAACGAACTTAGCCTGAAGAGCAATGAGCAGGAAGTAGGTAAGACCTTCAAGGTCCTTGTCGAAGGACCGTCCAAGAAGAGTCCGGACGAACTCTGCGGACGCACAGGAAGCAACAAGATGTGCGTATTCCCCGACAAGGCCCACAAGGCCGGCGACTATGTGACCGTCAAGGTTATCTCCTGCACTCAAGCGACCCTAATCTGCGAATTGGCATAAATTCGAGAGCGTATGGTACTGTCGGTCCTCACAGCCCTGTACATACTTCTGATCATCACCGTGGTCGTCGTGATCCTCGTCGACCGCGGAGATTCCGGAAGCAAGTTCGCCTGGCTGCTGATCATCGGCGTACTTCCCCTTTTCGGAGTTCTGCTGTACTTCCTGTTCGGCATCAACTACCGTCATCACTGGATTTTCAACAGAAGGCATCAGAAATCCATCGATACCTTCCTTCAGGGAACTGACGAGAATCTCAACAGGATCCTTTTCGGACATCAGAGCGAGGGCATGATAAGAGACGAATACCGTCCTCTCGCCGCGATGATGGGACGCGGGGCCTACCCTACCGTCACTGCCGGCAACAGTTTCGAGATCATCACCAGCGGCCACAGGAAATTCGATCTTCTGATGAAGGACATCCTTCAGGCAAGGGAATCCATCCATTTCGAGTACTTCCACTTCGGTGATGATGAAGGAAGTCGTGCTATCAGAAGAGCACTTATGCAAAAAGCCAGGGAAGGGGTCAAGGTGAGATTCATTTACGAGAATGTGGCCAATTTCCCAATAAGGTCAAGGTACTACGACGATATGAAGCAGGCCGGGGTTGAAATCGTCCGCTTCACCAACCCAAGAATGCATTTCTTCGAACTTGTCACCGCGCTGAACTACCGCAACCACAGGAAGATTGTTGTAATAGACGGCAGGATAGGCTACACCGGAGGGATGAATATCAACGACAGATATTTCAAGCTTTGGAGAGACACCCATCTAAGGATCACGGGAGATGCCGTCGCCTCGCTTCAATATACATTCTTGGATTCCTGGATCACAGGAAAGGGAAAACTCGACAGGCCTCTTCTGGACTTTTACCCGATGGCTGGAATCACAGACGGAAACAGCGGCGGAAGGCTTATGCAGATTGTTCCGGATGAGCCGGACCGCTCCGATCCCATCCTGCTGTACAGCTACGAGTGGGCGATTCACCATGCAAAGAAGTACATCTGGTTCCAGACGCCATACTTCGTGCCTCCGGAACCGATTCTGGATGCCTTGAAAATCGCTGCGCTGTGCGGAGTCGATGTCCGTATAATGGTCCCGGAAAGGGCGGACAACATCATCACCCGCCCGGCCAACAGAGCGTACTACGAAGAGGTTCTGAAGGCTGGAGTACGAATATTCCTGCGTCAGGGAGAGTTCATCCACGCCAAGACCTTCGTCAGCGATGACTATCTTTCGAGCATCGGCACGGCGAATATGGACCGGCGCAGCTTCCACATAAACTACGAAGTCAACTCCTACATCTACGACGAACCGACCGCGCTGGAATGCCGGGCAATATTCGAGAAGGACATCGAGAAATCCCGGGAGCTCACCATTGAGGAGTGGTCGCGCCGACCTTGGTACAACCGCCTTCTCGAGTCCGTCATTCGTCTTTTCTCGCCTCTGCTCTAGAAGCCGTCAGCTGATGAAGAGCAGTTCACGGTACTTAGGAAGAGGCCACATCCTGTTGTCCACCCTTTCCTCAAGCTTGTCGATAGGCCTGCGAAGCGCTAGAAGGTCTTCAGCGATCTGATGGTAGGCGACCGCCTTTTCGTACTCGTCCTCAATGGCGTTGGCCTTCTTCCTGGCTTCCTTCATAGCCTCGACCTTTTCGGCTATCTGGTCGATGTAGCCGGAAATCTCCCTGATCAGCTGAAGTTCGGAAGAACAGGTCTTCGTGTCCCCGAAGACCTCCTTGCTCAAGGCGACTTCCTTAAGGAGCCTGGCCTTGTATTCATAAGCGGCAGGGACGATGTGGTTGATTGCCATCCTGACCATCACCCTGGACTCTATCTGAACCTTCTTGCTGTACATCTCCCATTTGACTTCATCGCGGGCCTCTATCTCCTTCTCCGTGTAAACTCCTGTTTTTTTGAACATTTCGATAGACTCCGGTCTCTGGAAGACCTTGATCATCTCCGGAACGCTTGTCTCGACATCGAGGCCACGCCTCTTCGCCTCAACCTTCCATTCCTCTGAATACCCGTTCCCATCAAAGCAGACAACACCGATGATGGAGCGGATTATCGGCTTGAGGGTATCCATTACGGCGACGTTAAGCGCCTTGCCTGACTCGAGTTCCTTATCCAGATCAGCCTTGAAAGCCAGCAGCTGTTCCGCTACAGCGGCGTTGAGGGTGGTCATCGCGCCGGCACAGTTGGCGGAAGAACCTACCGCACGGAATTCAAAGCGGTTTCCTGTGAATGCGAAAGGAGATGTCCTGTTGCGGTCCGTATTGTCCACGAAGATTTCAGGGATTTCAACCAGACCTACACTCTGTCCCTTCTTGCCGGCGATTTCGATCGGAGTGTCAGAAGGGAGTTCGAGAAGTTTGTGAAGGACTTCCGTCATCGTCCTGCCAAGAAAAGCGGAGACGATTGCAGGAGGAGCTTCGTTCGCTCCGAGACGATGGGCGTTCGTAGCGGTTGCGATGGACGCCTTCAATAGAGCGTTGTGTCTCTGAACGGCCGCCAGCACATTCACGAAGAAGGTCACGAACTGAAGATTCCCCTTGGCATCCTTACCAGGAGCTATGATTCCCACTCCGGTGTCTGTGCCGAGTGACCAGTTGTTGTGCTTTCCGGAACCGTTGACTCCGTCGAAAGGCTTCTCGTGGAAAAGGACCACGAAGCCGTGCTTGCGGGCGATCTTGTTCATTATGTTCATCAGCAGCTGGTTCTGATCGTTGGCAAGGTTGGTCTCGCCGAAGATTGGGGCAAGCTCGAACTGGTTGGGAGCGACTTCATTGTGGCGTGTCTTGATAGGGATTCCCAGTTTATGGCCTTCGATTTCCAAGTCACGCATGAACTCCGCCACCCTGGTCGGGATGGAGGCGAAATAGTGGTCGTCCAGCTGCTGGTTCTTGGAGGAGTTATGTCCCATCAGGGTGCGGCCGGTGATCATCAGGTCCGGACGGGCGGCGTACAGGCTCTCGTCAACCAGGAAGTAGTCCTGCTCCCATCCCAGGTATGAGTAAACCTTCTTCACATTTGGATCGAAGAGTCTGCAGATCGGAGCCGCGGCTTCGCAAACGGCCTTGATGGACTTCTTTAGAGGCGTCTTGTAGTCCAGGGCCTCTCCTGTGTAGGCGATGAAGACCGTAGGTATGCAGAGGGTATCGTCCATGATGAAGACTGGAGAGGTCGGGTCCCAGGCGGTGTAGCCGCGGGCCTCGAAAGTCGCCCTGAT
>CAYFVE010000084.1:0-10178 GCA_964346605.1 uncultured Muribaculaceae bacterium | reverse complement strand
GATGGTTCTATCAGGCAACTTACTTTATGGTAAAATTTCTCCGGACAGCAATGAAATGATTTATATTGCAAAGGTAGAAAGATCTCCGGTGATTCTTTAACCGAATTTTACCATATTTCTACCAATATCGCAGAACTTTATATATTTTTGCGGAAATTCATACCCTTTTGAGATAAATGAAAAACATTCTGCACATAACCTATCCCAACGTCTATGCCCGATCTGTAAACGCTCCCGTGCTGCATCCGCTGGTCAGTGTCATTCATTACGACGAGGTCTCGCCGGTCCATACCAGCCTGAATCTTTATGGTGTGTACAGTCTTTTCATCCAGCGGAACTTCCCATCCGGCCTCTCTTACGGGATGAAGATGTGCCAGCCGGCAGAAGGTTCCATTCTTGCCGTTGCCCCTGGCCAGATTGGAGGAAAGGAAGATGATGGAGAAGGTTATATTATCAATGGCTGGGTGCTGATGTTTTCGCCCGAACTTCTCCACGGCTCCGATCTGGAGGTCAAAATGAAGGATTACCGTTTCTTCTCCTATTTCGCCACTGAAACACTCCGTATGGATACTTCAGAGTGGGGGCGTATCACCCAACTCGCATCACAACTCAGGCATGAACTGCAGGAGAACGATGATTCGCCGGCACTGAGGGCTGTCATCCTTGGATACATACGCCTTGTACTGGAATACTGCCAGCGTATATACCAGCGCCAACTCTCGCGGGAGGACTCTGCTTCATCGGACATCCTTAAGCGTTTTCACAATCTTCTTATGGAATACTATCTGGACGACAGGCAAATGGATCTGGGCCTTCCATCAGTCCGGTACTGCGCAGAGCAGTTGTCCTATTCGCCACGCTACTTGGGCGACGTGATTCACAAGTCTGCAGGAGGTACTGCCATCGGATACATCCATTCCTTCGTGATTGAACATGGTAAAGACCTCCTGATGAATGGCCACAACATAAACGAAACCGCACATCTTCTGGGCTTCGATTTCCCACATCACTTCACCCGTCTCTTCAAGAAGATGACCGGCATTACTCCGACAGCGTTTCTCGGGGGGAAATAATGGTTTTTTGTTCAAGCGGTGACTATATTGATCACCACTAGAACAAAAAAACTACCGGGCAAAAGGTCGGAAGTTAAAGGATAAGTTATTGTATTATAACTAATTACCTATTAATACTCCTCCTCGTTTAAGAGAAAGCATGGACATTTTAGGCTTTTGAGGCACTGTTTCCCGGATTAGATAAGTTATAAGATAAGTTATAACTCTCTCACATGTCCAGTTATACCCCCATATACCACCTTGCAATTCTTTAGATAACCGGTCTTTTGGGCCTCCAGAAATCACCTCGAACAGTGGTATATGGAGGTATATGCGGTGATAACTGGACCTAACTTGCATTTTATTTTACTTCAAAATGCAGCCTATTTTACATTTAACCTTATATTGCAACTATATCCTTGTAACATATTAATTAATAATTACTTATCTTTACTTATCTTATGCTTCTACAGCCTTTGGAAAAAGAAGTCATTGCATTTTCTGACTTATTATTCTTCTTTTGCCGAATAATCAGCCAGGCGATAGCCTAAAGAGTGACTTATTTTTTCGTGTCCCTGTTGCTGAGCAAAGATAGATTTTTTTACAGGTTTCTCAAGGCTGCTCCAGTCGATCTCATCGATCTTTCTGAAGTCAATCTGAACCTTCTATCTATAAACAGTAAATTATTCTAAACTGGTTTTCGGAAAATTGATTTCTGTAGGCGTCATCATAAACCGCATTATAGGTGTCTGGAATGCGGTTTATTTTATTCTTATTCCCATATCTCGAGGGATTTTTCAAGGGCGGGAATGGGTATTTCCGAAATATTGGGCTAATAGACTATTCCCTGCAGGTAGTAGCAGGGAATAGCAATCAATATGCGCAACGGCCCTTCGTCATTCGTTGGGATTCTTTGTGCTGTCGTCCACTATATGGCCGGGCTGATGGAGCCTGGACTTTGGCGGAAAAGTGGCATCGAACGCCTCGAAGGATGCTGGGTCGTCAAAGGCAACGAAGTAGCCCTTCGGTGTGTGGTAGGTGCCTTCTCTGCCGCCAAGGTAGCCGGGAATCAGTTCCTTTGCAAGGAAATACGGGACCTCGGCATCCTTCGGCTCGACGTGGTAATGAATGCCAAGCGTGCTTGCCACTACGAATCCGGCGTGGCCGTAGAAGTCAATATTGCCCTCCATGCAGAGCACGCCGATGCCCATTTCGCTAGCCTTCTCCATCGAGTGCAGGAGCAGTTTCAGGCCGTAGCCCTTGCGTTTGTAGTCGGGGTGAATGCTGATGGGACCGAAGGTCCAAGCCTGGATTGACGAACCATAGTCAGCGATGATCTCGGCCTTGGAATACATCACATGGCCTATCAGGTGGCCGTCTTCTTCCATCACGAAATCGAGTTCGGGGATGAAGTCGGGGTCTGAGCGATAGCGGTGAAGCACGAAGTGTTCCACGCAGCCGGGTGCATAAACGTTCCAGAATGCCTCTCTGGTGAGGTTTTCAACCTCGCGATAGTCGGCGGGTTTTTCAAGTCTTATTTTCATTGTCGTAATTGTCTTGTAATGTGATAAATAAATACAGCCACACTCTCTAATCGAGTGCTGGAAAACCATCATCCCGCGTTTTGTACACTTCGTGAGTCACTCACGCCTGTACGAAAACGCTACAAGACAATATCCGAATTGAATTTACGCATCCAAAAGTTTTACGGTGTAAAGGTAAGCATAATTATCTGTATGGCAATGCTTTCTCTGGCATATCTATAAAAGAAAACCACTTACGAAAATGCTCGGTAGTCCGTTATAACTATATGTATAATAAATCCTTAGCTATTAATACTCTTCCTTGTTGAAGAGAAGAAGTGGTATTTGTAACAGTTAGATATAATATTAGTTGTAAGGGAGATAGGAAATACGGATAGTAACAGAGTAGTCACTTCGTGGTTGAATTGCTCGTTTCACGCATTATCCATTCAAAAACATTTACCTGAGAGGTATGTCAACGTAAGTTCATTTCCCACCTTATTGGGTGGTGGATATTATATATTATATATTATGGATTGACAATCCATCGTCCTGCTTTTCTTGAGCCGCTGTGAACTAGAATTCCTTTTTCCTTGAGTGTTGAGATCAATCTTTCAATCTGTCTGGCGCTGATACCGAGTTTATCAGAGAGCGCCTTTGCTGTTGTTTCAGGATTTGCCATTATGCAGTCAAGAATCAATTGCTCTTTTTCTGAAATGATACTTGCGACTGGATTCCCTTGATGAGCTTTCAGTGCTGCTAGAATCTCCTTTAGCATAAACTCAATGAATGGTCCGGAATCTGCTATGTCAGAGCTCTTTGAGATTGCTTCGTAATATTCAGCTTGATTCGCGTACACCATGTTTTCAACAGGGAGGTTCTCGAAGAGAGGGTGTAGCTTGGACAATATCAAAGATTGCCATAGCCTACCTGTTCTTCCATTGCCATCACTGAATGGGTGAATGAATTCGAATTCGTAGTGGAAGACGCAACTTTTGATAAGAAGATGATCTTCTGCCTTATTTAGCCAGTTGAACAAATCATTCATCAATCCAGAGGCCATATGTGCTTGAGGTGCAATATGAACTGCATTTGTGCCTGAATACACTCCAACTCCACGTTTCCGGAACATGCCTGCGTCATCAGCAAGAGACTCCATCATTACTGCGTGTGCTTTCAGCAGGTCATTAATCGAATACGGGTCAAGAGAAGGGAAAAGTTCGTATGCTTTGATTGCATTCCTTACCTCTTGAATCTGTTTGACCGGAGCAACAATATTCTTTCCATTAATAATATCTGACACTTCGTCTGATGTCAGGCTATTACCCTCGATAGCCAATGAACTGTGGATTGTTTTGATTCGATTGGCTTTTCTAAGCCTCAATGAATCGTCTGCTCCCATTCTTATGGAGTAGAGTTCAATCTGTGCTGAAATCTCAGCAATCAGTTTGATTGCTTTGGCTGAGACTGTAAAAGGAGGAATATACATATTCTCATTCATTTTGTACGAAGTTAGAGAAATATATTTATTCCGACAAATATTCCGACATGGTTAATGTCGGAATAAACAAAAACTGCCGACTCAATAGAGCCGGCAGCTGTATTTTCAATCAAGTGATTGTCGATTAGTATTCCTCCTCGTTGAAGAAAAAGTCAATGCCAATAGAGCTATCTGTAGGGCATTTTTACCCGTTTAAGGTAGCTTTTAAGGTAGTTTTTTCCTCGCCAGAATGCGTTATTTGCGACCAAATAAGGTACTGCTGTTTCTTAAGGTAACTTTCCTTAAAATCTCGTATTTTGCACATACAAATATATGTAAAATGTATCTAACCTCGTGTAATTTGTCGCAATACAATCGAATGCTGATTTTGAATGGATTGAAAGCATTTTACAACTGTAAAATAGAATACATCTTTTAGCTCAATCACTAAATCTCGAAAAGAAGAAAATGCGTTTTTCGTGCATTCAGTTAGATTCGGTTGCATCAGATGTGGGAATTGACTTCTTTTTCTACTTTAAGGACACTTTTCTGATTTGCCTACATCATTAATCAATTCGTTTGTAAGAATAAAAGGAAAATCATATTTTTGTAGTCGTCAATAATGTGTATTTACACAAAATGAGAGAATATAATATGGTTATTCGTAGAGACAAGTATTTGAATCAGCTTATTCACAGCTATGGGAATGGCATGATCAAGGTAATAACTGGTATGCGTAGGTGTGGAAAGTCATATCTGTTGTTCACACTTTTCCGAAACCATCTGCTCAGTCAGGGAGTGCCGGAAGACCATATCGTAGGTGTGAATCTTGAAAATCGTCTGAATCAAGAATTGAGAGATCCCGATGCTCTGCTTCAGTATATTTATAAACATCTGTCCACCGATGGACAGTACTATGTTATGCTTGATGAAGTTCAGATTGTTAATGAATTTGAAGATGTTCTGAACTCATTCCTAAGTATTGGTAATGTGGATATATTCGTGACAGGCTCTAATGCAAAGTTCCTGTCCAAGGATGTCATTACTGAATTCCGAGGTCGTGGGGATGAAATACATATCCGTCCTCTTACTTTCAGGGAGGTGGCAGATTTCCGTAGAGACTATTCACAAGAAATTGTCCGCGAATACATGCTTTATGGTGGACTGCCTCAGGTGGTGCTTGAGAACGAGATTGGCAAGAAGGTCAGCTATCTGGAGCAGCAGATGGAACATACCTATTTGCGCGACATAAAAGAGCGTTATGATGTGCGTAAGGATAGTGATCTGGCCGAGCTGGTTGATATAATGGCTTCATGTGTTGGCGGATTGACCAATCCTCCAAAAATTGCTGACACCTTCAAAAGTGTAAAACAAAGCAGCATTTCCTTAGATACAATACGCCTCTACCTGGAATATATGGAGGATGCGTTCGTAATTGAGCGCGCCACTCGTTATGACATTAAGGGGCGCAAGTACATAGACTCTCCTTTCAAGTATTACTTTGAGGACTTAGGCTTAAGGAATGCCCGTCTTGGTTTCAGGCAAGTAGAGCCTACTCACATGATGGAAAATATGCTTTACAATGAATTGCGAGCTGTAGGCATGAAAGTGGATGTAGGGCAGATCCTCACTGAAATCAAGGATGAGGACGGAACACGAAAGAGAAAGACCTTAGAGGTAGATTTTGTCTGCAACCGTGGCTATGAGCGTGTTTATATCCAATCTGCTTATGCCATGGAGACGGACGAGAAGCGTGATCAGGAAATGGCCTCCCTCCGTAAACTCCGCGATGGCTTCCGCCGAATCGTAATAGTTAATGGACTGCAGCCAACTTACATGACCGAGGATGGTGTTTATATTGTGAACCTAATGGATTTCCTCCATGAACCAGAAAGGTATATTGTAAACGGATTATAAAACAGAACTACCGGGCAGAACTGCTCGTTTCCACATTTTCTCCTCTGCAAAGATAGCAAAACAGATGAAACCTCGTGTAATTTGTCGCAATACAATCCCATGGCTAAAACGCATAGATGTAATCTATTTTCAACTGTAAAATAAACTCTATCTTTTTAGTGTCTTCAAAGAAAAATCGCGTGTTCAATCGCATCCAATTCGATTCTTTTGCATCAAATGCTAAACGAATGTCTTTCTCCTGAAATTTTGGGACACTATTCTGAATTGTTGCAACTATTTTCCAACTGTTTGATGGAAAAACTTCAGTTATTATCTAATCGTATTTTTTAAAATATGGCATCAAAGGTGGTTGGTTACCACCTTTAAATGCGGTATCTTTAAACGGACGGGATTATGAATACATCCCACTGACGGTCTTTTTCTCTTCGTGTAATATAGCCCTTTTCTGTCATTGACTTAAGATGTTTTTGGATTGCGGAGGTGTTTATTCCTATGGTGCTAGCCTTCATCTCCTCAAAATCCTTCATCTCAGTCTCGCCAACTACTTTCCCAAAGAGGAGTAGGAGTTCTGTCTGGCCATACGTAAGCGTGTTTCCTTCAATATGATTGCTGTTGAAGTTGAATTCTACTGTGAATTTACGTGAAAGCCGAGCCTCATCTTTCTCTGATAACGGCTGAAGTGCTTTCCAACTTTCATATGTTTTTCCCAATCCATACAGGTAGATTTTTGCAAATATAATAAAAAGGTGGTAAGATACCACCTTTGAGTGATTATTTTATTCCGACAAATATTCCGACATGATTGATGCCGGAATAAAAAACTGCCGACTCAGTAGAGCCGGCAGAACTATTCGAATTGCTATCGTGTAAGGGTTTTGACTTCGGCCCTCTTATCGGAAAGATCCTTTATCTTCAATTCTGAATTTGTAAGAGATACTATCTGCTGTACAGAAGGTTTCTTGCTCTTCATCGCTTTCTTCATTTCTTTGGTCATCCCTGAAGCAAACATCTTGAAGACTCCTTCGAATGTATTCTTCTTTTCTGTGATGACAGATTTCTTGGGGTCATATGTCAGAGTGAGTTTATCACCGTCTCTTTTCCATGTTCCGACTCCCGCGAAAGATACTTCATAGTCGTATGATTTGCCATCATTACCGACCAAAGAAAAAACAAGGTTACCTTTTTGCGAGAAACTGTTGTCTTTGTTCAAAGTGTATTCTGCGTATGTGTTTGCTTTACTCGTACCCCAGTCCTGTTTGTCTGTCTTTGACTCGTTGCTCTTCCAGGTACCAGTTATTGTGCTCTGTGCAAAACATGCGGCAGATAGAAATGTAGCTATTGCGATAAGTATAATTCTTTTCATGTTTATAAATATGTTTCTAAATATCCATTGAATTTGTTGAAAAAAGCTTTAGCGATCTTCTTGTCGTGCTGTAACCCGTGTCCGGAGTTCGGGAATACGAACAGGTCAAAATTGATGTGATGCTCATCGAGCGCATTCTTCAAGTATGGTACTGTAGCGTAAGGGACAATCTTATCTATCTTTCCATATGCTCCCAGAAATGCGCAGGTGCTGTCTGTTACCATTGTGTATGAAGATACACATGCAATCTTTTCGAGATACTCTCCTGATGCCATCATTTCTGGTGTAACCTCCTCTCCGCACATTGTCATGCACCATCCGGCACCAGCGACTGCATCTTCGTGTTTGGTGTAATCGAGGTTTGGCATGTACCAAGCCTTCGGCTCGAATGTGGATCCACCGACCATCGAAACGCATAAGCGTACAGGAGCGGGGAGAACATCGGCATCTCGGAATGCTGTGACCATTGCGAGTGTGGCGCCTGCAGAGCCTCCACAGATTGCCAGACCGTGAATCGGATATCCCAATTCTTCTGCTTTCTTGCATGCTGCAATTATGCCATCACGTGCTTCCAGCGTCATCTGATACACACTTGCGTTATTCTCTTCTGTGCGTAATGTGTAGTTGATTCCTGCTGATACATATCCTTTAGAAGTGAAATACTGAAGCATTTCGCGGTCGCCTTTCTTGTCACCTCCAGTGAATCCGCCTGCATGGAAATATATAGCCATACCGTATGAATCCTTCTTTACCGATGGAACAAGTAGATCATAATTCTGAAGAGGTGCATCACCATACTTGAGATCCTCGTAGACGGTGCCTGTGCTCTCGTCCCATTTTGAATCGAATCCAAGTTTCCCCGCAGCTCCGAAAATTGCAAATCCAATGATGAGCGAGATTATGCCTACTCCTAAGCATAGTGGGATGAAATGTTTATTCTTCATTAGAATGTCCTCCCTCCTAATAATAAGTCAAGCACAAGGTTTGGCAGAAGCCAACCTATGAACATGCAGATTCCTGCAGTTACAGCAAGGATTATCCATTGCTTCTTTGTCAGACTCTTTGTTTTCATATTATTTTCTTATCATTGCGTAGCTGGTGAATTCACCAGCCTCTGGAATATTTGTGCTCTCTACAAGTTTAAAACCATTGTGCGTGAAGTATGACGTCAGACCTTCGCTATGCGACTCAAGGTAGCAGAAGGAGCCTTCATAATCTATTCTATTCAGCATGGCATTAATCATGCTCTGAGAGTAACCTTTTCTTTGCAGCCCAGGTTTAGTCGCAACTATGTACAGATACCATCCTTTTCCATCAGTCTGCCTGAATCGTACATCCTTGATGTATTGGTCATGTAAAGTAAGGCGTTGAAGCATGTCGCTCTTGAGCTTCCATCCTCCAGCTTTCATATACTCGCTGCTGATGATTCCGCTGCCTTCCGGATACCATATTGAAACGCTGTTCATTTCTTTGCTGTCTGCGATTGCCAGCATGCTGTCTGAACTACCTTTTAGTACTGAGATGAATGCCTGCTTGATTTTTACCGTATCGTATTCTCCACCGCATATCCACGTGAATAGTGGATTGCCGATGAGTGAATCTGCACATATCTGTGCAAATTCCTTGTACCTGCTCTTTGGAACTATGTAAAAATTCTTATTCATGCTACTAACCACCCGCAAAGATACTATGCTTCCGCTCCACCAAAATTCACAAGTTCTAGCATATTCTTTGCATTTTCTATGTAATTATCTATTTTTACAGCCAGGGCAACAGTTCAGACAGTAAGCAGATCGGTTTTTAATGAAGCGATGGCATCGGCGGGTAACTATCTCGCCGATGACATATATCTTGTAACGGACAGGACGAAGATGCCAGGGGTATACCAGTTCGGACGGCCGTTCTTTCCTCTATCTGGATTATGTGTCCTTATTCTTGAGGGCAGATCAGAATATGTTGTGAATATGATTCCATACCACATGATTCCTGGAGATGTGCTTATGGTGCCGGAAAATTCCATTATGGAAATCACTTCCGTCTCTCCTGATGTGAAGATCATTCTGTTCTCATATTATAATCTCCACATGAGGGAGGCTGCCTCGGTTCACAAATTACATCTGGATGATTCGGAACTGCTGCATCGCCACATGCTATATTTTCAACTCATGTATTCAATCGCATCATCTGGAAACAGACACAGTTTGTCAAAGATTCAGGCTGCGTGTATTGAAGATCTCTTGAAGGTGGAGAAAATACAGAATGAGAATGAAGATAGAAAAATAAATCGTGGCCGGATGATACTTAAAGATTTCTTCGGGCTACTCGAAAAACACGCAGAGACAGATCGCTCAATCGAGTTCTATGCCGATAAGCTTTGTCTTACACCGAACTGGCTGAGTAATGTCGTGAAGGCAAATAGCGGGCATACGGTTCTCTACTGGATCAACAAAGCTGTCATCCAAAGGGCTAAGCTAGCCCTCATATACTCGGACGACACAATCTACTCGATAGCCGATGATTTGAACTTCGTTTCAGAATCCGTGTTCAGCCGATTCTTCAAACGCGAAACCGGGCTAACTCCCAAACAGTACAGAAACAGTCAGAGTCACTAATAAAAATGGCGGAGCCAAACTGGTTCCGCCATCATCGTTAAATATAACTGGTTTAGAAGAGGTATGCTACTCCAATCTTCACAGCATTTGAAGACTTGGAGAAGTCATCTGCGCTTCCAGTGTAACGGTTGTTAAGTCCGTAGACGTATCCGACAGTCAGCTGGAGTGTGTTTGCAAGTTCGAATCCAAGACCGCCCTCCGCAGAAATTGCGAATCTGCTGTAGTCGTCGC
>CAYFVE010000083.1:0-10256 GCA_964346605.1 uncultured Muribaculaceae bacterium | reverse complement strand
AGGCTCTGAATAGACGTGCGTCAAACCGGCGGTACAGATATACTTCGGAGCGCCCATATAGTCCGCCAGTTCCTCTTCGGTCATCGGCACGACGCCCATTTCGTTTACCCAGGCGGTGTACGGTTCCGGCGACTTTATCTTCACCCAGTAACTCTCCCTGTCAAGAATCTCCACCACTGTCCCCATAAGAGCCTGGTCGCCCAGTTCGGCGGCATAGTCAGGGGCCTCTCTCATAAAGTTGGCGGAAAAATCCGTGACTCCCCACTTTGTCTGAGCGGAAGCGCCGATGCAGAGCAGCAGGGCGGCGGGAAGAATGATATTCAAAATCGGTCTGTCCATATTCAAATGAGTTTGTAACTTGTAAAAATATTCACAATTCGTTAGTTTTGCAAGGAATATGACTGACTTTCCTGAAGGCAAGAGATACAATTCGTTCGTTGGCCACTACAGGCGCAAGTACGGCGAAAGGCTTCAGAAGCTGGTGCTGGACGCCGGCTTCAGCTGCCCCAACCGCGATGGCTCGATCGGTACCGGCGGCTGCACGTACTGCGACAATGCCGCCTTCCATCCCGGCTACAGTACCTCTGGAAAGTCTCTGCTTCAACAGATTGACGAGGGAATCGAGTTCCACCGTGTCCGTTATCCTAGAGTGAAGCGGTATCTTGCTTACTTCCAGGCATATTCAAACACCTACGGGCCGCTTGAGAGACTGAAGGGGCTTTACGAGGAGGCGCTGTCGCATCCTTCGGTTGTAGGAATCGTCATCGGCACCCGCCCGGACTGCATAGATGAAGAGAAACTTGACTATCTGGCTTCCTTGAGCCGGAATTTCCCTTTGGTAGCAGTGGAGTACGGCATAGAGTCGTGCTATGACAGCACATTGAAGAGAATCAACAGAGGACACGATTTCGAGTGCGCGAGGAGGGCGGTCATGATGACCGCGGATCGTGGCCTCGATGTCGGCGCGCACTTTATTCTCGGCTTGCCTGGAGAGAGCCGTGAAATGATGCTGGACCAGTGTTCAATCATCTCCGGACTGCCCCTCACATCCGTAAAGTTCCATCAGCTGCAGATTGTCAGAGGGACCGTGATGGAGAAGGAGTATTCAGAAAGACCGGAAGATTTCGTCAGGATGCAGCTTGGTGAGTATCTGGAATTTATGGTCGATATCCTCGAGCGCCTGCGCCCGGATCTGTTCATCGAGAGGATCGTCGGGGAAGTGCCTCCGCGTTTTGTCAGCGAGACTCCGTGGGGGCTTACGCGCAACGTCGAGATCCTAAGGATGCTGGACAGGGTTCTTGAGGCCCGCGGCACCTTCCAGGGCCGTCTCTGGAGCAGGGGATGACAGGTTTCATCCAAAAGGTCGATTCGCCCTGACACATTGTGGGCATTTGCCATAAAATGATTATATTTGCCAAATTAAACTCATCACAATGGCGAAGTTTGTAAACCGAGAGATTCCTGAAGGCCTCACCTTCGACGACGTGTTGCTTGTTCCGGCACATTCCGATGTACTACCTCGTGACGTTGACGTCACTTCAAATTTCACAACAGACATAAGGCTCCGTACCCCGATAGTGTCCGCCGCTATGGACACCGTTACGGAAGCGGATCTCGCCATCGCAATGGCAAGGGCCGGCGGTATTGGCGTGATCCACAAGAATATGCCGATAGAACAGCAGTGCGAGCAGGTCCGCAGGGTAAAGAGGGCGGAGAACGGAATGATCTACGATCCGGTCACCATCCACCCTAACGCCACTGTCGGCTCAGCGCTTGCGATGATGAGCAAGCACCATATCGGCGGAATCCCCGTGGTGGATGAAAACGGATTCCTGATAGGAATAGTCACCAACAGGGACCTCCGATTCCAGGAGGATATGAAGCAGCCTGTCTCGCAGGTGATGACAAAGGACAACCTTGTTACTGCGCCGAAGGGCATCACCCTTTCAGACGCCACAAAGATCCTTATGAACAGCAAAGTCGAGAAACTCCCTGTGATAGATTCTGACGGCAAGCTCGTCGGCCTGATAACTTACAAGGACCTTATGAAGATCAAGGACAACCCCATCGCGTCGAAGGACAGCAAGGGCCGTCTCCTTGTCGCTGCTGCGGCCGGCATCAAGTCCGACACCCTTGACAGGATCGGACTCCTCATCGACGCCGGAGCGGACGCGGTCGTTCTCGACACCGCTCACGGCCATTCCGAGGGAGTCCTTAAAATGATCAAGAAGGCCTGCGGCGCTTTCAAGGATTTCCAGATCATAGCGGGCAACGTGGCCACCGGAGCTGGAGCGAAGGCCCTTGCTGACGCCGGAATCAAGGCTGTCAAGGTCGGTATAGGCCCTGGATCGATCTGCACCACCAGAATCATAGCCGGAATCGGCGTTCCTCAACTCACGGCGGTCATGGAAGCTTCCGAGGCCCTCAAGGGTACAGGTATCCCTGTCATCGCCGACGGCGGCATCAGATATTCAGGAGACATCGTCAAGGCCCTGGCGGCAGGAGGAAGTACCATTATGGCCGGCTCCCTCCTGGCAGGAACCGAGGAATCTCCGGGCGAGACCATCATCATGAACGGAAGACGCTTCAAGTCCTACCGTGGTATGGGCTCTCTGGAAGCGATGGAGCAGGGTTCCAAAGACAGGTATTTCCAGGATATGGAAGCCGACATAAAGAAACTCGTTCCTGAGGGAATTGTCGCACAGGTCCCTTACAAGGGCACGGTTTCGGAAGTCATCTACCAGCTGGTGGGCGGTCTGAGAGCCGGAATGGGCTACTGCGGAGCGCGCACGATCGAAGATCTCAGGAAGGCTCAGTTCGTCCGTATCACCAATGCCGGATTCCTGGAAAGCCATCCTCACGACGTCACGATCACGAAGGAAGCCCCTAACTACTCCCGCTAAAGGAATATGAAGTCTCGCCTCACAACCGTCATCGCCGCTATCGCGCTGGCAGCCTTGCCTTCGTGCAAGGCCATCCAGTCGTATATTCACGACGGAGATGTGGTTGCGAGGCTGGGGGACCACAAACTCTACCGGTCTGAATTGGAGAGCGTCATACCTCCCGGTACCAGCCCGGAGGACAGCGTCAATCTGGCCAACCTGTACATCAGTTCCTGGGCTACCGACAAAGCCTTTGAGGATGTCGCGCAGCAGCAGCTTTCCAAAGAGGACAAGGATGTATCCCGCGAACTGGAGGCCTACAGGCAGTCGCTCCTCAGGTACCGCTTCGAGCAGCGCTACGTTGCCGAAAGGCTGGACACAAGCGTGACCGACGCCCAGATCCAGGAATATTACGACGCCCACAAGGACAACTTCACCCTTGAGCGTCCTATCCTCAAGACCCGGTTCCTGAATATTTCCAAGGATTCTCCGAATCTCCAGAAAATCAGGAAGCTGATGTCTTCGGACGATGTCGAGGATGTGCTTGCGGCCGACAGCCTCGCTGTCACTTCCGCCAAGCGCTACCAGGACTGGTCCGACAGCTGGACAGACGCCGTCATCCTCGCATCGGAATTCAAGGTCGACTATGTCGAGATGCTTTCGCGCAAAAACGGCTCATTCATTGAAATGCCCTCCGGGGAGTCCGACATCTCCGTAGCCTATGTCGTCTCTATGATGAAGGCAGGGGAGACCGCTCCGATGGAATTCTGCAGGGAGACGATCAGGGACATCATCATCAGCGGCAGAAAGCACCAACTTCTGACCACTTTGGAACAGGACTTGATAGAAGACGCCAAGACTAAGGAGAATTTTGTAATATACTCGAAATGACAAGAAAGTTTGCATTGACACTTTTCGCCTTCGCGGCGGCCTGCACGATGGCATCAGCGCAGAAATACAACTACATCGACAAGACCGTGGCCGTCGTCGGGAACGAAGCGGTGATGATTTCCGACATTGAGTCCAATATCAAGGATCAGGAGGCTCAGGGTATGTCTTCGGACAGGAATGCCCGTTGCGAGGTGCTTGAGAGGATGCTGGAATCGAAAATATTCCTTATGCAGGCCAGGATGGACTCCCTCACCGTCAAGAACGATATGGTCGAGAGCAGCATCTCCCAGCAGGTTGACAGGATGCTGACCTACCTGGGCGGCGAAGAAGGTGTGGAGAAATATTTCGGCAAATCTCTCTACAGGCTTCGTCAGGACTGGCGCAAGCAGTATGAGGATATGTCTCTGACCCAGCAGGCACAGTCCGACGTAATAAAGAATGTGCCGGAGATGACTCCGTACGACATCAGGGAATATTTGGACACCGTGGACAAGAAAGACCTTCCCATTATTCCGATCAAGTACCAGTTGAGCCAGATCTGCATCTACCCTGACCGCGAGGCGGCCAATCTGGCGGTTCGTGAAAAACTCCTCGAACTCCGTGAAAGGATCATCAACGGTGAAAAGTTCGCCACTCTCGCCCGTATATATTCCGAAGATCCAGGAAGCGCCCGTCGTGGCGGAGAACTGGGAATGGCGTCAAAATCAATTTTCTGGCCGGTCTTTTCAGATGCCGCTATGGCTCTGAAACCAGGTCTGATCTCCCAGATTGTAGAGACTCCGGACGGATTCCATATCATTGAAGTGATCGAGAAGAAAGGCGATATGTTCAACGCGCGCCATATCCTGATGAAGCCTCAGTACACACAGGTGGACAAGGACAAGGCGTTCAAGACTCTGGACAGCCTCCGCACGGAAATCGACAACAAGGCCGTTACTTTCCAGATGGCCGCGGGATTCTACTCTCAGGATGCCGCCACAAGGACCAATGGAGGCCAGATGTCCAATCCCAACACCGGCTCTTCATATTTTGAGATCGATCAGTTGAAGCCGGAGGATTTCAAGGCCATTCAGGGTCTGAAGGAAGGTGAGATTTCCGAGCCGGTTGAATCCACGGACAACGATGGCCGCCAGGACGAGGTGAAGGACTTCATCAATGGAAAGACCGTTTACAAGATCATCCGCGTGGACAAGATCATTCCAGCCCACACAGCCACCTTCGAGAATGACTTCAGCCAGCTTCAGGATGCCGTCAGGCAGCAGAAGCAGATGAAGGCGATCGACGAATTCCTGGATTCCAGGATCAAGGATACAAGGATCATTATTGACCCGATGTTTGAGGACTGCGAATTCCAGCGCCCTGTCTGGGCGACGAAGTTCGCCGACAGGTAATGTCTTTAAGAAGACTTGCATATTCATTTCTGCTGCTGCTTGTTTCTGGCAGCCTGCTCGCCGGGAATAAGAGTGAGCAGAAGGACAGCCTTGTCAGGCTTCTGGGCTGCAACGTGCTTCAGCAGGTGGAAGAAGGCGGAATCAACTACAGGAAAGCCCTGGGCAACGCCCGTTTCGAGCACAACAATACCCTCCTCATCTGCGACACCGCGCTCTGGAATGTTCCTGCTAACATCATTATGGCAAACGGCCACGTCCGCATCATTCAGAACAGGACAGTTCTCAGCAGCGACAAGCTGACCTATCTCATTGACGACAACCTGGCCCAGTTCAGGGGCTCTCTCGTCCAGCTTCAGGACAAGGACAAGAACACCCTGCGCACCCACGACCTCGACTACAACACCAGGGACAGTGTCGCCACCTTCAGAAGAGGGGCGGCTTTCCGTGACAAAGACGGCCAGGTCATAGAAAGCGACGACGGAACATACGATGCCAAGAGCAGGAATTTCAGTTTCGTACGCAATGTCAATATGTACACCGATTCGGTCTTTGTCAAGACCAATTCCCTGGATTACAACACAGGCACCGGCATCGCTGTTTTCGGAAGCAACACCCACGCGTGGAAGGATGATAATATGCTCACAGCCTGGGAGGGATGGTACGACCACGGCAATGAGATTTTCAATTTCAAGGAGAAGGTCCACGTAATGACCCGTAAGCAGGAGGCGTGGTGCGACACCCTTGTCTTCTACCGTATGAGGAATGATGTCGAGATGTTCGGCAATGTGGAACTCCTCGACACTTCCAGAGACGTGGCCGCCGTGGCCGGGTATATGCTTTATATCGACTCCCTCAAATACATAAAGATGACTTGAGATCCGGCCGTGATAGCCTACACGACCTCTACCGAGTACGTTGACGGGGAGCCGTATCAGGAAAAGGACACTGTATATGTGGGTGCCGACACCCTGATCTATTGGACTGTTCCAAGGTACCTTGTTCCGGACAGTGAAGTCAAGG
This sequence comes from uncultured Muribaculaceae bacterium, assembly GCA_964346605.1. GTDB lineage: Bacteria > Bacteroidota > Bacteroidia > Bacteroidales > UBA932 > Cryptobacteroides. Next base: position 4,072 of record CAYFVE010000083.1, on the reverse strand, counting down.
CCTCTCAGAAGAGGCTGTCCGAAATAGGTGTGGATGCGATCACCGAGTACCGTCGGAAGACCGCGGAAGAGACCAGGGCGGCTGCAGAAGAGGCGAGGAAGAAGGCCCTGGAGGAAGACCCTAACGCTGAAGCGGCCGTAAATCGCGGACGCCGGCTTCCGGCGCCGTATGACGGGGAGCCGGAACCCGTTCTCCCCCGATGGTCCTTCCAGATTCCCGACTCATTAAGTTCATCTCCGCCTCAGTCCCCCGACTCACTGATCATCATCCCACCTTCGGAGAATGCTGTGAGCGCGCCGGCTGACACTGCGGAAACTGCAGGGGAAAGCATCTTGAAGGACTCGACAGAGATAGGTTTCCTGAATGGAATCAACAATGTGAAGATTTTCCGGCGGGATATGCAGGTCTCCTGCGACTCGCTTGTCTTCTCCGAACTCGATTCCCTGATCAGGCTGTACGAGAAGCCTGTCGTATGGAATGAGATCAAGCGGCAGTATTCGGCGGACAGCATCACCGTGATTGTCCGCAACAATTCTATTGACAGGGCAAGCCTTATGTCGAGGGCATTCATAATCGTCCAGGAGGATTCTTCCTCTTTCGACCAGATAAAGAGCACTGAAATGATGGCCTATTTCGACTCCTTGGGGACACTCAGGCGTTTTGATGCCATGGGCGGAGTCTCCGGCTTGTTCTTCATTGAAGAGAAGGGATCGCTTGCCACGGTCAACAAGTTCGAGGCGAAGATGCTGACCGCCACGTTTGAGAATGGCAACCTCAACGAAATGAACTATTTCCAGGATGTCAAGAGCGACGCCTACCCGGTCGTGCAGCTTAAAAAGGATGAAAGACTGCTCAAGGAATTCGAATGGCAGCCGGATAGGAGGCCAAAGAGGCCTTCCGATGTCACCGGGTATGTCCCGAGAGGTCCGGAGAGAGGGAAATACAACGAGGTCGTGAAGCCGAAGTTCGTACAGACCGACCTTTATTTTCCCGGCTATATGAAGAGCGTCCACGAACTGCTTGCCAGGCAGGATTCGATAAAGCAGGCTCGCAGGCTTGAAAAACTGGCGTCTGACGCCGTGGCTGTGCCGGCTCCATCGCCGGACTCCCTGGCCTCGGCGGCAATGCCGGACAGTCTGGCCTCGGCGGCGACAGAAGTCATCTCCGAACAAGTGCAAGCCGAAGACGACAAACTGTATGAATCACTTGACAGTCTGTTGGTCGAGTCCGGGGATTCACTTGTCAAAGGAACACAGTATATGGCCGACCTTGCCAGCAGATTCGAGGTTGTGGACAAGGAAAAGGAAAAGAAGAAGGCTGAGCAGGAGGCTAAAATGGCCGAAAAGGCCAGGAAACGTCAGGAAAAGACCGCCGCAAGAGAAGCCCGGTGGGCTGAACTGGACGCCAGAGATGCTGAGAGGCAGGCCGTCAGGGATGCCAAGGCTCTTGCCAAGCAGCGGGCAAAGACCCTGAAAATGGTTAAGGCCAGGGAAAGGCAGGAAGCGAAAGAACAACGGATATTGGAGAAGTATCGTCAGAAGTATCTGAAGCGACAAGCCAGAAAGGCTAAAGAAGCTTCTTCCTGAGCGCTTCCAGCATATCCACGGTCATAGATTCAAGGTCGAATGATGGCATCCAGTCCCACTCTTCGCGGGCGCACGAATCGTCCATCCTGTCCGGCCACGAGTCTGCGATAGCCTGGCGAACCGGATCGACTTCGTAGCGCATCCTGAATCCCGGAACGTATTCCCGGATTTTGTGACAGAGCGTTTCCGGATCAAAACTCATTGAAGCGATATTGAATGCATTGCGGTGTTTCAGCCTTGAAGGATCGGCGTTCATTATGTCCACTGCGGCCTTGAGGGCGTCAGGCATATACATCATATCCATATAGGTTCCGGCAGCGATTGGGCAGACGAATTCCTCACCCTTGACAGCGGCATAATAGATTTCGACGGCGTAGTCGGTCGTTCCGCCGCCGGGAAGAGTGACGTTGGAGATCAGGCCGGGGAAGCGGACGGCTCTTGTGTCCACTCCGAACTTGTTGTGGTAGTAGTCGCTGAGGAGTTCCGTCGCCACCTTTGTACAGCCGTACATAGAACGAGGTCTCTGGATGGTGTCCTGCGGGGTGTTGTTGTGCGGAGTCTCAGGCCCGAAGGAGCCGATTGACGAAGGAGTGAAGACCGCGCAGCCGTTGTCCCTGGCGATCTCCAGAATATTCATAAGTCCGTCTATCTGGATGTGCCAAGCCAGTTGAGGCTTCCTCTCGGCGACTGCGGAAAGAAGGGCCGCAAGGTTGTAAATGGTGTCGATCCTGTATTTTCTGACGATTTCGAGCAACTGCCCGCCGTCGCAGACGTCGGCTTCTGCAGAAGGTCCGCTCTCAAGGAGTTCGCCTTTCGGCTCCGCGCCTTTGATGTAGCCGGCCACGATTTCTCCTTCTGGGAGCATCTTCCTCAATTTCATTGTGAGTTCTGATCCGATTTGACCTGTGGATCCGATTATGAGTACGTTTTTCATTGCAGGATATCTGTGTTACACCTATTTTGGCTATGCAAATTTACATTTATTTCCGACACGTTGTTATAATTTTTTAAAAAACGTTTAAGTTTTGGTAAAAATTGGTAGATTTGTAAGACGTAACGCGGAACTATTAAACAATAATCGATATGTACGGTAAATTTCAGGAACATCTGAAAGAGGAACTTGCTTCGATAAAGGAAGCAGGCTTGTATAAGAACGAGAGGAACATCACCTCAGCCCAGTCTGCGGAGATAACACTTCAGGACGGCGGCAAAGCGCTCAATTTCTGCGCTAACAACTATCTTGGACTGGCCGATTCCCCAAGGCTTATCGAGGCCGCCAGGAGGGCTATGGAAGACAGGGGATTCGGAATGTCCTCAGTGCGTTTCATCTGCGGCACCCAGGATATCCACAAACAACTTGAAGAAGCGGTGTCCGATTTCTTCCACACGGAGGACACCATACTTTACGCATCCTGCTTCGATGCCAACGGAGGCGTATTCGAGCCGTTGCTGACGGCTGAAGACGCGATCATCTCCGACTCTCTGAACCATGCTTCCATAATTGACGGTGTGAGGCTCTGCAAGGCAGTGCGTTATCGTTACGCCAATGCGGATATGGCCGATCTGGAGCGCTGTCTCCAAGAGGCTCAGGCCCAGAGGTACCGCATCATCTGCACGGACGGGGTTTTCTCGATGGACGGCAATGTCGCTCCGATGGACAAGATTTGCGAGCTTGCCGAGAAATATGACGCCCTTGTGATGGTTGACGAGAGCCACTCCGCGGGTGTTGTCGGCAGGACAGGCAGAGGTGTTGCGGAGCAGTTCGGATGCTACGGGCGCATAGACATATTCACAGGCACTCTCGGCAAAGCCTTCGGCGGAACAGTTGGAGGATTCACTACAGGCCGCAGGGAGATCATCGATATGCTTCGCCAGCGCTCACGTCCTTATCTTTTCTCCAACTCCCTGCCTCCGATGATCGTGGCTGCCGGAATCGAAATTTTCAGGATGCTTAAGGAGAGCGATGAGCTTCACGACCGCCTGCAGGAGAATGTAAGTTACTTCCGCGATGCTATGCTTGCAGCAGGATTCGACATAAAGCCGACACAGAGCGCAATCTGCGCGGTGATGCTGTATGACGCCCCTCTTTCCCAGAGATTCGCGGCCAAGATGGCCGAAGAGGGGATATTCGTGACCGGATTCTACTATCCTGTGGTTCCGAAGGGCGAGGCCCGCATCCGCGTACAGTTGTCTGCGGCCCACAGGAAGGAACACCTGGACAAGGCCATTGCATCCTTTGTCAAGGTCGGCAGGGAACTTGGCGTAATCAAATAACAATTCAGACCGATGAAACGTATTTTGACAATGGTCGCTTTTGCGGCGATGGCCGCGACCCTTTCGGCTCAGCAGAGGCCGGTGCAGTGGGAACCAACTCCCATAACTCAGGAACAGTTTGAAGCCCAGGCGCCTACTCCTCCGATGGGATGGAACAGCTGGAATAAATTTGCCTGCGACGTCAGCGAAAAACTCCTTATGGAGACCGCGGA
>CAYFVE010000082.1:0-10333 GCA_964346605.1 uncultured Muribaculaceae bacterium | reverse complement strand
AGTCGATGGCGCTCTGGTAGTTTCCGAGCTGGAGTTCGCAGACCCCGGCATAGAAATAGACATCTTTACCTCCCTTCGCGCCGTATTCGTCGATGATCTGGGAGAAACCGAGGACATTTCCGTCTCCGTTGAGGGCGAGGTCGTACTCGCCGTTGCGGAAGATGGCCTCTGCAGGGTACATCTGAGCGGTCGCTTCTTCACCCTTAGGCTGATAATAAAGCTTGTAGTAACCTACGATGCCAAGACCGATCACAAGAAGGGCGATCAGTATCGTGTAGATTGTCTTTTTGTTTTCACGTAAGAACTGGTCGGTTCTGGAGATGGTTTCATTGACTTTCTCCTGGCGCTCCTGCTCTTTCAATTCTTCTGCATTGTTCTTTGCCATTTCTATAGATGTTTTGTTATTATCAGTACGGTAATAGTCCGCAAAAATAGGAAAAATTGTTTAAACCTGCAATTAATGACTATATTTGCGCAACACGTCAGATTCCACGAATGCCGGCCTTAAAGAAAACAGCGATACAGGATTTCAGGAACATCGTTTTCCAGGAACTTTCCTTCTCCCCGAACATCAATTGCATTTCGGGCGGGAATGGAGAGGGAAAGACAAATCTGCTCGATGCGATCTGGTATCTTTCGATGACCAAGAGCGCTTTCGCGGCTTCCGACCGTTTCAGTTTCCGCCACGGAACGGACGCTTTCGCCATCTCAGGCACCTATGGTATGGAATCCGGACCTGATGTCAGGTTTTCCGTCCACGTGGATTCGGATGGTGGAAAGAAGGTGCGCAGGGAGGACAAGCCCTATTCAAGGATTTCAGAGCATATCGGGGTTCTTCCGATCGTTATGGTCTCGCCGTCGGACACCCAACTCGTCAGCGAGAGTGGGGACGAACGGCGCAGGTTCGTCAATTCGGTCCTTTCGCAGATGGACCGGGAGTACCTCTCTGCGATGCAGCAGTACAACAGGCTCCTTTTCCAGCGCAACAGAATGCTCAAGGACGGGATGTCAGACGACAGCCTCCTTTCCGTGTTCGACGAGAGGATGAGTGAATACGCCGACAGGATTTTCAGACTCAGAGAGTCTTTTATCGAGGATCTTGTGCCTGTGGTGGCGGAGCATTATTCCACCCTTTCCGGCGGCAGGGAGTCGGTCGCGGTGACTTATCAGTCCGATCTTCGCAAGGGGAGCCTGGCAGAGATCCTGAAGGCCTCGCGCGAGAAGGACCGGCTTATGAAATACACGACCGCGGGCATCCAGAGGGATGACTTCGTCTTCAGGATGGGCGGATATCCGATCCGGCGCTGCGGTTCCCAAGGACAGCAGAAGTCCTTTCTGGTTTCTCTCAAATTCGCTCAGTACGAACTGATGAAGCGCAGCTATGGCTTCCCGCCAATCCTGCTGCTTGATGACGTGTTTGACAAGCTGGATATGAACAGGATCTCCAACCTGCTCGGAATGGTGGCGGGCAACGATTTCGGGCAGATATTCATTACCGACAGCAACAAGGTAAGGATGTCCGGAATAGTGGACGGCCTGACTTCAGACAGGGCTTATTTCGAAGCTTCAGGAGGAGAATTCAAAAGTATCTGAGATGGCTGGGTATCGCAAGATAAAGGGAACGCCTCGCAAGGAAGCGCTTGGGATGGATCAGATGATTCCGATGTACATCCGCGCGCTGAAACTCAGCGCCGGTTTGAACACACAGAGGGTTTTCGCCGCCTGGGATGCGGTCTCCGGTGTATCTTCATTTACTTTGAGAAAGTTCTACCGTGATGGCAGGCTCTACGTCACCCTTTCATCTTCGATAGTCCGCAATCAGCTGGAGTTCCAGAAGGATGCCCTTGTCCTGGCGCTCAACGGTTTCCTGGAGAAGGACGAACTGTTTGTCAAGGACTATGAAAAGGTTGGGTATGTCAGGGAAATAATACTTAAATAAATATGGATAAGAGGATTAAAGTTGTAATTGACAACGCTGTCCCTTTCATTCAGGGTGTACTTGAACCTTTCGCCGACGTGGTGTACAAGGCAGGCAAGGAGATCGGACCGGAGGATGTAAAAGATGCGGAAGCCCTTATCATCCGAACCAGAACCAGATGCGATGCATCTCTGCTGGCGAATTCGCCGGTACAATTCATAGCCACGGCTACTATCGGCACCGACCATATCGATTTCTCTTTTTGCGAAAAGAAAGGGATAATAGTACGCAATGCGGCAGGATGCAATGCCGGGGGAGTGATGAACTATGTTTTTTCCGCCCTCTATGGCGCTGCGTCCAGAAAGTCGATCAGGCTGGAAGGAGACAAACTGGGAATTGTCGGTGTAGGGAATGTCGGACGCCGTGTGGACAGAATGGCCGGCTCCCTCGGCTTCAAGGTATTGAAAAACGATCCTCCGAGGATGGCGGAAGAAGGTCCGGACGGATTCTGTTCCCTCGATTATCTGCTTGAAAACGCCCAGATCGTAACTGTGCACGTTCCTCTTAACGAGACCACTCGCGGAATGTGCGATGAGCTTTTCTTCGAGAAGATGCAGCCGGGCGCCATATTCATAAATGCATCCAGGGGAGAGGTGGTCAATGAAGCCGCTCTCAAGCGTGCTGTGCCGAAACTTGGTCCGGTGATCATCGACACCTGGAACAATGAGCCGAACATCGACAGGAAGCTCCTTGAAATGGTGGACATCGCGACTCCGCACATCGCAGGCTATTCCTACCAGGGAAAGCAGAACGGTACGGCCGCTGCTGTAAGGGCCTTTGCCAGGTTCTTCGGTTTCAGTCCCCTTTACGAATTCTTTCCCAAGACGGAAATCCTGGATCTGGAATCGATCAAACTGGATCTCAAAGGCAAGAGTCAAGGGGAGATCACATCTCTCCTTCAGTACAATTACCCGATATTCACGGACGATTTCATGTTCCGTATGAATCCGGGCGATTTCGAAGAGCTCTGCTCCAATTATCAGTATCGCCGAGAGTTCTACATCGATTAGCCAAGGCCAATCGATGCATTTTATGTACTAGAAGCGGATCCTTCCGATTCCGGATTTGTCAGAGAATGCTTCGTCAGCTGTCAGGCCTGTTGCATTGATGTTTCCTACTCCGCTCAAGGAATACCTTGCAGATCCTGTCTTGCCTTCCAGTTTTGCATTCCCGGCTCCGCTGATATCAATGTTGACGGATCTTGTGTCTATCCCGGAGGCTTTGATGGAACCGGCTCCCGAAACGTTGAATATCAGGTTTTCAGCGGTTATTCCTCGCAGTTTGGCTTTTCCGGCTCCTGACATCTTAATGTTCATATCCTTGACTATGTTCATTCCGTCCAGAAGTATTTCTCCCGCTCCGGAGAGATCGATGCCCAGTTTATCGGACTTCAGCCCTGTCCGGCAGCTCAACTTCGCGGCGCCTGCAACAGTCACGTCTTCAAGGGTACTGGATTTGAGCCTGACTTCAATCTGTTTGACGTTGCGATAGGAATAGCCGTCTTCAAGACTTAAAATCAGTTTTCCTTTTTCTGATTTTATCACAAGAAAGTCGAACAGGTTGTCGTCTGAAGTGACAGTGGCTGAAGCCTCGCTTCCTTCGTCCTGCTCATAGATGATGTCGTAGGAGCCGCTGGCCTCTATGGTTGAGAAATCCTTCAGGTCAAAGGTTCTGGTCTCCATCTCTCCGCTGCACTCGATTGTGCCTTTATGGCCGTTCCCCATAGTCAAGGTCCTTCCTTTGGAAGAGATTCCGTTGCCGTGGTCGTTGACCCTTATTGTGCAGGAGGATGCAAACAGGCAGATGGTGGTGATGGTTAATGGAACAAGTAATGATTTGGTGTTCATAACTTTATAAATCTATTATCTTACCTTCTGATTTGTATGAGAGTGATCCTGATCCGCTGTTGCCGGTGACGGTTATGTCTTTGCAGTCAAGGTTGGTGGCGTCAAGATCCCCTGAACCGCTCCTGCTGAATGAGGCCTTTTCCGCATTCCCTGAAACAGCCAGGTCAGAGGAACCGGACTGGTCGATTGACAAGGAACCTGTTTCTATTCCTATGATGTCGATGTCTCCGGAACCGCTCCCTTCAAAGGATGCCTCTGCAGACTTGATGTTGATGCATTCGACATCGCCACTGCCCAATTTCTTCAGACGGAAAGATCCACTCAGGGCCATTCCGCTGATATTCGAATCCACGGAGCCTGACAAGTTGAAGTCAATTGACTCTCCTTGATAGTCTGAAATGAAGAGGTCTCCGCTTCCGGACATACTGATCGCCTTGACTGCAGGACAGTAGACAAATACTTCCTGCCCGTACCAAACCGGTTCGTCGTAAGAGACCCGGAGTTCATCATCCTGTACGCTGACACGGACAGAATCAATCAGCCTGGTCCTTCCCCTCACTACGACCCGCGGGTCTTCAGATGTCTGGATGAAGAACACGTCTTGTGCTCCTGTGAATGAAATTGAGGAATACTCGCCAGGCCGGTAGGTCAGGGAGTCGAGTTCCCCTTTCTCATACTGTTTGCTCAGTTCAATGCTGAGCCGGATTCTTTCCTTTGCCTTGTCGCTGAGTTTGAAGTAGCAGGAAGAAAGACTTGCTGTCATCGCTGCAAGCAAAAGTAAATTGAGTATTTTTTTATACGTCTTCATCTTGGTAAAGTCTAAATTATCCAGTTGCTGTTGCTTAGAAGTTCCTTCGGATCAAGTCCGAGGAGCTCCATCTTCTTCATCACGACAGGCCATTCGTTGTCAAGAAACTCCTGGCGAACGTTTTTCAGGACGGTTTCCTTTGCGTCGGAGGAAATGAAGTAGCCTATGCCGCGTTTGTTGTAGATCACACCTTCGTTGGTGAGTTTTTCGTAAGTCCGCATCACCGTGTTCGGATTGACGCCGATCGAGGCGCCGTACTTCCGTACAGAAGGTATCCTGTCCTCAGGATTCAGTTCTCCTGAGAGTACCTTTTCACAGATAGCATCGCAGATCTGCAGATATATCGCTTTGTTAGAATTGAATTCCATAAAGTTGAGTGTTTAATGCTGCAATTTCTTCACTCTGAACCATATCCAGATGCCGCACACTGAAAGGTAGGCCAGGAGACAGAAGTCCAGGTAAAGATTGAAGATGACATCAAGATGTCCATAATGTTTCTCTACCAGCCGCTTGACAAACTGCTCAATCCAAGCGTTGAGGGTTTCTATGTCCGTATTAGCAAAGAAAACCTTGAATATCGTGCTGAACAGGAATGAACTGGCTATCCCGATGATGATCAGGGCGAGAATTGTCTTTCCGGCCTTATGCTTCTTGAATATCACGGAGCCCAGGAGGAAAACCAGAACATACTCGATGATGAAGGTGGTGAGAAGCAGAAAACTGTTGACCTCCAACATTGTGCCTTCGTTTGCTCCGAAGACGCTTCTTTCACCGGTCAGCCTTGTTCTGACCAAGGCGTCTCCGCAGGTTTTGTCAATCAGGCATACGGCAGCATCACTGACAAAGAAGATGAAAAAGAACAGGAGAGGCATCAGAATCAGGCTGATGATCATCATAGAGGTGTATTTCTCCGTGCGTGAGGCCGGAAGCATCAGCCAGTAGGAGCCGGCCTGCTTGTCTGTGATGACTCCATAGGTCTTGGCAGGGAAAATCATAACGAATGCACATCCGATTGCGGCCAGCATTCCGAATCTGAATCCTATTGACGGTCCCTGAACGGGGATTCCGCTGTTTCCTCCAAGAAGGTTGCCGCCGAGGAGCAAGGCCAAGAACATATAGAGCATATAGAAGACGACAGGAAAAAGGGCGAGAATCAGCATAAAGATTCCCATATTGCTGCACTGGGTCTTGAAATCGTAGAGGAAATACTTTCCGAAACGTTTGAGAGAGAATGTGTTGTTCATTTCCTTATCCTCCTGTTATTTGGTGAAAATTCCTTTGATCAATTCCTTGTGGGCGTGTACTGCGTTGAACAGGGCCTCGATGTTGACCTTGCTGTCTTCTCCGCTCTCATTGAGACGGACTTGGATGAAACCGCCAGGCAGCTGCTCGCTGAAGAGCGAACCTTCGTGAAGAGTAGAACCATAGTCGAAGTACAGTTTCTCCGTTATCTCTTCAATAGAGGCGTTCAGGAGAACATCCTGACGATCCAGAATGATGACAGGGTCGATGATGTTCTCCAGGTCCCTGACCTGATGGGTCGAAATCACTATCGTGGAATCCTCTCTGGTGTACTTCATTATCGCGCCCCTGAACTGGGTCTTTGAAGGAATGTCCAGCCCGTTCGTCGGCTCGTCCATAAAGAGGTATTTTGTTCCTGAAGCGAGAGCGAAGGAGATGAATGTCTTCTTAAGCTGCCCGGCGGACATCTGGCTCATTTTCTTTGCGGGATCATTCTCGAATTCATCCATAATCTGAAGGAACTTGGAATGGTCGTACTCCGGCCAGAATTGTCCCTGTGTCTTTGCGAACTCTCCCGCCTTGAATGGCAGGGAAGGAACTTCATCAGGGAGGTAGTACTGCTTTTCCAAAAGGGAAGGAGTCCTGTCGAAAGGATCCTCGCCATCCGTGATGATTCTTCCTCCGCAGACCTTCTTGAGGCCGCAGAGAAGTGTCAGGAGTGTAGTCTTGCCGACTCCGTTCTCGCCGAGGAGGCCGTAGATTCTGCCCTCCTCCAGTCTGGTGTTGATACTTTTCAGAACGGGAACTTTTCCGTAACTGAAAGCGAGGTCTTTTATTTCTATCATATCTCTGATGTTTAGTGTGCTAGTTTATTAGTACACTGCAAAGATACGGATGATTTTGGATTATGCAAGTATTATTTCATTTTTTTTGATGTTTTCTTCTCCATTCGTCCGGAGTCATCCCCGTTGACTTGATGAACTGCGTTCTGAGATTGGACCTGTCGTTGATTCCCAAGCGGTAAGCGATGACGCTGACAGGTGTCTGGGGTTCTTTAAGAAGAATGATCTTTGCTTCGTCTATACGATACTCCTTTCTCCATGTCAGGAAACTCTTGCCCAGTTTGGTTTTGCTGAAGTATGTCAGTTCCTCGCGCAGGACTCCCATATCGTCCGCGATTTCGTCTATTGTTGTGAAATACTCGTGATGCCTTCCGGCCTTGAGCCATTCCTCAAGCTTCGATCCGACCTCGATAAGGATTCTGGATGAGATGTCTTTGCCGATTCTTTTTGCGTGGATCGCTCTGATGTGATTGTTGATCTTTCGTTTAAGTCTTGACGGGAAGTAGTGTTTTGATACGGATACAGGTTTCATCTTTTCCTTTAGTTGGTATTAGTTCTTCAAATTTAGAAAAAATAGTGTACTTTTGCAATTGTTGTATATTTAAAGGAAATGCTTACCATAAATGATTTCGCCTCCTTCAGAAAGGTGGCCACCCCATTCTACTATTACGATGTGGATCTTTTCCAGAAAACCGCGGAGATTGTCGCGGCTCTTTCTGAACGCACAGGAATTCAGGTACACTATTCAATAAAAGCGAATTCAGATCATCGTATGAATGATATCCTCAGTTCCAAGGGTATCGGAGCGGACTGCGTCAGCGGAGACGAAATCGAATTCGCCGTAGGCTGCGGCTACGACCCTAAGAAGATTTTCTTCGCGGGGGTCGGAAAGACCGACAGGGAGATATGCCAGGCCTTCCAGGTGGGTATCGGAGCTTTTGTCGTGGAGTCACTCGAAGAGATAGAGATAATCGCAGACCTTGCGAAGAGGCTTGGCCGCAAGGCTCCGATGAGCCTCAGGATCAATCCTAACATTGATCCACATACACATCATTATATCACCACGGGGTTGTATGAAGACAAGTTCGGAATCTCGGACAGGAGTTTCGACGAGGCGCTGGCGATGGTCAGGGACAATCCAAACATAGACTTCTTCGGCCTCCAGTTCCACATCGGATCCCAGATCCTTGAGGTCGAGGATGTGATCAAGCTTGAGTGCGAGAAAGTGAACAATATCGTCTCCCGTTTCGAGGAGACAGGTCTGCCGGTCCGCAACATTGACCTGGGCGGAGGCCTCGGAATCGATTATGACGAGCCTGACGAGAACCCTGTTCCTGACTTCGAGACTTGGTTCACCACAATAGACAAGCATCTCAAACGCCGTCCGGACCAGACGGTGCACGTCGAGCCGGGCCGTTCAGTGGTTGCCCAGGCCGGTTCTTTGATTACGGAGGTCCTTTATGTGAAGAGAGGTGAGAACAAGCGTTTCCTGATGGTGGACGCAGGTATGAACGACCTGATCCGTCCGGCTCTATACGGGGCCTACCACAAGATTGAGAATGTCTCTGCATTCTATGAGGATGGGGACAGGCGCGAGACCAGGGTATATGATGTCGTCGGCCCTGTCTGCGAGTCTGCAGACTGTTTCGGGAAGGAGCGCCCTCTTGCCAAGAGCCATCGTGGAGACAGGATTGCAATCCGGAGCGCCGGAGCGTACGGCCAAGTGATGGCTTCGCACTACAATATGCGGCCTTTCGCTCCGTCGGTATATTCCGACCGTCTTGCTGAGGCGCCCAGGCGCAAGGATTATTTCGCCGGCGAGTAGCCCGTTCCGGTTTTATCTCCTGAAGGCTTTCATCCGCTGGGCAAGATTCCCTGTAAGCGCGGTCTTCATCATCTTCCTTGTGGTCTCGAACTGCTTGAGCAGTTTGTTGACCTCGGCGACATTGGTTCCGCTGCCATCCGCTATCCTCTTGCGGCGTGAGCCGTTGATGATTTCAGGATTGTCTCTTTCTTCCGGGGTCATCGACAGGATTATCGCTTCAATGCCCTTGAAGGCCTTTTCGTTGTCGATGTCTATGTCTTTCATCATCTTGCCGACACCTGGGATCATTCCCGCGAGATCCTTGATGTTGCCCATTTTCTTGACCTGCTGGATCTGGTTGTAAAAGTCCATCAGTCCGAACTTGTCCTTCGCGAGTTTCTTTCTGGTCTCGCGGGCCTGCTTCTCATCGAACTGTTCCTGAGCCTTTTCCACGAGGGAAACGACATCTCCCATTCCGAGAATCCTGTCGGCTATTCTTTCTGGATGGAAGATATCCATCGCCTCCATCTTTTCGCCTGATGAAATGAATTTTATCGGCTTGCCTGTAACGTACTTGATGGAGAGGGCGGCGCCGCCTCTGGTGTCACCGTCCATCTTCGTAAGGACTACTCCGCTGAAATCCAGTCTTTCATTGAAGACTCTGGCCGTCTCGACCGCATCCTGGCCGGTCATCGCATCGACCACGAAAAGGGATTCCTTCGGCTGCACCGCCTTGTGCAGTGCGGAGATCTCGTCCATCAGCTCCTGATCCACAGCAAGCCGTCCGGCTGTGTCGATTATGACTACAGGGTAGCCTTCGGCTTTCGCCCTTGCGATGGCGTTCTTTGCGATCCGGATCGGATCCTTGACCCCGTCTTCCGTATAGACAGGAACATCGATTCCTTCTCCGAGAACCTTAAGCTGCTCGATTGCGGCTGGACGGAAGGTGTCGCAGGCCGCCAGAAGAACCTTCATTCCGCGCTTGCTTTTGATGTTGTTTGCAAGTTTGGCTGAGAATGTGGTCTTTCCTGAACCGTTTAGACCTGCGATCAGGACTATACCCGGATTGCCCTTGATATTGATGTCCTGAGACTCGCTGCCCATAAACCTGGCCAGTTCATCGTGGACGATCTTAACCATCATCTGCTGTGGCTTGACCGCTGTAAGCACGTTCCGGCCCATAGCTTCCTCCTTGACCCTGTCGCAGAATTCCTTCGCGACCTTGTAACTGACGTCGGCGTCAAGCAGGGCTCTGCGTATGTCCTTAAGGGTTTCGGCGACATTGATGTCGGTAATCTTTCCTTCGCCCTTCAGAATTTTGAAGGACCTCTCAAGCCTCTCCTGTAAGTTCTCGAACATATTCGGTTGCGGTTAATATCAATTGAAGTTGCAAATATACAAAATTATCTTGCAAGGTTCGGTCTGTGGAGGGAGCGGAGATGCTCCTTTTCCCTTGAGACTATTTCTTCCCGCTCCCTTGAAAGGCCGGAGAATGAAAGAAAGCGGCGCCAGATGATGGTCTCGGTTAGTTCTGAGGGGTGGACCATATCTGCCGCGTAGAATCGGTAGTCCCTCAGTTCGTCAAGTACAATTTCGTATGCCGGAAAATAGTCGCATCGCTCCGGAAAGGCCTTGCAGACCTCTTCCAGCGCAAGAAGTAGTACACTTTTGGAAATCTGGTTGCCGTGCGCCCCGTCCCGGAAATGACGGATAGGGGAGACCGTGAATATGAATTCCTTTTCAGGGAATCTGGCCGCCATCCCCTTGAGCAGGGAAGAAACCTCAGACACAGACAGCCTTCGGCGGATGAAC
>CAYFVE010000081.1:0-10391 GCA_964346605.1 uncultured Muribaculaceae bacterium | reverse complement strand
CCGTCTGCAACATGGAGAACTTCGACCCGCTCGGAATCCACACCGGAGAGAGCATAGTCGTCGCCCCGTCGCAGACGCTTACCAACAATGACTATTACTTCCTGCGCGAACTTTCCATACGGATTGTCCGCCACGTTGGAATCGTGGGAGAGTGCAACGTCCAGTTCGCCTACGATCCGAATGCGATGGACTACCGTGTCATAGAAGTCAACGCCCGCCTTAGCCGCTCATCAGCCCTGGCATCAAAAGCGACAGGTTATCCTCTTGCCTTTGTCGCGGCCAAACTCGGCCTGGGGTACGGACTCTTCGACCTGAAGAACTCTGTCACCAAGACAACCCCGGCGTTCTTCGAGCCCGCCCTTGACTACGTAGTCTGCAAGATTCCACGCTGGGATCTCAGCAAATTCCACGGTGTCTCCAGGAAGATCGGCTCCTCGATGAAGTCTGTCGGAGAAGTGATGGCTATAGGTCGCAGTTTCGAAGAGGCCATCCAGAAGGGCCTCAGAATGATAGGTCAGGGAGCTCACGGCTTCGTAGGCAACAAGGAAATACACGTCGCGGATGTAGATACCGCGCTGAGGGAGCCTACGGACAAACGAATATTCGTGATTTCAAAGGCTCTGCAAGCAGGTTACACAGTCGATCAGATCCACGAGCTCACGAAGATTGACAAGTGGTTCCTCAATAAACTTGAGAACATTGTCAGGACCTACAGCGACCTGGGTTCCTTTGACAGGATAGAAGATCTTCCGGAAGACCTTCTCCGCATCTCCAAGCAGGAAGGTTTCTCGGATTTCCAGATCCAGCGCGCCGTCCTCAAGGACAAAGGCAATCCTGCCGCGAATATGGACGCTGTACGCGAGTACAGGAAAGCGAAGGGGATCATCCCTGTCGTCAAGCAGATCGACACTCTGGCGGCCGAATTCCCGGCTCAGACGAATTACCTCTACCTTACCTACAACGGCACCAAGAGCGATATCGACTACGAAAGGGACAACAAGTCTGTCATAGTGCTCGGCTCCGGAGCCTACAGGATCGGCTCTTCCGTCGAATTCGACTGGTGCTCGGTAACCTGTCTGAAAACCATCCAGAACCAGGGCTACAGGGGAGTCCTGATCAACTACAACCCGGAAACAGTCTCCACCGACTACGACGAATGTGACCGTCTCTACTTCGACGAGCTTACCTTCGAGCGAGTGATGGACATCATTGAGCTTGAGACTCCGCACGGGGTCGTCGTCTCCGTTGGCGGCCAGATCCCGAACAATCTGGCGCTCAGGCTGCATAAACACCACGTTCCTATACTTGGAACGAGCGCTACCGACATCGACAAGGCCGAGGACCGCCACAAGTTCTCCAGCATCGTCGATTCCCTGGGCGTAGATCAGCCGGAATGGAGGGAACTTACGACTATGGACGATGTGGAAAACTTTATCCGAAAGGTCGGCTTCCCGGTTCTTGTAAGGCCGTCCTATGTTCTCTCAGGCGCTGCGATGAACGTATGCCACGATGAAGAGAAACTGCGTCACTTCCTGACCCTTGCGGCTGAAGTATCACAGGAGCATCCTGTCGTGATCAGCAAGTTCTACCAGCGTGCGAAGGAGATCGAATTCGACGCCGTCGCCGACGGAGGCGAGATCCTGGCATACGCTATCTCCGAGCACATTGAGTATGCCGGAGTCCATTCAGGCGATGCCACAATCCAGTTCCCGCCTCAGAAACTCTATGTCGAGACAGTTAGGAGAATCAAGAAGATAGCCCGCGCCATCGCAGGCACCTTGAATATTTCCGGACCGTTCAACATTCAGTTCCTGGCGAAGGAGAATGCCATAAAGGTCATCGAATGCAACCTCCGCGCATCCAGAAGCTTCCCGTTCGTGTCCAAGGTCCTCAAGATCGACTTCATCGAACTTGCTACCAAGGTTATGCTCGGAATGCACCCGGCAGCCCCTCAGAAGAGCGCCTTCGATCTGGATTACGTAGGTGTCAAATCCTCCCAGTTTTCTTTCGCCAGGCTTGAGGAAGCGGATCCGATGCTCGGTGTGGATATGAGCTCCACCGGCGAGGTAGGCTGCCTGGGCGACGACCTGAATGAGGCCCTGGTCAAGTCGGTCCTGTCTGTCGGCCAGAATATTCCTGAAAAGAGAATCCTTCTCTCTACGGGAGATCCTCTTCAGAAGGCCGATATGCTGGGAGCCTGCCGTCTTCTCGTCGAGAAGGGCTATGAACTCTATGCGACCGGAGGCACGTACAAGTACCTGGTTGAGAACAGCATCCCTTCCACAAAGGTTCTATGGCCGAGCGAATGCGATAAACCAAACTTCAAGGGTCGCTTCAAGCCGGCTGTGGAAATGATTCAGAACAAAGAAGTTGATATGGTTATCAATATTCCGAAAGACTTCTCTGAGCTCGAACTCACGAACGGCTACAAGATCCGCCGCGCGGCGATCGACTTCAACGTCCCGCTCTTTACCAACGCGCGTTTGTCCACGGCCTTCATACGAGCCTTCTGCGGCACCACCATCGATGACATCCAGATAAAAAGTTGGGATCAGTACTAGTCCCGGCCGGTACCCTCATATTTATGCGTAGGCGTGGATACCTCCGAGGAGGATATTCACGCCGAAGTATGTAATCAGCACACAAAGGAAAGCCGTTGCGCAGAAAGCGTGGAAAAAACGCGGATTGCGGAAAGGCCTGAGTTGGTTGCCGTGCAAGGCGAAAGAATATACCAGGAAGGTAACAAGGGCCCAGGTCTCCTTCGGGTCCCAGTTCCAGTAGGTGCCCCAGGAGATATTCGCCCAGACAGCTCCCAGAAACGTCCCGCATATCAGCAGGAATACGGCAGGATAAAGTACTGTCAGACTGATGTCCTTCAGTTTTCCAGATTGCTCTTCAGGAACCATCAGACCCAGCACACCGTTCAGAGCAGCCAGCCCCAGGAAAGAATAGGACAACATCATAGTAAGCACGTGGATGGAAAGGAATGGAGACTGAAGCACCGGAGCAAGCTGATTGAGCCGGGAGCCAGAAAGGTAAGCCACAAGCATTGAGAATCCAGCCAGAAGGAATCCCGAAGGCAGAGCAAGCGGATTCTTTCGCCCAAACAGGCAAACCACAAGCGAGGAAATCCAAGCCAACAGCATCATAACGGAATAGCTTCCGGCAAAGGGAGCGTGACCGGAAAGATACCAGCTGAGACCCAGTGTCAATGTTATATAAATGAACATGAAACCGGCCATCCACACTGACAGGATGGCGATCTTGCGAGGGAAGGGACGGCTTCGGGAGAGGGAAAAACACACCAGAAAAAACAGCATCATCCCCCAGGCAAGCGACAAGATGAACGGAATCAGAGAATGCGAAATGCTGTTGTAGGCCCTCATCGCACAGTCTGGACCAAGCAGTTCAGACGGGTTTATGAAAACGAAGGCAACAGGAAGAACGCCTGATCGGGCGACCCGTTTCAATGCATTCCTGAAAACAGTATTCCTCTGAAAAAAGAAAGCCGACAGCGAAAAGAGCAGAAGCAGATAACCAGTATAGGTAAGACCGATTCCCCAAGGATCGTGATTGACGCCTAGAACGGACGTTTCCACATCAAAGCCGGACTGATGGAAACGGAAACCTTCTATCCGTGCAATATGGTTCATCGAGATTTCAAGTATCCTCCCTTCTGCGCGGACAGTACTCCGATAGTCCGAAGGAGTCTGAGTTCCCGTATGGTACAGCACTTCAAAGTCTTCAAGAATAATCGGGCAGGGAAGCAGGCGGACAGAGCCATCATCCCTGATCCATTCTGTTGCGGCATCACCCTTGTGCAGGCGGACAATGCCATGCTCACCTGTAAGATGTGTGAGCAAGGCTCCTGCAAGAATGATTGCAAAGGAAATATGGATAAGCAAGGTCCAAGGATGCCTGCGGGAAGTTGCTCGGACAACAAGGCAGATGCCTGAAACAGCCGCTGCAGCCCAAAGAACGAAGAAAACAGGATTATGGTACACCTGACGGAGAGCGCAAGGTGTACCGTTGTTTTTTTCAATAACGGTTGCGGCGACCATCGCCAGGATGATGATTGCCAGAGTTCCGAAACTGAGTATGGCCAGGATTCGATTTGCTTTCATTCTTCGCAAATTTACAATCAAACCGGCATTCAAGCAACAGAACCGGCGCCGCCTTATACGGAAAAGGTCCGTTCCGAAGCCGTGCGGCAGAAGAACAGACCCTTATCCTTATACTGGTAAAAACGTCAGAAGGTGTCGTAGTACTTGGCGTCGCGAGGGGAGACCCTGTTCATGTTGTCCAGAAGTTCCTCGTTGGTCTTGTACTCGTCCATTAGCTGAAGCATAAAGTTCATCGCCTCGGTCGGATTCATGTCAGCAAGGAGTTTGCGGAGAATCCAGATGCGGTTGGCGACGTCGCGGCTATAGAGCAGGTCGTCACGACGGGTACTTGAGAGAACGACATTGACAGCAGGGAAGATGCGCCTGTTGGCAAGGGTTCTGTCAAGCTGGAGTTCCATATTGCCTGTTCCCTTGAATTCCTCGAAGATGACCTCGTCCATCTTGGAACCTGTCTCCGTCAGGGCGGTAGCGAGAATGGTCAGCGATCCGCCGCCTTCGATGTTGCGCGCCGCACCGAAGAATCTCTTCGGCTTCTGAAGTGCATTCGCGTCCACACCGCCGGTCAGGACTTTGCCAGAAGCCGGTTGCACGGTGTTGTACGCGCGTGCAAGACGGGTGATGGAGTCGAGGAGTATCACAACATCGTGTCCGCACTCTACGAGTCTTCTTGCCTTTTCCAGAACCATATTGGCGACTTTTACGTGTCTTTCAGCAGGCTCATCGAAAGTGGATGCGACAACCTCAGCCTTGACGCTACGGCTCATATCAGTGACCTCTTCAGGACGCTCATCGATCAGCAGGACGATTTCATAGACCTCCGGATGATTGTCGGCGATAGCGTTCGCGATGCTCTTGAGAAGCATGGTCTTGCCGGTCTTAGGCTGGGAAACTATCAGGCCGCGCTGTCCCTTTCCAATCGGTGTGAACATATCCACTATACGGCAGGAGATGTCGTTCTGGTGGCCGTGGCCAAGGAGGTTGAATTTCTCGTCAGGGAAAAGGGGAGTCAGGAAGTCGAAAGGAACACGGTCGCGGATATAGTCCGGAGTCCTTCCGTTGATGTACTTGATCTTGACGAGAGGGAAGTACTTGTCTCCTTCCTTAGGAGGCCGTATTTCGCCCGTGACAGTGTCTCCCGACTTCAGGGCATTGTTCTTGATCTGGCTCTGGCTGACATAGATGTCGTCAGGAGAGTTCAGATAGTTGTAGTCTGAAGAACGGAGGAAGCCGTAACCGTCCGGCATTATTTCGAGTACACCGGTCGCCTCGACGGTTCCCTCGAATTCGATTTCCGAACCCTTCGACGGCTTCTGTTTCTGCTGGTTCGGATTCTGACCGCTGTTCTGGCCCGGGAACTTGTTCTTCTGCTTCTTCTGATTGTTATTGTTGTTGCGGTTGATGTCCGTCTGCGCCGCAGGGTCGTCCTTAAGGTCATCAAAAAGGGCATGTATGAATTCCTTTCCGCTTACAGGCTTCTCCGCCAGATCGGCAGGGGCTTCCTGGGCGGGAGCATCGGCCTTAGGAGCCTGCTCTGCGGCTGGAGCCTGCGCTTTTGCGGCGGGAACCGGATCCGCCTCGTTCTTCTTGGATTTTTGCGCAGTCTTTGGCTGTTCCTTCTTGACGTCCTTCTTCTCCGCAGCTGGAGAATCAGCGGACTCCTTTGCAGGCGACGTGGACTTGCTCTTGCGTGGATCCTTCTTTGCCGCTGGCTTTTCAGAAGGCTTTGCATCGGATTTCTTCTCAGGCTTAGCCTCTTCTTTAGCCTTTGAAGGCTCGTTGGTCTTTGCCTTGGATTCAGAAGCGGCCTTGTCCTCCTTGCGAGGTCTGCCGCGCTTCGCCTTAGGTTTTTCAATCGGCTTCAGGGAAGCCTCCGTTGCCTGTGCGTCAAGGATTGCGAAAGAAAGATTCTCATCTGTAAGTTTCTTGACATTCTTGATCTGATGTTCCTGAGCAACGTTCTCGAGTTGCTCTCTACCCATTTGGCTGAGTTCGAATAAACTGTATGGCATATGATAAAATGACGCCGGGATCACCGGACTGTTTTCAAATATGAAAAAAGTAGAAGTCTTCCGGATGTCATTGGAAGACAATGCAAATATATGAAAAAAAAATAAAAATCAAAACTAATTGTCCCAGTAGCTTGTCGATTTCTTAAACCTCAGCAGGTCGGCAAGCGCCGCGGCATTCGCCGAAATCAGGAAAGAGTATGACTGGTAGGTTCCGGCAGGCACCCATGAGACCGAAATGTTGAAACAGTGCAGGTCGTAGCGGAATGACATCTGTGTAGTAGTCATCTTCATGGCCACGAAATCCCATCCGGACTGAGCCTGGATTGACATTTTCGGAGTAAGTTTGACATTGCCCGAGACTCCGAGAGTCTGGGTGTACCTGTCATTCTGGAACAGTTGTCCGTTTGTGTAGGAATAGGAACGCGACATCGAAAGCGAGTAGTTGAAGTTCATACTCCAAGGCACATCCGGATTGGTATAGTACAGCCATCCGCCAGGAATATATTCACCTGTGACGGGATGATAGTATATTCTTCTGTAATAGTCGGCGGGGCTGCCGCTTCCGCCTCTGGAGCCGTCGTTGCCCTTGACCTTTCCGTCTCCCTGGATCGAATATGAAGCCGAAGCGCTGAAGTTGGTGAGCCTGAGAGGAATGCCCGTCTCCATCAAATAGTACCTGTTGACCTTCCTTCCTCGCTCATCGACAGCATAGGGATCGAAGTTGAGATTGGCGTTGATTCCAAGCTTGCCGAAAATTGAAGTGGACATGGACAAGCCTACATTGTTCATCCTCAGCGAATCAGCCAGGAAATTGTAGCCGGTGCTGAAGTTGAACTGGTCCAGGATCTTGACCTTCTTGGTGCCGGTGCCGGTCGTGTCCTTCATATCGCGGACCTTCGCCTCAAGGTTGTTGCCTATGGACAAACTCATCGTCGCAGATTTTCCTTTCGCGGGAACGGAATTGAGCTGGCCCTGATAGATGTTGTATGAGTAGGACCTCTGGACACCCAGCGTATCGACATAATCAAGTGTCCTCCATCCGTTGAAAGCCTTTCCCTTGTCAGGGCTGAAACTGAAGCTCATACTAGGGGATACGACGTGTCTGATGGCCTGAAGCTTATGTGATCGTCCGAAGTTGTACATTCCGTAAATCCTGGTGCTCATCGAGACCGATCCAGAATAGTTGTGCGTAGCTCCAAGGGTGCTGAACTGACTGCCTTTCTCAATCTCGACCTTGTTGGTCTCCGGATTGAAGACAGCCTCGGAACTGCGGAAGAACCAGTTCATTCCATAACTGACGGAAGGAGTGACGTTGAGATAGTTCAGCAGGGTGAAGTCAGGCAGGCCTATGCTGAAGTTGTGCGCCATTCCGTTGTTGAACTTGTCGATAAGTCCGGGCTGGTTGAACTCCTTCGCCTTGAAACTGATCTTGTTCTGAAGGGAAGTGTTGTAGGACAGGGAAATCTTCTCGAAGGCTCTTTCCTTTCCGACACGGTTCTTTATCTTGAAAGGATAGAATCTGGAAACCGAGAATGTCAGGTTAGGGAGCGTGAAGGTATAGGAACTGTCCCTAGAGTTCTGGCTATGCAGACCGTTGATGGAAAAATTGTATTTCCCGTTCCAGTTCCTTGAATATGACACTGAGGATGAGATCTGGTTCTGAAGAGCCTCGGAAACCGACCTTGAATTGTATTTGCTGTTCGAAGGGCTGGAGAAATTGACGGAAGCGGAGAATGAGGATCCCGGGTGCGCCTTGGAATCCTGCGAATGCGACCACCTGACACCGAAGTTCTTGCTCTGGAAGAAGTCGGTGCTTCCTTTCTCACCGGTCTGGTCGACCGAGTAATTCATAGAAAGATTGCCTGAGAACTTGTACTTCAAAAGGTATCTTGAATTGACGTCAACCGCCCAGGAACCGAGGGTGTAGTAGTCCCCGGTAAGGGAAAGGTCGAAGTAGTCCCCGATCACGAAATACATTCCGGCGTCCCTCATATAGAATCCTCTGGCATTCTCCTCACCGAAAGTCGGCATCATCAATCCTGTCGCCCTCTCCGGGCGCTTCGGTATGAATCCGAAAGGAATACCGATGGGGAGGTCCACATCCTCGACCACAAGGTGTGCCGGACCGAAGACAGTCTTTTGGGAAGGTCTGGTGATGACTTTGGCTGAAGAAAGCTTCAGATAGTAGTGAGGATGCTCCAGATCGCAGACAGTGTATTTTCCCTGCGTGATGTTGATGGACCTGTCCGGAAGCATCTTGATGTTCTTTCCGTGAAGGATGCCGTCATCCTCCCTTGTAATCATATTCGTGATCCTTGCCTTCCTCGTGTTGAAGTTATAGCGGACTTCTTTCATATTGAAGGTCTGAGAGCCCTGGGTCATCACCGGCTGTCCCTTCCAGGTGCCGGAAAGAGAATCATAGGTTCCTCTGGCGAACACGACGCCGCTCGCCATATCATATTCCATATAATCGGCCTTCAGCTTCATATTCTGGTAGCTGACTTCAACGTCACCCCAGTAATACATCTTGCGCTGTCCGTTGTTGAAGTCCTGCTTGGAAGAATCCTTGGCGGCGGAGAACGCCGGTCTGGTTATGGAGCTCTTCTCAAGCAAATCCAAAGAGTCTGCCCTTGACGTCGA
Organism: uncultured Muribaculaceae bacterium; assembly: GCA_964346605.1. Lineage (GTDB taxonomy): Bacteria > Bacteroidota > Bacteroidia > Bacteroidales > UBA932 > Cryptobacteroides. The sequence goes on along the minus strand of CAYFVE010000081.1, from coordinate 1,618 downwards.
GTCTGCAATCCTCCGGCTGATTCCGGCCAGTTCGGCAGAGTCACGAATGACAGACACAGTATCACGCATAATGGATGCGGAGTCAAGCATAACGGACAGGGAATCGCCGGAAGGGCTTGCGGACCTCCTGTTCCTTTCCTGATTCTGACCGAAAGACGTCAGGGCGGAGAACGCCGCTATCGCCAACATCAGCAATATGTTATGTGAGTGCTTTCTGATATGCGATTTTTTTATAAATTTGCAAGTAACAAATATACGACTATTTTGGATATACTTCGCAATTATCTTGCCGTTCTAACGGCCATCATACTGTTCTTTTCAGGTTTGTCCTCCTATGGCCAGGATTCCTCGCCGTCGATCAGGCTCTCGACCGTCGTGATCGACGCCGGCCACGGCGGCAAGGACGCCGGATGCGTAAGCCCGAGCGGAAAGACGTTGGAAAAGACTGTGGTTCTGGACATCGCGAAGCGGCTCAGGGACAAGATCGGTTCAGGATATCCGGATGTCAAGGTCATAATGACGAGGGATGACGACACCTTCGTTGAACTGCAGGGAAGGGCCGACATCGCCAACCGGAACAAGGCGAATCTCTTCATCTCGATCCACATAAATTCAGTCGATGGAAAGAGAAACGGTCCGAACGGCTACTCAGTACACATCCTCGGCCAGTACACAAGCAGGAACAAGGATCTTTATGCCGGCAATATGGACATTGTCCGCAGGGAGAACTCCGTCATCAAACTGGAAAAAGACTACACCACCAAATACGAAGGCTTCGATCCGAACGACCCGGAGTCCTATATATTTATGAACCTTATGCAGAATGCCTTTCTGGAGCAGAGTTTCAGATTCGCCCGGTTCGTGGACCAGGAGATGAAGGGCGGAGCGATCAAGAACAGCAGGGGAATCTCGCAAGACCCTTTCTACGTTCTCTGGCGCACTGCAATGCCTGCCGTGCTGGTGGAATGCGGATTTATGTCAAACACGACCGACAGAGGCGCATTGATCACCGAAGAGGGGAGAGACAGGATAGCGTCGGATCTATATGACGCATTCAGAAAATTCAAGAAGGAATATGACGGAGTGGATTCATCCGCGCCGGCAATTTCGGAGACTGTCGAAATGCCGGCCGTTGACACGGCTGTTAAAGACTCGTCCTCGGTCCTTTTCGGCACACAGGTTCTGGTTTCCGTAAGATCGATGCCGGAGAACGACCCCTTCTTCAAGGGCAATGCCTTCAGAATATTCAAGGCGGGAAATGTTAATAAGTATGTTATCGGATTGTCTTCCGACCCGGAAGAAGCGAAGAAAAAATATTCTTCCCTGAAATCCGCTTTCCCTGATTCTTTTCTTGTAAAGATAGAAAAGGGAGAATTCTCCAGAGTCCGATAGACTTTTTTTGTTGCCGCAAGTGTCCTGGAACAAGGAATTATCGTAAGTTACAATCTTTATAATGATTCTAAATTATAACCCTTCTCATTCTATGGGACTTAGGGGAAATATTCTTTGTAATTTGCTGATTTATAATATTTTATAAAAGCGGAAATAAATGAAATCTTCATTTTTACAATAGTTCGTTAAAAATTTAATATTTCTATAATTTTCAAATACTTACAAC
>CAYFVE010000080.1:0-11372 GCA_964346605.1 uncultured Muribaculaceae bacterium | reverse complement strand
AGCGCCACACCCACAGGAGTATCATCTGTCGTGGTAACGAGATTGAGGACATTCGTGTTAGCGTTTTCCGGCTGATACTTGTATGTGCCAGCCAAATTCGCGACAGGGACGAGTCTTGTCTCCGTTCCGGCAGGAGCGAGACCGGAAAGGGTGACAGTGACTTCATTGACCGGCTCGCTCGGATCCATATCAAAGCTGAAGTCAACAGGAGAGCCTTCTCCTTCGAAAACGACCTGGCTGCTGAACATCTCAGATGTAGAATAGTTCAGATTGGAGAAGGTGAGCAGCGCATAGTTGAAGAACTCGTCACAGGCCGGTGAGAAGAACTCATTGAAGACATATATCTTGCTTGCGCTCTGTTCCCTGTTTGTCTTGAAATGGGACACGAAGGTCACAACGTCTCTGTCATCCCCCTGTGAAAGCCTGACATATTCCTCGTACGTGAGCAGCCTGGAGAACCAGAATGAACGATTGTTCTTTCCCGGAATCCTGGAAACTCCAGATTAAACAGGGAGGTTGTCGTTGAAAGGGGTAAGGGTCATCTTTTCCGCTTCTATGCTGAAGTCAAGCGGAAAGATCGATGCCGGAAGACCCTTCGGAATCGTAACCTCCACATCAACGGCCTGGCCCTGAAGCGACTCCACTTCATCCGGGACACAGTTGACAGTCATCGACTGTATGTTGATAAGATGGAAGTTTACAAGTCTGTAAATCTGTGTTCCTTCAACGCCAGGGGTGCCCAGGACTTTTATGGTCTCGTTCTTAACCTCCGCACCAGGGGCCGGAGCATCGAAAGAGAGGGTTCTCCAGCCGAAAGAATCGTCGTCCTGACCGATGCTGATATCGCCTGTAATGACGGGGCCGGACGCATCGTGGGACACCTTGGTGATGGTCACCCTGTCGTTGTCGCAGACGCCAGGGTTTCCGAAAACATCGGGATAGTACTTGAACTTAAGGGTGACTTGTCCGGCATGTACGATGGTCTTCTCAGTGTATTCTACCAGAAGTCTTGAAGTACCGTCCGAGATGTCGTTCATACCGGCGGTCTCGATAGCCGCAGAGATGTCGCTTCCTCCAGAGATGGCGGCAGCCTCTTCCGGAGTCGGACTGCCGTTCTTGGCCACGCTTCTGATCATTATCCTGTAGCGGAAGTTCCTGTAAACAGCAAAGTAGTCTCCTCCGCTCTGGAGGTCTATACGATAGTAGCTGTCCGCCCCTCCGTTGTAAGAACCGTACACAATGATGTAGGTAGGGCTGGATGCCGGACTGGTCCTTTCGTACATATACAGGCCCTCGCTCGCATCCACGAAATCACCCGCACCGGGAACTGTGGAGTTGATGGTCGTGGCGGCGGACATATGACCGGAGTAGTTGGCCTTGAGCCAGTCGATGTCATAGTCCTGGTAGTTGACAAGGAAGCCGCTGCCGGAATACGGCGCGGCAGTCCCGGAATCAGGGATGTTACCTATGGCGAACTTCTTCAGTTCGAAATTGGAGCCTTCAACGGTCTCGACGGAAATCCACGCGAAATTCCTGACCAGGGAAACCAGGCTCATCTCCGTTACACTCGAAGGATCAAGGATGTAATTGTTGTTCTCATCCTTCCTGTACTGTTCGATACCGTCGCCGTCAATGTACTTGAGGGCTCTGATGCCCTGCGGGAGGACAACCTTCTGCCAATACGCATCCTGATTGCCGGAAGTGGTCAGGCTGCCCATCACCTCATCCTCATACTTGAATGGAAGGTTTTCCGGCCCGTTCGCAATGAAATGGATGCTGACCATTCCCTCGCTCAAAGGAAGGCTGACCTTGTAGGAATAAACGGGCCCTCCTGCACCGGCATCATAGTTCTGGGAGGCGGGTTCGACCGGCTCCGCCAGAACATAGTTCTTCAGGAAGCCGGAAGCGCCGAAGACGGCGAGACGCAGGTTCCGCACATCCGGCTCGCTGTCCATAACTCTTGTAGCGGTCCCGACGTCAGGCATATTGACACTGAAGACAACAGAAACCATCGGTGCCCCGTCCTCTACGGGCGCAACAGGCACAGTCTCATCAAACCTGCCGCACCCTGTCGCGGCAAGAATCAGCGTCGTGAATATGCGTAAGACCCTTTTCATCTCTTGTTCCGGTTATCTGGGCTAGTCCCCCCAGGTGAAGGTGCCCAGCATCCTGATGCCATCATTGTTGCCTTCCCAATACCACTCGTCGTAAACGCAACGCACATAGCATTTGGTGTCAGATTGCGTTGAATTGCTGTATGTCGGCGACGACCCGATTCTCACTCCCACATAGCCGCTGTTGCACCAGTAGTCCGACACTCCGGAAGACGTACCGAGAAGTCTCGGAATCTTTCCGTCAGCATTGAGTTTGGCCATATATTCAATCTCCGCCTTCGTCGGGACCCTCCAGCGTCCCGCCGGGAAACCATCTTCCTGATAGGAGGCGCAACGCCTGAACGCATCGTCATAAAGCATCGACTGACAGGCTCCGTGGGAAGACGCAATCCTGAGTTTCGGAGCAATGAGGTCGTTCCCTCCGATATCCCTGATGGTAGGATAGTAGTATTTCAGGCGGCGGTTCGACGCCCCGTCATAGAATGCCGCGGCAGACACAGCCCAATCAGCCCCGCTCGCGCTCGCGAGGTTGTCTGCGGTGATCTGTCTTGGATCGGCGAGAATGTACTCCGTGTCCAGAGGAAGGGCCGTAGTCGTGATCACATACATATTTGTATTTGAATTGGAATGGCCGCTCGATATTCCAGTCGGATTGCCACCAAGATATATTTCATAATAGGATCCGGAATAACTGTAGTTCCAATAGCCGTTGTTCCTTCCTATATATGTGTCGTTGCTCTGATTGCCGTTCACAAACGCATAGCCATTGGAGGCGGTCCCGTGATTCTTGTCAGCGACGATGACAAGACTCGGGTACTGGACGATGCTTATGGTCTGGAAGTATTCCTGCCGCCTGTCCGCGTGGCGGATAGTGACGGAGAATGTGTACGGAGTGCAGTCGTAATCACTGTCTCCTGCCACGAAAGATACGTTCTTCAATTCGTGGTTGAAGACTATGCTGTTGCCGGAAATGGTAAAGAAGCGGGAAGGATTCGAGATGTCCGAATACACCGGATCCGTAGCGCTGAAGTCCGTACTGTAGCCTGCAATGTCATCCAGGATGCAATCGTGGCTTGTTGTGAACGGAATCCTGAGTTCATCCTGGTTGTAGATCGTGTAGGTGGTCTTCGGAACATTAAGGTACCTTGCGTCAACAATCTGTGCGGATGAAGTGATGATCTGCTCGCTCCAGTCGGCGATGCAATAATTTCCGGTGATCTCAACTGAAGTGTCGTCAAGCTCGCTTCCAAGTATCGCGACATCCACCTTCATCTTCTGCCATCGGTTGGCCAGGAGATAATTCACAGGGTTGAATATCCTGTAATAGAACTGCTTCTGCTGCCTGCCGTCGGACCACGGGATCACAAGTTTGAAGAAAGGTTCGTCCGGTGACTTCGCGGCCCACTTTTCAGGGTAGCAGTAGAAAGGCTCCCACTTGAAGTAGTTCTTCGTCTTCCCGCCAGATGTGTAGGAGACAACTCCTGAAGATCCGCGCGGAGTGTAATTGAACATCGAGCTCCTGAGTTCTGAGGAATAGTCCGGAGCACTCTGGTCAACACTCATCGTGGCCGCCACCCGGGACGCCGCATCCAGAGCTTCCGGAGCCGCTTCGCCGATGGTTCCGTAACTTGTCAGGTTGACAGGATAGAGCTGCATACCGTCCGGCAACGGAACCCACTTCTCGTACATCGTGACAGTGTCGCCACCGGCCACAACCTTCTTTTCGAGCATCACCGAATCCGCTACGTTAATCTCCAGCTCCAGTTTCACGGCAAGCCTCTTAACGAGGATCGTTCCCGTCGCGGCTATCGTCTTCCTGCGGCTCTTGAGTTCCGCCGTTCCACATCCCGCCATTATGAAGGAAGACCGCTTGACGCTTGAATTGAAATCTGTGGAGAAGGATAGGGCCCTCAACTGGTTTCTGGATGTGGCATCGCCTGGAATAACTTCCGGATAATTCACGATGACATAGACATCGCAGAGGCTGTTCGTCCCTGGGAACACGTCATTGTTGAGAGTTCCTTCACCAACATTGACGCGGATTTCATCCTCGTGAAATACTCCTCCCGTTTCGACCCTGCCGTGAAGGACTGCCCGGGAATTCTCTGAAGCTCCTGACGGATAGATGAAATAGTCGATGGTGTTTATAAGGTTTTCATTGTACTCCTCGACGCCGGCGAGTCCGGTTGGATCCAAGCCGGATCCTGTTCTGGTCTTCAGCATATCCGAACACTTGATGGCAAGCACGATACCGCCTTCAGCAGGAGAATCGGCGACCGGCTCCTTCACGCAGGAGAAGGACAACATCGCAACGGCGACAAGGAAAGATATGATGAGCCTTTCTTTCATTTCTACCTTGGAAGTATTATGGTGTAGCCGTCTGTGTTGAGTTCGGAATCGGCGTTGATTTCCATATCCTTGTCAGGGCCGCCGGAAACTGTGAAGACAAGATTGATCTTCATATCCCTGCCCCTCGGCATTCCGGTTGTCACAGGAATGATCCTGAAGTCGATGCGTCCGTTGTTCTGCCTTGCGTCGATGACGCCGGATGAAGGGGAGACGGTGAAATAGCCAGTGTCTCCCTTCATAGATATGTTCCAGTGTCCGCGGTCAGGAGTCATAATGGAGAAACTGCCCTGTGCAGCCGCACCGTTGATGATGGTGACAGTCTTGCCGACGTTGTCCACCGTGCTGATCCGGTCGTCGAACCTGACGCTTTCGCCGGAAACGGTGAACTCTTTGTAGTCATAGTTCATCTCATAGTATTCCCACGGAATGTCCTGGGCGGTCAGAACTATGATTTTGTCTGTGAAAACAAGGTTGAAATGACTCTTCTGCCCCGCTGTCCAGGAAGCGGCAGGAAATTTCAGCCTCGTGGTGTAGTTCCTGGCGTCCAATGAATAGTTGACAACAATGATAGAGTCGGAAGACTCGTAGAAATCTCCGTTTTTGGGGTTGGAAGGAGAAATCTGGGACGATGTCTGCGGCCACATCAGACGGGTGGTCCAGGAAGAAGGATTCTTCTGCCAAGTGATGACATCAAGCTTCTCTGAAGAGGATGAGGTCTTTGCGGCGAGGGTGACAGGAGTCCTGTCGGTTGCGAAAAATCCTGTACCGACCGTCGGAGCGCCCAGTGACACCACAGTAGCATCATTGAAACTTATCGTGCCGGAATTGCGGTTCCTCAAGCCTTCTAGCTCAACGGACCGGATCGTCACCGGATTCTCCATAGCGTTTTCAACGGACATACTGAAGGCTGAAAACAGATGGCGGAACTTCAGAGGGACCTTGGCTGTGTAGCCTGACGTCCCTGCCAGACGATGGACAACATCGGAGTAGATGAAATCGAACTGGGGAGAATCGTTCGTCAGGGTCAGAGTGCTGATAGTCAGCTCGTTGTCCGGATTGAGGACAGGTTCGGCACCGAAAAGGTCGGAGGCCCTGACGACCGCGCTTTCAGTCGCGGCGTCCTCCGAAAGCCAGCCGAAGAATCTGTGGCTGCCTGAGTTTGGCCATGGATAGTGATAGCCTGAGACATTTCTCCAGGCTTCTTCAACCGCATCTCCGGCGAAGACAATCCAGTCATCGATGTAGGCTGAATCATCCGTCCATGCTCTGCCGTTGATCTCACCGTCGAAGCCACTGAGAAGGTCGTATATCTTGATCTTGTTGCCGGAAGAATGAATTGCGCCGCCACCCATCAGGCCCCTGGTCCCTTCGCTAAAATCCTCGTCGGACATAGTGAACCCGATATATTCATCCAAAAAAGCATCCTTGCGGACACATTCCTTCCCACAGGAGGTGGAAAGGATTAGCGTGAGCAGCGCGGCAAATGAATATACAGTAGTTCTACGCATCATTCTACAGTAATGCTTGTGTTGGAATTGAGCCAGTTGGCCAGATCGGCCGAAAAGATGATCTCATCAGGGCTGACCAAGATGTTATAGACATAGCGACATCCCGGCCGCCATTCAGGAACCTCTTCCGTGGACATGTCCTTTTCGAACATCTGGGTAATGCTCCAGTTCTCCCTGCTGTTGTCCTTCATCGTGTATTTCAGGCGGACCCTTGTCCTCTTGACAAAATGCACACCTTCCGTTTCGACCTCCTCAGAAAGAGTCTGGGGAAGTTCCAGAAGCACCTGTCCGGAAGAGATGGAGTGGAACGCCAGGGACAAACGGTTCACTTCCCAGACTGACCCGGCGGCTGTCCTTCCCACATTCATAACGGCATTGTTATAGACATGGTCGAGCCGGATGGAATCAACTCTCACGGAGAACCTGTCATCGTTGGCGACAACATTGAACTGCACTTGGGAGAGCATGTGGCGGAACTTCAGTTCGACCTTTGATGAAACACTCTGCCTTGTAAGGTCTTTCTTAAGGTCCGACAGCAGGAAGTCCACCTGCTTTGACGGGTCATCGTTGACGGTGAAAAAGAATACTGGAAGAGAAGAATCAGAGCCTGTGGTCTCAACCGTCAGGCCGGAACTTTCGCAATCAGGATAATAGCCGACGAATGAGAGGCGGTCAGTGCCTCTGCCTCCGTTATTTCTGACGGCATCCTCGGCAGGCCAGTACTTGACTGGCGAATATGTGTACTCCGGAACCTCCGGAGTACCTGAATTGGTCACCTTCTGGTTGAACATAAACCGGGGCGTGCAGATTCCAGCGGCCATATCCTCATCGAAAGTCGAGTTGTTGTGATAATAAGCGAAAACACCGAAAGAAGTTCCGGCAGGGATGACCGGGCCGCCCACGAAATAGGTGTCGCTGGCTCTTGAAGCCAGTCTTCCGGCATAGGTTCCGAATGAGATCGGAATCCCGGAGTCTTCCTTCTGGCAGACGACGTCTTTCGAACAGCGCACGAAACAGAACGCCGCGATGACTGCAACAGCCATCGCAAGCGTCCCTCGTATCTTGTTCAGCATACTTGTCCGCGCGCCCATAAACAACTGTGAAGGTGAAGTCCTTGGTAAAACCCTGACGGAACTAGTCTCCCGCTTCGTTCAGAGGAAGATTCACACTTGAGGACGAAGATTCGCTCGTCCAGTCATTGACCGTCGCGGACATCTTGACGGTGTTCATTCCAAGCTTGAGAAGAAGCGTGTAAGCTTTTCCTGCCTCAGGAGCGATTGAAAAGCCTTCCTTGATGATATTGTTCTTGACTCTGATGTAGCCGTCTGAAAGAGCAGGGTCGTCTGTGGTGACATAATAGACAATCTCAACCTTTGAGATCGAGCTGTTGGAAGGGATGAAGGTCAGGAAGTTGTCGTCAGACGCATAGAGGTTCTTTGGAGTCTCGTCGGTGATGCCGACTGGCTGTGACGCCGCAGCGACTGCTCCCGCATCCTTGATAACTGCATTCAGCTGATTGCCGGAGATTGTGATGGTCTGGGCAGCAGCCGGGGCCTCGGTCTCCCAGAGAGGGGTGTTCGGAGTGGTGTTGTTCAGATTCAGCACACCAGACCTTACGAAAGCGCCGGTGATGACTACGCTCTCGACGGTAATCTTTGAATTCGAGTCGAGAGAGCCTCCAGATGTAAGGCCACCATTGTCGAATTCTCCCTGGATCTGAATATTCATCCTTGAAAGGGAGTGCCTGAAATCGAAGATTACCTTCTGATTTACCAGCTGCCTTGTAAGATTCTTAAGAGGCAGACCCGTGGTCTTGTCAACACCCCAGAGGAGATCAACCACATTCGCAGGATCATCCGCAATCGTGTAGAGAACCTTAGGATCACCTGCATCCGTGTTGGCGGAAAGGCCTGTGACACCCTCTGTCTCGCTTGATGTAAAGGAACCGACATAAGGTGCGTAGGCGAAGAATGAAAGGCGGTCGGTCCCGACGCCTCCGTTGCCGTTGGCGGCATCCTCGTTAGGCCAGTACTTCACAGGAGAATATGTCCATACAGTGGTGTCCGAAGAGGATCTTGAAACCAGCTGGTTGTACATAAAGTTAGGGACAGATGCGGATGAATATTCAGAAGCATCCGTGTAGAATGAGAAGACACCGAATCCGCCCTTCTCGGCGAGAAGCTTGGCATTGGTGATCGAGCCGGGCTCGCCAGCTTTCGTTACGTTTTTTGGAACATAAGTGCTGAACTGGACAGCATTTGCCTCAGACTCGTTGAGGAAGGCTTCATTTCTGGAGCAAGCTCCGAACGCCAGGATTGCCGAAACGGCTAAAAGCAGATACTTTTTCATAATGAAATAATTGGTTTTAAATGTTTTATATAATGTTTTGGTAAATTCTAAGTCACAAGCCGATATCAACCGTCCCCCCGTCTTCCCAGTCTTCCACAATCGCATCGAAGCCGCTGGAAATCCGGCCCTCAAGCGGAATGTCGGGAAATTCCACGGCAGGGGAGAACACTGATCCGAAGACAAGCCTGAGCAGATATTTGTAACCCGGTCGTCCGGGAAGCACCTCAATCTTGTCGCCAACGCTGAATTTGTAGTCATACACTGACTTGTCCAGCAGAAGGGCGGCGACATTAAGCGAGGAGTCTCTCCCGGCTGTCTGGGTGACTCCGTCAGGGAGGCCGAAGGTCGGAATTATACCGTCCAAGTGTCCGACCCTGTTGATTTCGTCATCCATAGTGAGCGTCCAGTTTTCCATAAGTTGAGTTGCCGTCGAATGAAGGGTCCTGCCCTGCGTCAGGCCGTAGTCCATCGCCATTCCCGTTATCGCCGCCCTTACGGAATAAAGCACATCCGCCCTGTCGGCGTAGATGGTAACCCAGAATTCGGAAACGACATTCCCGGCTTCCAGCTGGATGCTTCTGGTGGTCAATTCAACTTTTTGGGCGGCTGCAGACGAACTCCTGTCGACATTCCATTCCTTGTATGCTTCCTGATATCTCTCAACGTCCTCTTCAGTGATGGAGAAGTAGCCCAAATCCGCTTCTCCGATGTTCTCAGGGTCGTGCCCGACAGGATCCGAAGTCCTGCCGAACCAAGTGGACGGGATTTCCTCAAGTCTGGCTCCACTGTCCTCGAACAGATTCATATTCACGAATGAAACGCTTCCGAACTCTCCGGGACTCTGGTTGATAAGGAACATCCTGTAGTTGCCTGCCTCCAGATTGACCGAGGTCTCCCTGACTTCGGAGGTTGTCACCACTCTCGGGGCTTCATCCCCTTCGCGGAAGAAGTACATCGTCATTCCGGTCGGTACCTCCGGGAACTTCGACCAGTCCACGCGGAACACTACCTTGCATGTCGGGGTGTAGAACTCCTCAAGCGGCCTTCTCTCGCATCCGGCGAGCAGAACAGCCGCGACAATGAAGAATATCCCTGAATATGCCGCCCCTGACCGTATCATCGTATTTCTTCCCTCCTGTTTTTACGTCTCTTGAACAATGAATATGCGAACGAGACATTCAGTTTCGTCGGACCTAGCCACATATACCGGCCGCTGTATTTGTAAACAAGATGCTTGTCCTGCTGCACCCCTTCGTAAAAGTCGTAGCCAGTGGACATCCAGCCCGCCGCGATGGATGTCTCCAGTTTCCAGCGTCCGCTGATCTGCCACGAGCGACCATATTCAAGACTGGTGGTCCACTAACCGATATATAGCAGTATTATATTGTAAATAAACAATTTAAGATTAAATATGCAGTAGTAGGTAACAAGGAAGTAACAGTTGCTGATTTTATTTGTATATTGCTGCAATTTTTCTTGAGCATCTACAAATGTACGATAAAAGTGGAGATTTCATGCAGCGAAAAGAAAAAAATAGGCTCATAGATGTCATGAACCAGTCCCTGTGACGTATAACTTCAATCAGTCTTTTTCGTCTGTTGTACCAATTTTTGGTGCTGTTCGTGTAGTTCGGGAAAATGTCTTCTTATGAACTGTCCAAATGAACAGTCGTTGAAGCCGAATCGCCGCGCCAGCGACTTTATGCTTTCGGTTGTCGTAGAGTATAGCTGTAGGGCTTCGGCATATTTCCCCATGCTATGGTGCGACATCACTTCTCCTTTGTCCGTTTTAATCATACCAAGACTTGCCTGCAGCTCCGGTTCATGTTCCTTGAGGTAGTGCCGGAAGCACTCGGGATGCAGGCCAAACTCAGCGGCTACTTCTGCCATAGTCTTTCCACCAGCTTTCAGTCGGGCTATGGCGTCAGCGTATTTGGCAGCAGTGGCAGGGTTATATTTCCGGACGGACGACCAGTCCACGGGCTTACCCTCCTCGTACGGGATGCCTTTCCGATCGCAAACCAACTCCTTGTGCCAGGTTTGTAGGTAGTTGTAGAAACCTCTTATTGATACGCCGGCCTGTTGGGCTATTTTTCGGGCAGACATGGGTGTAGTACGGTACAAGTGCAATGCTTCTGCGTATTTCGTGATAGTTTCAAGGGTAGGAGCATGAAGTGTCCCTCGTCCCGTTATCTTGCCTTTGCGTTGCTGTCTTACAGCCCGCTCTCTTATCTTGATGCGATTTTCGACCAACTTCTTGTGGTAGAATATCAAGTGCTGTTCCAATCCCGAGTAGGAGACGTTGCAACGCTCGGCGACCTCTTGAACCGTGATATAACGGTCGGCACGCAACAGTTTTACTGCTTCGGCATACTGTTCCTTACACACTTTCCGCGTGCCGCGCGGCAGATTGTCACTTATGCCTAATCTTTGGCGTACTTTCTCGCGCCATTCGATGATTCCGGGATAATGCGTACGTAACTGCCTGCCGAGATTTGTACCATTTACCCCGAAATGACAGGCGATTTGCGAGACATTACATTCGATATAGTCCAGACTTTCGCATGCCTCGATGGCCTCCTTGTATTTGGCACGAGTGGCAGGAAACTGTCCGCGAAGCTGATTCAACTTGATATGGACGGCTTCTTCCTTGCTGCAAATGATGTCATAACGTGCCAGCAGCAGGGGACGGTGGTACAAGGAGAGATAGCGTCGGAATCCCGCTGTCGTCACTTTGCAGATACGGCAGATTTCCGCACAGGGCAACCGGGTAGAGCGATATAGTTCGATTGCTTGACGGTATTTTTCTTCTGTCTCCGGTTGAATCCCGCGGGAGCGGTTTGTGTCTTGTTTGTTATCGGGAAGGTTCACAAGAATACTTCGTTTGATGTATGATGCGATATGAAACAAGCAAGCCAACTTTCTTTTCTATCGGAAGCTGGCTTGTTTGTTCGTAAGTGTTACTTTATTGCGTTATGGGGTTTATTGTTTTTGGCGCACGGCACGAACGTGAATGACATTGTTACGGTCTTCTGCTGAAGTAGAACCTCCGG
>CAYFVE010000079.1:4932-11462 GCA_964346605.1 uncultured Muribaculaceae bacterium | reverse complement strand
GTCCTCCGTTGCTCTCCATACACCCTTCGACTGGTAGCCGGCGCCCTCCAGAAGCCCCACCTCAACCTTCTTGCCATCACTCACACTATACTTCTTTCCTACCATTGCCTCCCACTTTGAAGAGAAATCCATCCGGGTTGTGATGTTAAGTTCCCACGGTTCGGTGTCAGGAAAATAGTACTCCGAATACTGGTCGTCATAGTAGTACTCGTCTGCAAGACCAGCGAAACTGTGTCCGAATTCGTGGACCACGACAGGCTTGAAGGCAGGATGGCCCGCAGTCGTCAGAGTATATAGATTGAAGATTCCCCCGCCGCCGTAGGTGTCTGTATTGGCAAGGATGATTATGTGTTCGTAAGGAATCCCCGCAAGGAGATCGTGGAGTCTGAAAAGATTCAAGGTGGTGAGATAGCGTTCAGAGTAGAAGGTGTCGAAGTTCGAGCCGATGGCTGTGTTCTTCCATTCTCCCTTACCCGGAACGCTGACTCCTCTGTCAGCGGAAGGTGCTTTGACACAGACGATGTTGAACCTGTCCCTATAGGAACCGAAGGGTTCGTGGGCCCAGAGGCTCTCCATAGCGGTACCGGCATCGGCCATAAACTTATCCATTTCAGCCTCTGTCTAGCCCTCCGCAACAATGGCCACATCAATACGGTTCTCTGGATCAAGTTCTTCAGACAGGTCGCTGCCTCCTTTCCATATCCACTCGTGAGGGACAGGAGCAGATCCTTCCGGACGGATCAGGATGTCTCCTGGATCCACGATATGGGAAAATTCACACACGGTTCTGTCGTGGAAGTCATAGAGGCGGACTGTGATTCTGGCTGTGCGGGAAGGCATAGGCAGAAGGAAAGAATTCTCGAAGGACCGGCGTGTCCCTGCCGCTTCCTCGGTCGCCTGCCATTCCTGAAAAAGGGTCGAAAAGGAGTTGCGGTAAACGACTTTGTCGAATTCTCCGCTTCCACTGTCCATAACCCTCATTTCAATCTGGCCGTTGCCCCGTAGCAGGGTTTCATTCATATTCACGCGCCTGCCGGCCCAGCCTTCCAGTACATGGAGTTGTGCGAGGGCGATTTCCTGCGTCTTGTCTGTGCCGCTGAAGATATAGTCAGTCCTCAAGGTCCTGTCAAGGTCGAGTCCGTCATAGTCAGACTTACTTGACTTCGCCGAAGAGGAGACCGTTACGAGAAGCAAAAGGAGCGCGGCGATTCTTTGAATATTCATCCCTTGATTCTTTTAAATCCGTTTGCAATGCGTTTGAGTCCCTCTTCCAGCCGCGCGCGAGGGCAGGCTATATTGATGCGCATAAAGCCGTCAAGTCCGTACATGGCTCCTCCGTTGATCCAGACCTTGTCATTGACAATCAGGTCCTTTTCGATGTCCAGGGCAGGCCTGCCGAGGGATCTGACATCGATCCAGACAAGGTAGGTTCCTTCGAGCCGGGATACAGGGATGTCCGGAAGTTCGTTCTCGAAAAAACTGCAAAGGAAAAGGTAGTTGGAATAAAGGTATTCATTGAGCTCCTTAAGCCAGTCTTCACCCTCGTTGTAAGCGGCCTGGAGGGCAAGGACACCGAAAGGATTGAGGTCGCAGTGCTCCCAGATGTTGATGACCCTGTCTATCTGCCGGCGCCAGTCCGCGTTATTGGTGATAAGATTGGATATTCCCAGACCGGCGATGTTGAAGGATTTGCTCGGAGAATTCATTGAAACGACATTGTCTTGGTCGAACATCGCAATCGGAGTGAAATGGTAGCCCGGCATTTCGAGTTCGCAGTGGATCTCATCACTGATGATGACCACTCCGTTGCGGCGGCATATATCGGCGACCTTCTGAAGGTCTTCCCCAGGCCATACACGTCCGCAAGGATTATGAGGGTTGCAGAAAAGCAGGAGTTTCGTCATCGGGTCGGAGGCTTTCTTTTCCAGGTCCTCGAAGTTGATGTACCAGGTCGGCCTGTCGCCTTCGGTGTCGTAGATCAGACGGTTCTCGAGGAGTTCACATCCAGTATTCCTCGCACTGGAGAAGAAGCAGTTGTAGGCCGGTGTCTGGATGATCATCTTGGGAAGTTCACCGTTAGGGCCTTTACCGCCGTCAGGTTTTTCGACGACTTCGCCCGCGGCATTGACTTCGTACCTAGTCAGGGCTGTAGCGACAACAGACATTCCAGGCACAAGTCCGTCGATCGGGATGTACCATTCCCTCTCGGTATGCCAACCTCTGCGGCGGCGCCACCAGTCAATCGCGCTCTGGTAGTAACTCTCAGGTATGTGAGTGTAGCCGAATATCCCGTGAGCGGCCCGGTCCTCCACCGCCTTGCGTATGGCCGGTGCTACAGTGAAATCCATATCTGCGACCCAAAGAGGTATCAAATCCGCTCCGACAGGACCAGCAGGGCTTTCAGCATCCCATTTCACGCAGTTTGTCCCTCGACGCTGCGTCAATTCATCGAAATTGTACTTTCCCATTCTGCTATCATTTTATTTCTCAAATCTAGTCAATTTCCCGAACATTTCCACATACGTCAGGCTCCTTGCGCAAGACCAAATCTACACAATCGCACCCACAACAAAACTTCATAACCGATAACAACCATTAAAAGCCCAAAACCGACACAACCGGTCACGATCAAAAATAACCTGTTACAACCACAGGAAATCAATCAACCCACCCCACGATCGACCACGATGCGTGACAACCACAGACAATCAATCAACCCACCCCACGATCGACCACGACGCGTGACAACCACAGATAATCAATCCACCTACCCACGATTGACCACGATGTGTGACAATCACACATGATCAATCCACCCACCACGATCGACCACGATGCGTGACAACCACAGATAATCAATCCACCTACCCACGATTGACCACGATGCGTGACAATCACAGATGATCAATCCACCCACCACGATTGACCACGACGCGTGACAACCACAGATAATCAATCTACCCACCACGATCGACCACGATGCGTGATGCATATCTTGCTAATTAACAGTCGATTACGAAAATCACATCTCCGAAACAGGAAGGGTGTGTTTTATAAATAATTATTAATCAATAAGATACGTGTCACGCGTCATGTATCGTCCTGAAAAAAATTTACCAAATAATGATTTTACCGGATACTTATGGAACATTTCATTCCTGGCTAAAGGCTAAGGGCTAAAGGATGAGGGAAAAGAATATAGAATAAAGAATGAGGGCTAAAGGATGAAGAAAGGAGAGGCGGAGGTGCGAGGGAGGGTCTGGAGATTTGTGCTTTCTTTGGCGGAATTGCCGTCTGGTGTTTTAAGGCTTCTGAGGGCTGCGGCAGTGGCCTCAAAAGCGAGTTTCGGAGTGTTGTTGTTCTCCGACAGGTGGCAAAGGAAGAGATTCTTCAGTTCAGGATGCCAGAATTTTAGGACTGCATCAGCGCACTCCTCGTTGCTGAGATGGCCGTTCCCACGGCATATCCGCATCTTCAATTCGTGCGTGTACGACCCTCCGATAAGCATCCCCATATCATAGTTCGATTCGAAGACGACAGCATCCGCCATTGAAGCATACCCAAGGGCCTCTGAAGTCACACGTCCGGCATCTGTCATCAGGAAGAATCCGGTGCCGTTCCATCTGATGAAGTATCCGACGGTCTGAGTCGCATCGTGCGGCACTATGAAATAGCTGACTTCCGGGCACTCCGACTGGACGGATGAAACCGGGACAACCGTAGGGTTTTCATCAAGAAAACACCTGCAGTCCCCTATCCAGTCCCTGGTGAAGGAATGTCTCATCAGCGCATCGTGCAGGATACGGGTGGCGTAAACAGGCTTCTTCAGGTGTTTGCAGTAGGAACCCAAATGCCGTATATGGTCAAGGTGGTCGTGAGTAACAAGAATGGCCTGGAAGGAATCCAGACCAAGACCTTTTTCAGTCAGAGCCTTCTTAAGGCGCCTTAGGCTGACGCCTGCGTCAATCAGCAGGGCGGACTTCCCGTCAGTCAGGAAATAGCAGTTGCCGCTGCTTCCGCTCGAAAGGCTAAGGAACTTCAGCATCAGTTCTGTTCCTCCTCACAATACTTGGAAATAACGCTGTAGGCATCTCCAACGCCAAGTTCGCCGGCACGGGAGAGATCGATGCAGCCCTTCTCCTTGTCCTTCAGATAAATAAGGACAAGACCCCTGTTATAATAGGCATCGCCCATATACGGATAGATGCCGATTGCCTTTGTGTAATTGTCCACAGATTCCACGAACTTGGACGAGAGGCAGTATAAATTGCCCAGATTGAAGTAGATGTAAGGGATTCCCGGCAGGAGCCTGTCGGCAGCCAGCATATCCTCGATGGCTTCCGAATAGTCGTATGTCCTGCTGACCTGATCGCGGACACGGGCCCTTGTGGTGCCTTGGTCGTCCATCGTCAGGGTCTGGACATTGTTCTCTATTGAAGAGATGAAGTCAATCATCTCAGCTCTCAGGGCTCCTCTGTTGATGTGATAGAAGGCTTTGTAGTATTCAGAATACTTTCCTTCCGCGGATGCTTCGATGGCTTTGTCGAACTGGGTCAGAGCTTGGGCGTACTGCTTCGACTGGACAGCATAGAGCCCCCGGATGAATGCCCTGTCGGCATCCGTCAAGGATTTTGGGTCTCCTGCGGCCAGGTAAGTGTCTCCATAAATCGAAGCCTCAAGGCCGTGCTCGAACCTTGGAAGAGGTATGGAATCAGAATTGGATATCGCCATATTGATCGGCGAATCAGAGATGAACTTATTGATCAGTGGATTCTCGAAATGACGGCTCAGCGCGACCGTCCCGTTGTCCTTCTCAGCAGAGAGGCTGAATTTGTACAACGGTTTGAGCCTGATGTTGATGTCACTGTTCTGAAGGAGTTCGTTGTCAAAGCCTTTCTTGGCAAAGTCGGCATCCAGAGCAATAAGTGAACTGTATTTCTTCGTGGTGTCCGCAAACGATCCGGCCTCGGAACTCCGATACTCACTCACCTTCTTCTGGGCGATATCGTAGTCCTGCTTCGAAGACTTGGTACGTCCTAGCATAATTTTGACATAAGACCTGTTCAGGTACGCCTTTGCGAAGTCCGGATAGAGTTCGATGGCCTTGTCGTAGTCGTCCAGGGCGTCGAGCCAGCGGCCCATCTGAACAAAATAGGACGCGCGGTTGTAGTATGCGAGGACGTTATCGGGATTGATGTTTATGACTCTGTCCATATCCGAGAGTGCGTCCTCGAAATTCCCGACTCGCGCGCTGACAAGAGAGCGGTTGTACAGGGTCAGGGCATTGCCCGGCTCATCTCTGAGGACTCTGTTCAGGTCCATCATTGCGGAATTAAGGTCGTTCGTCTCATAGAACATCAGCGCCCTGTTGAAATAAGCGAAGGTGCTGGTGGAGTCAAGGGAAATCGCCTTGTCCATATCCGATATGGCTTCCTTGTAATTCTTCTGAAGGGCATAGACGCGGCCTCTCCTGATGTAGCCTTCCGGGTCGAAACGGTTGAGCCTGATAGCCCTGTTGTAGTCGGACAAAGCATTCGTAGTGTCCTTAAGGAAAAGGTAGGAAGCGCCTCTGTTCAAGAAAGCTGACGGGTCCTTGGAGTCCTTTTTGATGTATCTGTCGAAATCCTCGACAGCCTTGTCGAACTGCTGGGCGAGGAAAAAGACCACGCCGCGGCTGAAGTAAAGGCCGTTCAGTCCCGGCCTGAGGGAGATTGCAGTCTCCAAATCGGCCAGGGCGTCATCATATTTTCCGATACGGCTCTGAGCCAGCCCTCTGAAATGATAGCCGTTGGTGAATACAGGGTTGACGCGGACGGAAACGTCGAAGTCAGAATAAGCCCCGCGGATATCACCCAGGTTGTACTTCGCGATACCTCTGTAAAAGAAGATCCAGCTGTCGGAAGTATCGAGCCTGGCAAGGACATTGAACTGTCCGATGGCATCCGAATATCTGCCCTCCGCAAGCGCCTGGCGGCCCCTGAACATAAAGACATCCTTGTCATACTGCGCATTCGAAACGAATGCGGAGCCAAGGAGAATCATCAGGATGAGCGCCAGCCTTTTCATTTAAATAAATTTTAGAATAATGGCTAAAATACGTATTTTTGTGGATTACAAAGATAATAAATATCGTGCCTTGAAGACGAAAACTCGTAAAATTTTCATATTCTTCCTTCTGATCCTTGCTTTCCAGGGACTCTCCGCACAGAGCGCCAAGTACGTCCTTTCCGGCAGAAACGCCGAAAGGATCATTACGGCGGAGGGACTCCAGAGTCAGGTCGAGTTTCTGACGGACACACTTTTCAAAGGACGAGAGACCGGCACCAGAGGTGCCAGCGAAGCTGCATTCTGGATCGCCAGAAGATTCAGCGGCGCAGGCCTGATGCCAATCGGCGGCAGAATCAGCCGTTCTTTCACATTGGAAGACTCTGAAGGCACAAAGATCGGCCACAACATCATGGGCTTTATGCCCGGAGAGCGTAAGGGGCTGAGGGAAACCTACATTATCGTGACGGCTCACTATGACAGTT
>CAYFVE010000079.1:0-4918 GCA_964346605.1 uncultured Muribaculaceae bacterium | reverse complement strand
GTGTGGTAGCGATGCTCAGCATCGCTGATATGTTCGCCAAGATGAAGCAATTGGGCAGGTCCTACCCAAGAAACATAATTTTCGTGGCGCTGGACGCGCGTGAGAAGAATTCAGCCGGAGCGGAAGCGCTCTGGGACGACATCAGCCGCGGCCGTCTGAAGGATCCCGTGAGCGGAGAAACGATAACTCCGGCCAAGATCCACTCCACCGTGGTTCTGGACATACTCGGAAGCACTCTTTCCCCTGTCAACAAAGGCAGGAAGGACTATCTTATCATGCTGAGCGACGGACAGTACAGGTACGAGCTCAGAAGGGCGAACGAAAACCAGGGCCTCGGCCTTGACCTCGGATTCGACTACTACGGAAGCAAAGGCTTCACCGAGATGTTTCATTCTAAAATCGGTGACCAGAGGGTGTTCAATCAGAATGGTGCGGTGTGCGTAGTTTTCACTTCCGGAATCACTATGAAAACGAACAAGACCAGTGACGATGCCCTGAGCCTCAACTATGATGTCCTGAGGAAGAGGATTTTCACAATCTTCCACTGGATTGGAAAAATAATGTGACGATGAAGGAATTTATGAGAATGATGAGGCGTTACATCGCGCCTTTCAAGAAATACCTATGGGGGTCGGTGCTGCTGAATATTCTTTCCGCAGTGTTCAACATCTTCTCTTTCGCGATGATTGTGCCGATGCTCAGGATCCTTTTCCGAATGACCGACAAAGTCTACTCGTTCACCCCGTGGAGCGATGTATGGCATCTGCCTTTCAAGGATATGGGCAACGCCTTCATGCAGAACATCTACCACTCTCTTGAGATGAGCATCGCAGAGCACGGGGAACTGACGGTCCTTGCGGCCCTCTGCGTATTCCTGGTTTTGATGACCGCACTCAAGACAGCCTGCTACTTCGGCTCATCCGCAGTGATGATTCCGATCAGGACAGGTGTGGTCAAGAGTCTGAGGATGAAGATCTACGACAAGATCCTGGCTCTTCCTCTCGGCTTTTTCTCCGAAGAGAAGAAGGGAGACATCATCGCCCGTATGAGCGGAGATGTCAACGAGGTCGAGAATTCAGTCGCAGGCTCACTGGAGATGCTGATCAAGAACCCCATCCTGATCGTCATCTATTTCATAGCCTTGATATTCATAAGCTGGCAGATGACGGCGTTCACGATCATCTTCGCCCCCCTTATGATGTGGATAATGGGAGTTATAGGAAAGAATCTCAAGCGCAAGTCCCTCGATGTGCAGAACCTGTGGAGCGATGTCATGTCACAGGTTGAAGAGACTCTCGGAGGCCTGAGGATCATCAAGGCTTTCATCGCCGAAAAGAAGATGTCCGGCAGGTTCGAGGGCGTCACTGAGCAGATGCGCCGAAAGACAAGCCGTGTCTCGATGCGTCAGGCCTTGGCCCACCCTGTCAGCGAATTCCTCGGCACCGTCCTGATCACGATAGCACTTTTCTTCGGAGGCTACCTGATACTCAATGGAAGCGAGGTAATCGATGCCGCCATATTCATCTATTATATGGTGATTCTCTACAGCATCATCAACCCGATCAAGGATTTCGCCAAAGCTGGCTACGCCATCCCTAAGGGAATGGCATCGATGGAAAGGATCAACAAGATCCTCGATGCCGGGAACAATATCACCGAATCTTCCGATCCTAAGCATCTGGGAAAATTCGAGGACGTCATCTCCTTCAACCACGTAAGTTTCCGCTATCCTGACGGCCAGAAGATGATTCTGGACGACATAAGCCTCGACATCCCCAAGGGAAAGACAATCGCCATCGTTGGCGCTTCCGGAGCTGGAAAGACCACCCTCGTGGATCTTATTCCAAGATTTTACGATCCGGAATCCGGCACAATCAGCATCGACGGGACGGACATCAGGGATTTGCGAATATCCGAACTACGCAATTTGATCGGCAACGTCAACCAGGAGTCGATCCTATTCAACGACACGATATTCAACAACATAGCCTTCGGAGTCGAGGACGCTGGAATCGGGAGGGTCATCGAAGCGGCCAAGATTGCCAATGCCCACGATTTCATTATGGAGAAGGAAGGCGGCTATGAGTTCAACATCGGAGACCGTGGAGTCAAGCTTTCCGGAGGGCAGAGGCAGAGGATCAGCATTGCAAGGGCCATCCTGAAGAACCCTCCGATACTGATTCTCGACGAGGCGACAGCATCGCTTGACACCGAGTCAGAGAAGACAGTTCAGGAAGCTCTTGACAGGCTGATGTCAACTAGAACCACAATAGCCATTGCGCACCGCCTCTCCACAATCAGAAATGCAGACGAAATCATCGTTATGCACGAAGGGAAGATCGTA
Organism: uncultured Muribaculaceae bacterium; assembly: GCA_964346605.1. GTDB lineage: Bacteria > Bacteroidota > Bacteroidia > Bacteroidales > UBA932 > Cryptobacteroides. Next base: position 2,574 of record CAYFVE010000079.1, on the reverse strand, counting down.
GAGAGGGGCAGGCACGAGGAACTCCTTGAACTGGGAGGACACTATCGCAGGCTGAACGACATGCAATCACTTTAAGACATCCCTTTTCCAATGAGCAAGCGCAATATCATCACTCTCATCCTGTTCATCATCTACCTCGGTGCGGTCGCCTACCTGTGCTTCGGCCGGTTCGACAACTTCCCGTCTGTAAAGTGGAGTTATTTAGGGATCCCGACCGACAAGATTGTGCATTTTTGTATGTTCTTTCCGTTCCCGATTCTCGGATTTATGGCATTCGACTATCTTACGAAGAAGCCTTGGCAGGCATTGCTGGGAGTGACAGTGGTATTCCTGCTGGGCAGCCTGGTTGCAGCCGGAACGGAATTCGGCCAGTCTCTGATAAAGTACAGAAGCTGCGACCTTGCGGACTTGAAAGCCGATCTTCTAGCATTGACAATCTCTTCAGTCATAACCCTGACAATAGATATCCTTAAAATGAGGAGACAATCCTGAACTAACAAAAGAGGCGTATGAACCACATATTAAGAAAAACACTGATCCTTGCATCGATCGCCGCGTCCACGCTTGATCTTAGCGCACAGAATGTGAAAGTCTTCAAAACTGCAATCGATTCCCTTGAAGTCCGGATGCAGAGAAGGACAACGGTCTATACCAGATTGAGCGCCAAAAAGATAGTCAGCAGAGGTAATTCTCTGGATTTTCACTTTACATCCAGCCTCGGAGACTACCCCTGGAGAACATCGGATGTGAAATGGTTCAAGGACAACATCAAGGAACTGATGCCGGAAGCCTACAAGAAAAGCAGTGTCGGAGAAATCTATGTCGGCAACAACAAACTTGCGGACTACATCGTTCCCGATATCGGTGACAGCGGCGAGCCGATACATACTAAATTCAGAACCACAGACCACCGGTCCCGCAGCCAGTTCGTCCGGAATGTGGGGGAACAGGACTTCAACAAGGGAATGACCGGAAGGAACATAGCCCTGTGGCAGAGTCACGGACGCTATTTTGAAGAAAAGACCGAACGGTGGGAATGGCAGCGCGCGCCCGTATTCCAGACTGTAGAGGATATGTACACGCAAAGTTACGTCCTTCCATTCCTTATCCCGATGCTTGAGAATGCGGGCGCTTATGTAATGACTCCAAGGGAGCGCGATACCCAGACAACGGAGATAATAGCCGACAATGATCCTGCCTTCAAGGAAGGCCGGGGCAGGACCGTAAGACTTGAGGGGAGATATTCCGAGACAGGCGCCTGGAAAGACGCAGGCGTCGGGTTCGCCGACAGCAAGCCCTTCTACGTGAAGAACGAAAACCCGTTCCGGATGGGAACCGCAAGGCAGGCCGAATGCGTTGGAGGAAAGCACGACCAGAAATCGGAGGCCCGATGGACCGCTGACTTCCCACAGAGGGGTGAATATTCGGTCTATGTCTCCTACAAGTCCTTGCCAAACAGCACGACCGCCGCACATTACACTGTGAAGCATATGGGAGGAGTCTCCGAATTCCACGTCAACCAGAAGATGGGCGGAGGCACCTGGATCTACCTCGGCACCTTTGAGTTCGACAAAGGGGGCGAAGGCTGCGTCATTCTGGACAACGGCATACCGGAAGGACGCGAAGGCGGAAAGAAAACCGTCGTCACCGCGGATGCGGTGCGCTTCGGAGGCGGAATGGGTAAGATTGCCCACGGCACGAAAGACCAGGAGTCAAGTGAATATACCACCTCTGGAATGCCTTCCTTCACCGAAGGAGCGCTCTACTGGATGCAATGGGCCGGAGCGGACACCACCCTGCTCAACCTCCATCCGGATGACTATACTTCCGACTATGCGGACAGAGGCCCTTGGGTGAACTGGATGTCCGGCGGCTCAAGAGCCAATCCCCGCGAAAAGGGTCTTGGAATCCCTATCGACCTGTCATTTTCATTCCACACCGATGCCGGGACAACAAACGACGATTCCATAATAGGCACACTTTCAATCTATACCCTTCTGTGTGACGGGAGCGACAAGTTCCCTGGAGGAGAAAGCCGTCTTCAGCAGAGGATGTACGCTGACTTCGTCCAGAGGCAGCTTGTGGACGACATACGCGCGTCCTACAATCAGGACTGGACCCGCAGAGGGCTCTGGGACCGCTCCTACAGCGAGTCCCGCACTCCTGCGGTCCCGGCGATGCTGCTGGAACTCCTTTCCCATCAGAACTTCGCCGATATGAAGTACGGGCTGGATCCGTCATTCCGGTTCACTGTCAGCAGGGCGATCTACAAAGGAATGCTCAAGTTCCTGAGCAGCCGATACGGCTGCGAGTACGTCGTACAGCCTCTTCCTGTCAACTCGTTCGCCACTTCATTCCGAACAAATCCGGTTGCCGGCACCGCATCGCAGATACGTCTAAGCTGGAAAGTTACGACGGACTTTCTGGAACCGACATCCTCCCCGACAGGATATATCCTTCAGACAAGAATTGACGACGGGGCTTTTGACGAAGGCCGCATTCTGACCGACCTGATGGTTGCCGGAGACAAGGTCTCCACCGACCTGACTATCCGTCCCGGCCATATCTACAGCT
>CAYFVE010000078.1:0-11514 GCA_964346605.1 uncultured Muribaculaceae bacterium | reverse complement strand
TTATGATACGGTAGGTAACCAGGCCGTTGAGGGCTGGTATCCTTAAATAGCCACTATGTCGACCGTAACTGCTTCTTGGCAGGGCTCTGACGGCAATCAGAAGGCAACAGTCTCAACTCCGGACGCTGTCAATTCAGACATGACCTGGGAGCGTATCCGCACTCTCAACCTCGGTTTCGACGCCGGCTTCCTCAACAATGAACTGAACGTCGTCTTCGATTGGTATATCAGAAGGAATATCGGTATGCTCGTAGCCGGCAATGAAATCATCCGCTATGCAGGTATAGCTTCCGCTCCTCTTGAGAACGGCGGCGACCTCAAGACAAACGGTTGGGAACTTCAGATCGACTACAATCATTCGTTCAACAGAGACTTCTCAGTTTACGGCACATTCACCCTCGCCGACTCACAGTCGGAGATCACAAAGTGGAACAACACCACAGGCGCTCTGCAGAGTTGGTACGAAGGCAAGAAACTAGGTGAAATCTGGGGCTTTGAGACCGACAGGTACTTCACATCCGCTGAAGACGCCGCGTCATCTCCGTCACAGACCTATCTCCAGAACGGTTCATTCAAGTTCGGCGCCGGAGACATCAAGTACAAGGATCTCAACGGGGACGGAAAGGTCGATACCGGCAAGGGTACAATCAGCGACCATGGCGACCTCGTCAGGATCGGCAACGCCCTTCCTCGTTATGAATATTCCCTCCGTCTCGGCGCGATGTTCCACGGTTTCGACGCTGAAGTACTGTTCCAAGGCGTAGGCAAGAGAGATATGTGGACAACCTCATCACTCTTCATCCCTCACGCTGCAGGCGCTCAGATGAACATCTTCGAGAACCAGCTTGACTATTGGACAGAAGACAACCAGGACGCAAGGTTCCCTCGCCCGTACATCAACGGTGCGTTCGGTTCTCTCGCAGGTCTCCCTGGCAACTCCGGTTGCAACAACTTCGCTCCTCAGACCAAGTACCTCAACAATCTCGCATATCTCAGGGTCAAGAACGTGACCATAGGTTACACTCTTCCACATAATATCATCAGAAAGGTTTCCGTCGAGAAAGCCCGCGTTTATTTCAGCGGAATGAATCTTTTCACCTTCGACCATGTCGATGGTGTTATGGATCCTGAACTTACCGGCGGTTGGTCATCAACATTCGACAACGGTGTCGATATGCGATACGCAGGACGCGCTATGCCGTTCAACCGTCAGTGGTCTTGTGGTGTGCAGATTACTTTTTAACCAATTAAATCAAGAAGTACAATGAAGAATAATATATTCAAACTGGCTTTGGCTGCTGTTGCCGCCCTTGGACTTGTGGGTTGCAACGACTATCTTGACAGAACGCCGTTGGACAGCAATTCGGACGCCACAAACTGGACTTCTGAAGCCGCTATCCAGACATTCTCCTGGAAGTTCTATTCTCATTTCAGTGAAATGAGTTATGGCAGCGGTTGGACCAGGGGTCAGTATCATGCGGAGACACTTTCGGACGATTACACTCCGGAGAGTTTCACAGAGTTTACCAAGCAGGTACCAAACGCTTCCAGTTCTTGGAATACTCCATATTCCCGAATCAGGGAGGCCAACATTATGCTAAGCCGTATCGACAAGGTTCCTAATCTCGACGAGGCTGCCGCAAACCATTGGAGAGGCATCGCCCGGTTCTTCCGAGCCCTCAACCACTTCAACCTTGTGAAGACCTATGGTGATGTTGTGTGGGTCGATCAGGAAGTGAACTACAATGATGAAGCCGAGGCCACACGCCCCCGCGATTCTCGAATCACTGTTATGGACAAGATCTGCGAAGATCTTCAGTTTGCCGTTGACAACTGCTACGAGCCAGCAAAGGCCGGAGACAATGTTGTCAACAAGTATGTAGCTGCCGCCCTCCTTTCCCGCGTCGCTCTTTACGAGGGAGCCTGGGAGAAGTATCACAATGTCTCCGGCGGTCATCCTGAGGAATTCTACAAGAAGGCCAAGACTGCTGCGGAGGTTGTCATCAACAGCGGCAACTATGCTATCTCGGACAAGTACAAAACCACTTACACGTCTTTGTCTCTGTCAAATAACAAGGAAGTGCTTCTCTATAAGATCTACACCCTTGCCAATGTCAATGGCGGAAAGATCACGGAGGCTCACGCGCAGTATGGCTGGAGCGACTCTTCAACCCCGACTTGGGGCCTTACCAAGAGCGCGATGGAGAACTATGCGACCAAGGACGGCCTTCCTGTCCATATGATCGAATATGACGACAAGACCATGGCCGGAATATTCGAGAACAGGGACGAGCGCTTGACCGCAACTGTCTGCAAGGACGTTCTTCCGGTCGTTGAACTCCCTTATGTCAACGGTATTCTTTCAACTACAGGCTACTGGACCTGGAAGTTCCTTGCTTGGGAAAGAAAGACCGAAATGGAAAACAACGCAACTTGGAACGGACCTAGCAACGATACCGACGGTCCGATCTTCCAGTACTCCGAGGTGCTTGAAAACTATGCTGAGGCTTGCGCCGAACTTGGCTCCTGCACGCAGGCGGATCTGGACAAGTCCATCAATATTCTCCGTGTCAATCACGGCGGCATTCCTGCTCTAACGGTTTCAGGCACGGGATGTTCTGTCAATGGTGTGGCAATCACAAAGGATCCGAATGATCCGGCAGCCAATGTCCTGCTTCAGGAGATCCGTCGTGACCGCCGCAGCGAACTTATGGCAGACGGTTTCCGTTACGATGATCTTATGAGATGGGCTCTCGGAAAGAACCTTGACACCAAGGTCAACCCGGACGGTTACATCGGCGCTTCAATGGAGGCGATCAAGGACTATAATTCAAAACTTGAGACTCCTGCAGACTGGGCGGCTGTTTCTGCCATCGACAAGAACTTCCAGGTAAACGGCTACAAGTCACAGTACAACACATCTGCAGTCAATGCAGGCGGTGCTACTGTTGACCGCATCTGGGATGACAAGTACTATCTGGAGCCTGTTCCTGCTGGTCAGATTCTCCTCGACAGCAACCTCACCCAGAACCCTGGCTGGTAGAGTTGGTAGCAGTGAACCCTGGCTGACAGCAGCCAGACGGCATTAAAGAATAGGGGCAGACCAAAATGGCCGGCCCCTATTTCTTTTTTTTGTAGTCTTGCCGGTGGTCTCAGATATGGCCGGGCGGGAAGGGCGGGCCTGGAGTCAACGGAAATCTTCGTATTCTGGCATACCCAGTGAGGAGATGAAGTCCTTGAATTGCTTGTCGTCGCGTGGGCAGATCAGCAGGGCGTCATCGGTGTCGACTACCAGGAAGTCTTCCAGGCCTTTGATCGCATAGATCTTATTTTTGTTTTCGGTGATGATCAGGTTGTCCTTGTCCTCACGGAAAAGGCTTTTGCCGGTGTTGACCGCATTTCCTTCCTTGTCCTTGTGGCTGATGCTGCTCCAGAGAGCGTCCCAGCTGTCGATGTCGGACCATCCGAAATTGCCAGGGTAGAGCCAGGCTCTGTCTGTCTTCTCCATAACGCCGTAGTCGATGGAAATCTTCGGGCAGTCTGAATAGACCTTTTCAAGGAATCTTTTTTCAGCCGGAGTTCCAAGTGCTTCCTCCCAGCCGTTGAAGACAGAAATGACATCGGGAATGTATTTTTCCATTTCTTCCTTGATGACAGATGCTTTCCATACGAATATTCCGGAGTTCCAGAAGAATTCACCGCTTTTGCAGAATACTTCAGCCAGGTCCTTGTCCGGTTTTTCCGTAAAGGTCTTGACCTTGACTGGAGTGTCGGAACCCGCCTTGGCTTTGCCGCCTGAAATCTGGATGTAGCCGTAGCCGGTGTCCGGCCTTGTAGGAGTGATACCGAGGGTCATCAGGGCTCCGAGACTTTCGGAATATTCAGCCACACTGTTCATCGCATTGATGAACAGGCCTTCATCGTTGATGATATGGTCGGCCGGAGTGGCGATAATTGTCGCTTCCGGATTCCTTTTGAGAATACAAAGGGTGGAATAGGCAATGCAGGGTGCCGTGTGTCGGCTGTATGGCTCTAAAAGCAGGTTCCTTTCTTCCAGTTCAGGGATCTGCTCCCTGACCAGTTCACCGTACTTGGTCAGAGTGACGATCAGGATGTTCTCCTTGGGAACTATTTTTGAGAAACGGTCGTAAGTCATTCTTATGAATGACCGGCCTGTGCTTGCTATGTCCAGAAATTGTTTCGGTCTTGATTCTCTGCTTACTGGCCAGAAACGGTTCGCCGTTCCACCAGCCATAATCACGCAGTATCGGTTGTTGTTCATATATGGTTGCAATAAATATCCGCATCAAAAATACATAGGGATGTAGGCGTTCGGGAACCACTCCACCTTCTCGTTTCCTCCTTCGAATGTCACCGCCACAATGTCAAAATTCACATCAAGGTCTCCGTTCAGGCTTGGATCTTTCGACCCGCGCAGGTAGCGCCGCGCCGCTTCTGCGATTTTTCTCTGCTTGGACGGTGTCACGTTCTCTTCCGGCGCGATGGCCGCAGGCGCGACACGACTCTTAACCTCCACAAAATGCACGCCGTTTTCATCCACGGAGATGACATCGATTTCCAGATGGCCTTTACGGCAGTTCCTTTCAATTATCCGATGACCTGTTCCTGTCAGAAACCGGCAGGCTGCATCTTCTCCAATTTTTCCAAGCCTCATCCTGGCTGTAGGCTTTCCAGATTTCATAATTCAAGTTATCAAAGTTGACAGTTCAGGTTCCGCGGCCCGGAGAGGCCGGGAACAAACCTTATTCGAATGTCACTATCGTAACACCGGAGCCGCCGAACTGCACCTGTTCGTCATGGACGGAGGCTACGCCCGGAATAGTGCGCAGGTATCGCTGAAGCTCTTCACGCAGGGCTCCGGTACCCTTTCCGTGTATGATGCGGACAGATCCGATGTTCAGCATAACAGCATCGTCAATGTAGTGTATGACTATGTCCAGGGCGTCTGACACCCTTTCGCCGCGGACATCCAGTTCGGGAGAAAAATTCATCCTTCGTTCGCGAAGACCGGAATCATCTGTCACGGCACGCGGCTTGACCGTCTCTTTTTTAGCGGCTTTGTATTCATTGGACGAGATGCGCTCCACCTTGTCAGGAGGCATCTTGCTGGTAATGTTGCCGATGGCTACGGTGACTGCCTTGTTGGAGACCCGTACAATCTCACCCACCATTCCGTTGTCCTTTATTTTGACCTTCTCACCAACCTTCAGCGCGCCTGCGCGGAACTTGTCGATATCGTTGTCCTCCCTCTCCTCTTCGATTCTCCCCTTTCTGGCCCTGCTTTTCTGCCTGCGGTCCGAAAGCTGCTGGAGTTTCTTGTCGATGTACTCGTCGTGGTCCTTCTGATCCTTTTCCTTCTTCATCTGGAGAGCAGCTACGAAGTCCTGAAGGTTCTTGCGGGCTCCCTGGGTCTTTTCCTTTTCGGCCTGGGACTCCTTGATCGTGCGGATTGTGTTCTCTACGGTCTTGTTAGCCCCCTGCACTATTTCCTGCGCCTCTTTCTTGGCCTGTTCGAGGATCTCCTTCTTTGTCTGCTTTATTCCCTCCAGCTCCTTCTGGTAGCGTTCGGTGATGCTGTCCAGGGTTCTGTCGGTGTTCTTAATCTTCTGGAGTTTTTCATCCAGGGCGCGGCGGTTGCGCACAATCTTGCGCAGGTTTCGCTCCATACCGACGAATTCATCACCGGCGCGTGACTCGGCGTCTTTGACGATGTTTTCCGGAAGACCCATCTTGCGGGCGAGTTCGAAGGCGAAAGAGTTGCCGGGAAGACCGATGTCCAGAACGAACAGCGGTTGGATTCTGGCCGCGTCGAACTGCATCGCGCCATTGATAACTCCCGTTTCGGAACCGGAAGCGTAGAGTTTGAGATTCGTATAGTGGGTGGTTATGACACCGTAAACCCCACGTTTGTCCATCTCGTTGAGGATGGCTTCCGCAATGGCGCCTCCGGCCGCAGGTTCGGTTCCTGATCCGAACTCGTCTATGAGAATGAGGGTCTTCGAATCGGCGTCGTGCAGCATAGTCTTCATATCCTCCAGGAAGGAACTGTACGTCGAGAGGTCATTCTCGATGCTCTGGTCGTCTCCGATGCTGACCATAATCCGGTCGAACACCGGCAGTTCCGAAGTCTCTGATGTCGGGACCAGCATACCCCACTGGAACATATACTGGAGAAGGCCGGTGGTCTTCAGGCAGACAGACTTGCCTCCGGCGTTGGGGCCCGAAATCAGAAGAATATGCTTTGAAGGGGTCAGCCTTACGGTAATAGGAACTATCTGGCGCTTTTCCTTCACCAGCGCCTTCTCGAGGAGCGGGTGGCGAGCCTTGCGAAGATTCATTTCCCCGTCTTGAGAAATCACCGACATTCCGGCCTTGAAGTCGAGGGACACCTGTGCCTTTGCTACCAGGAAGTCGATTTCGCCAATATATTCAGCGGATTTTATGAGATCCGGAATATAAGGACGAACGAAGTCGCTGAAAGCAGCAAGGATCCGCTGGATTTCCTGAGCCTCCTCGGCGTGGAGTGTGAATATCTCGTTTTCCAATTCGATGATTTCCGCCGGTTCGATGAACGCTGTCTTGCCTGTCGCGGAAGTGTCGTACACGAAGCCTTGAATCTTCTTCTTGCTCGAACTGCTGACCGGAATCAGAAGTTTCCCGTCCCGGACGGAAAGGCTTGCATCCTCGTCCACAAGGCCGTCTTTCTGGGCTTGCTTCAGAATGGCGTTTGCCCTTTTGGAGACCGCGCCTTCTTTTGATTTCAGGGTCTTCCGGATCTGCAGGAGGTTGTCCGAAGCCGTGTCCTTGACGTCTCCGAATTTGTCCAGGATGACGTCTATGCGTCTCTGTACTTCAGGGAAACTCATAACCGGAGCGCTCATCCGCTTCAGATGGGGATAGACTCCGTCCTTGATGGACATAAAGAAACTTGTCAGCCGGCGGACGGTCTCCACCATCGTCCGCAGTTTTCCAAGAGATAGCAGGTCTATGTTGTAGCCTTGGTTTTCAAGGGGCTTCAGGAAGTCGAGACAGTCGATGTAGCCGTTGGAAGGGAAATTCTCTTCGAACATCACGATGAGTCTCATCTCGTCGGTCAGGGAGAGCCTTGCGGAGATTTCCTTCGGATCATTGCTGAAGGTCTCGGAGGCGACGCGGCCGGCTGCATATTCGGTGGAACATCTGTTCGAGACAAGGGTTCTGACCTTGTCGAATCCAAGTTTGCCCTCAAGCCTTCTGTCTGTTCCTTTTCCTATCCCCTCCATTTTCCTGATCATGCTTTTTCGTCCTGGGCCGGGTGTTTTTCTTCCTGAGAGTTCTCGCCACCCGCTCCAAGGAGCAGTTTGAGTTCGTTTATGTTGCCGATCTTGATGCGCTGTCCTCCTCTGAAGAACGATATTCCTCCGGTCTCTTCAGAGACCACAATTACGTCTGCATCGGTTTCTTCCGAAATTCCGAAAGCAGCCTTGTGGCGCATTCCAAGGTAGGGAGGGATGTCTGTGCGCTGCGTGATGGGGAGAGTGCAGCGCGCGGCGACAATCCTGTCTCCCTGGATTATCATAGCGCCGTCGTGCAGGGGGGAATTCTTGAAAAAGAAGTTCATTATTATTCTTCTTCCGACATTTGAGTCCACAGCGTCTCCGCTTTCTATTATATATTCAAGCCGGTCCTTTCTTGGAAGCACTATCAAGGCGCCGGTCTTGTCTGCCGACATCGCCCGGCAGGCTTCCGCGATCTCGTTGACGGTGTCGCTTCCCATCTTGTTCTCTTGTACGCCGAACAGTTTTCCGATCAGGGCTCCTCCTTTTCCGGAGACCCCGTAGCGCGAGCCGAACCTCACCAGGAAATGGCGGACTTCCGGCTGGAATATTATGATCAGCGCAAGCACGCCCACATCGATGAAAGTGCCCAGAATCGCGCTCATCAGTTTCATATTGAAGGCGGCGACCACAACCCTCAGGACAAACAGGAGGATGATGGCAATGAATATGTTCATCGCCGCTGAACCGCGGATCCATCGGAAGCCGACATAGATGAAGATCGCCACCATCAGGATGTCGACAATGTCCGCGAAGGACAAGTTCAGGAAACCGAATATGTTCAGAAGCATCATTTGTCGTTCTTCTTTGTCCTGCAAAGATAGCGATTTCTCTTTGATTATCAGGGCACAGAGTTGTTGAAAACTTTGTTAATTCCAAAAATATTTCGTAGATTTGCAGCCCGCAAAAATGTGCGGGATAACGTAAATTATTATATTACAATTAATTAATCAAACCAATGCCTGGATTAATTGGAAAGAAAATCGGAATGACTTCCGTTTTCGGTGCTGATGGAAAGAATATTCCATGCACCGTCATCGAGGCTGGTCCGTGTGTTGTCACGCAGCTGCGTACAGTTGAAAAGGACGGCTATGCCGCTGTACAGCTTGCCTATGACGAAATCAAGGAGATACACGCCAGCGCGCCTCAGTTGGGGCATTTCAAAAAGGCAGGAACTACTCCTAAGCGCAAGTTGGTCGAATTCGAGGCTGACTTCGAAGGAGAGCTCAAGCTCGGAGACACCATCACCGTCGGAGACATTATGAATGATGTCAAATTCGTTGATGTTGTCGGTACTTCTAAAGGTAAGGGCTTCCAGGGCGTTGTCCACCGTTATCACTTCGCCGGTGTCGGCGGAGCGACCCACGGCCAGCACAACCGTCTTCGCAAGCCGGGTTCTCTCGGTGCGTCATCTTGGCCTTCACGCGTATTCCCCGGAATGAGGATGGGCGGCCATATGGGCAACGAAAGGGTTAAGGTCATGAACCTCGAGGTTGTAAAGATCATCCCTGAGAACAATCTTCTCGTCATTAAGGGTTCCGTTCCCGGAGCCAAGGGTTCTTATGTAGCATTGGAGTTTTAGTTATGGAATTACCAGTATTGAAAATTGACGGATCGGAATCCGGAAAGAAGGTTGTTCTTGACGAGAAGGTCTTCGGCATCGAGCCTAACGACCACGCAATCTACCTTGATGTTGTCCAGTACCTCGCAAACCAGCGCCAGGGAACCGCAAAGACCAAGGACCGCAGCGAAATCGCGCATTCAACCAAGAAGCTCGGTCGCCAGAAAGGCGGCGGCGGAGCTCGTCACGGCAGCCTCAAGGCTAATATTTTTGTAGGTGGCGGCCGTGTGTTCGGTCCTAAGCCACGTCTCTACAGGACAAAGCTGAACAAGAAGCAGAAGGCACTTGCCCGCTTCTCCGCTCTTTCTTATAAGGCAAAGGAAAACGCGCTCGTTTTCGTAGAGCCATTCACAATGGATGCTCCAAAGACAAAGGAGTTCCTTCATATCATCGAGTCGCTCAAGGCCGGTGACCGCAAGGTCCTTCTCGTCCTCCCGGAGAATTCCAGCAACATTTACCTTTCATCACGTAACCTTCCTGAGGTAAAGGTGATCACTGTTGACGAAATCAACACTTACGCGATTATGAACGCCAATTCACTGGTGCTCGTAGATGGCGTGCAGGACATCCTCTCAGACAGGGCTAACCGTTAAAAGAGCAAAGAGATGGGAATTTTAATCAAGCCAATAGTAACAGAGAAACTGACGGCTGAGACTGAAAAGTACAACCGTTACGGTTTCATTGTTGACAGAGATGCCAACAAGCTTCAGATAAAGGCTGCGGTAGAGCAGTTCTACAACGTTACTGTAAAGGACGTCAACACCGTGAACTATCACGGAAAGAGAAAGTCCCGTTACAGCAAGACAGGAATGCTCCGCGGCCGCGCCAATCACTTCAAGAAGGCCTATGTCACTCTTGCTGGTGATGACAAGATCGATTTCTACGCTAACATTTAAGGAGGGACAAGGCAATGGCAATCAGAAAATTCAAGCCGACGACTCCTGGTACCAGGAACAAGGCAATAAGCGCATTTGACGAGATCACAGCCAAGAGGCCGTACAAGGCTTTGCTTGAGCCTCTTAAGAGCACAGGCGGAAGGAATAACACCGGTCAGATGACCGTTCGTTACCGTGGTGGCGGACATAAGAGAATGTACCGCATCATCGACTTCCTCCGCGACAAGGACAATGTGAAGGCAACTGTTCTCACAGTCGAGTATGACCCGAACAGAAGCGCCCGCATCGCTCTCGTAGAGTATGAGGATGGCGTCAAGAAGTACATCATCGCACCTGCCGGAATAAAGGTAGGTCAGATCATAGAATCAGGTTCAGGTGTTTCTCCTGATCTTGGTAACTGTCTTCCACTTTCAGAGATCCCTGTAGGTACGCTCGTACACAACATCGAGTTGCGCCCTGGCCAGGGAGCTGCAATGGCTCGTTCAGCCGGCACCTTCGCGCAGCTTGCCGCCCGTGAAGGCAATTACGCTATTCTTCGTCTGCCTTCAGGCGAGACAAGAATGGTTCTTGTAACCTGCCGCGCTACTGTAGGTACCGTTTCAAACGGCGACCATAATCTTGAATCTGACGGAAAGGCTGGCCGCAGGCGCTGGCAGGGTCGCAGACCTCACAACCGTGGTGTTGTTATGAACCCGGTTGACCACCCTATGGGTGGTGGTGAAGGCCGTGCCTCCGGTGGACATCCTCGCTCACGCAAGGGTCTTCCTGCAAAGGGTTACAAGACACGTAATCCTAAGGCTACTTCCAACAAGTTCATCATCGAAAGAAGAAAGAAGAAGTAATTAAACAGAAATTAAGATTATGAGTCGTTCATTAAGAAAAGGTCCATACATCCAGGAAGCCCTGGAGAAGAGAATTCTTGCTATGAATGATGGTAGCAAGAAGAAGGAGGTTGTCAAGACCTGGTCCCGCGCCAGCATGATCTCTCCTGACTTCGTCGGCCACACAGTAGCAGTTCATAATGGAAACAAGTTCATTCCTGTTTACATTACTGAGAATATGGTAGGCCACAAGTTGGGCGAATTCGCTCCAACCAGAACTTTCAAAGGCCATTCGGGCAACAATAAGTAATGATTAAAAAGAATTAAGTTATGGGAGCTCGTAAAAGATTGATGGCTGAGAAGTTAAAGGAAGCCAAGAAAAATACAGCAATAGCAAAGCTTAACGATGTACCTACATCTCCTCGCAAGATGCGTCTGGTAGCGGACACAGTGAGAGGTGTGGAAGTGAATCACGCGCTCGATCTTCTTCATTTTTCGAAGAAGCATCCTTCCGTGCGTCTTGAGAAACTTCTCCGTAGCGCGATAGCGAACTGGGAATCCAAGAATCCGGATAAGAGCAAGGAACTTGACAACGGAAACGTCTATGTCAAGACTATCATGGTTGACGAAGGTCGCACACTCAAGAGAATCCGCCCTTGCCCTCAGGGCCGCGCCGGCAGGATCCGCAAGCGTTCAAACCACGTCACCATCGTTCTCGATGTCAAGAAACCATCAACAGTAGAGGAGAATAAGTAATATGGGACAGAAGACAAATCCTATTTCTAACAGAATCGGTATCACCCGTGGTTGGGACTCTAACTGGTGTGGTGGTAACTATG